>JBHHXL010000007.1:0-36054 GCA_046757065.1 Anaerolineae bacterium
GGAGGTCTAATTCCGATGGCCGATACGGAAAAGCTGCTGGGTATCACTAAGGCGGCCCGGTTGTTGGGGGTTCATCCGCTGACCTTGCGCAGTTGGGCAGACAAAGGCCATATCGCGTTCTTGCGCACCCCCGGCGGGCACCGCCGCTTTCGCAGAGGCGATTTGACGGCCTTCCTGGCCAAAATGGAGCAAGGGCAGCCCGAAACAACCCTGACCCACATCGCCCAGCAGGCCGTGCAGCGGGCCATTGCTGCTCTACCAGATCAGCCATCTGAGGCCTCTTCCCTGGCCTGGCAGGCCAGGATGTCGGACAAGCAGCGGGGCACAATGCGGACCGTCGGGCAAAAATTGCTGGGCCTGGTCATTCAATATGTGGCCGGGGACGCCGCTGGCATCGTTCTGGACAAGGGGCGAGCCATCGGGTACACCTACGGCAAATTTGCCAGGCAAAATGGGCTGTCGATGAGCGAAACCGTGGCTACCTTCAATTTCTTCCGCGATACGATCATCGAAACGACCTTTGAGATGCCGGCCAACGCCGTCGACATTGATGCTTCCAACCCACAGCTCTATCGCCGTCTTAACCACTTTTTCAATGAAGTGTTGCTGGCTACGGTTCAGGCGGCTGAAGGGTTGCTAAAATGAAAAACCCGCGCTGCCACTACGCGGGTTTTTCGAGGGAGGGAGGGAGGAGGGTATTAACTTGATGTTGGCTAAATTGTACATCGGTAAGATTAAAGAAAAATGAAGCAAAGATTAAACTTTAATGAGTTTTTAGCGCAACTTTCTACGTTGGTGGCACATTGGCCCATTCAACCGGATGGGCCCATTGCGGGCGTTCCTTGCCACCGCTACCTCTGGGGCCTCGCGGGGCGCTGACGCCGGGCAGTTCGATCTCGTCAGGGGCGGCAGAGGTGAAAATCCGCAGCAGCGGCGCCGCCGTGGTCAGGATGCCCAGGATCGACTTGGCCTTCTCCAGCGGGAGCCAGTAGCGCGTTCCCCACGACCCTCGATAGTCTGTCAACCAGCTTACCTTATCCAGATCAATGCGATGCGTCCACTGATCGTGATCGATGGCCGGGCCATCGCCGGTGGCGTAATCCCTTAAATTGTAGCTGGCCAGGATGGAGTAGGCTTTGGCCTCGGGGTAGGTGGCGTGAGAGCCGGCGCCAACGTACCCTACCGGGTGGGTTCCCACGAGGGTGACGTCCTTATGCCCCCAGGGCTTGGTCAGGCGCGACTCGTGGGTGGGGAAGGTGATGTAAGCCGGCGGCTCCTGGGGATGGCCCCAGCCATCGAGTCGGAAGAAAAGATACAACCCCTCCCAATCTCCCTCGTGGTCGTTGACGCCATCGAAGGTGCGCCCCCAGTCGTTGTAGCTGTAGAAGAACCAGTATTGCAGACACAGGTATTGTCCATCCTGCACCTGGCGGTAATAGTAGGTATAAGGGGGAACCCGCTTGTGCCGGTATCGCTCGATGGCGTCGTCGCGGGTCTCAGCCGGCAGGACCAGCCGGGGGAAATCGCCACGGTCGCTTTGTTCGATGGTTTCAAAGAGAGGCAAGATCAGGTCATTCCACCAGAAGAGTTGCGTGGCCGACTTAGTTTTGGGGCTGAACCAACTGTAAGCTTTGCGGGCCAGATTCTCGGTCCACTCGGAAGCGGCTTTGCTGGCCCACTGGTGGACAAGATCAACCGTTTGCCTGCTCCAACCGGCGATGACCTCCAGCCCGGTCAGCGGGCCGGAGTCGACCGAGCGCAAGAACACCTCCGTGGAGCGGCTCCTGGCCACGATCTGCTCCGGCGTGACCTGGCCCTGGCGCAGGAGGGGCGCTCCCTGGTCTTTGGCATATAAGCTGCAATAGCGGAGCACCTCCTCGACGCGCGCGGGGAGGAAACTCTCCCCCCTGGCGAAGCGCAAGATTGGCGCGTATTTTTCGTGCAGTTCGGTCATAGCTGGCTCCTTTTAGCCCACCAACTGCTTCAAACCTTCCACGAAGTCTCCCTTCAAATGCAGCCGCAGGCAGCGTCGCCCGCTCTCCGTTAGCGCCTGCCAGTCGCCGTAAGCCTGGGCCGCGATCAGCACCCCGAAGGAATACGGCTCGCCGGGGATGGGCGCGTCCTCGCCGAAATCGGCCGTCAGTTGCAGAAAAAGGCCCCGGTTGCCGTCCCCCTTGTGCAATTGCCCCGTGGAGTGCAAAAAGCGCGGCCCGTAGCCGACGGTCGTCGCCAGGCGCAGTCTGTCCCGCAGGTCGCGGCGGAGGGCGTCCAACGCGGCGTCTATCTCTGGGCTGGGGGTGACGTAGGCCATAATCGCCAGGTAATCGCCGGGCCGGGCCTGGGCGCTGAAGGCCGCCAGGCGTTCGCTCAGGCTATCCCCGCCGGGGCCGCCGTAGACCTCGACCTGGCCCTCGATCAAGACCGGGGCTTCCGCCGGCAACTGCCCCCGCTCGACGTAGGCGGCCATCAACTCGCGGGCTTTGACCTTGGCGCTCTCCACGTTGGGCTGATCGAAGGGGTTGATGCCCAGCGCCGCGCCGGCCAGGGCGATGGCCATCTCCCAACGGAAGAACTCGCCGCCGATGGCTGCGGCGCGATCCAGGTCAAAGGTGATGAGAGGATACCCGGCTCTCTCCAACGCTTTCAGACCTTTCTCCAGACGCCGGTTCGCCTCCCGGTCCTTCGCAGAAGTCAAGCGGATGAAGACGAAGACCCGGTCGTCGCCATAGCCATCGGGCGAGGCCAGGGCCTCGCCGACCACGGGCAGGATGCCGCTGCCGTGCTTGCCCGTGCTCTCGGCGATGAGCTGCTCGACCCAGGCCCCAAAGGCGGCGAAGCCGGGGGAGATGACGAAGGTCACCTTATCCCGCCCGGCGCGAGCCAGCTCGCCCAGGGCCGCGCCCAGGGCCAGGCCGGGGTTTTCGGTGGGGCTGGTTTCAGGGTAGCACGCCTGAGCCATCGCCAGGGCCTCCTCCAGGACACTTTGCAAATCGACCCCGATCAGCGCCGCCGGAACCAACCCGAAGCAGGTCAGGGCCGAATAGCGCCCGCCCACATCGGGGGGGGTGGCGAAGACGCGCCGAAAGCCCTCTTCGCGGGCGATTTCCTCCAGCTTCGAGCCGGGATCGGTCAGAGCCACAAACCGGCGACCGGGCTCCGGCCCGGTCCGGGAGACGGCTTCGTAAAAATATTTGAACAGCGACAACGTCTCGATGGTCCCGCCCGATTTGCTGGATACCAGGAACAGGGTCCTGGCCAGGTCTAGCTGCTGCTCCACCTGCAACACAGCGCCCGGCGCTGTCGAGTCCAGGACGGTCAGTTTGGGGTAGCCCGGCGCGTTGCCGAACACGGTCTGGAACACCTGCGGGGCCAGGCTGCTGCCGCCCATACCCAGCAGAACCACATCGGTGAAGCCCTCGCCCCGAATCTCATCGGCGAAGGCGGTCAGGTCGTCCAGCTTCTCCTGCATCGCCCCGGCGACCGTCAGCCAGCCCAGGCGGTCGGCCAACTCGGGCGTTTGGGCGGCCTCTGCGGGATCGGGCACCCAGACCGTGCCATCCTTCTCCCAAACCCGGCGAGGGACCTCCGCCTCCGCCCAGGCCTTGAGGCGGACCTCGACCGCCGCCCGGTAAGGGCCGAGCTTGAAGTCCCCCTCTGGCCGGGCAGATCCGCCCTCAAGTTCGGCCAGCAGTTTGGCCCGTTTCCGATCCAGCGCGGCCAACAACTGGTCGAACGAGTCGGCGAAGGCTTTGACGCCATCGACCTGGAGCTGCTCGGTGGCGGCGTCCAGATCGATGCCGGTTTCGGCCAGATGGCCCAGGACAGCCGGGGCCTCGTCCAGATCGGCCAGGCTGTAGCGGGGGACGCCGTGATCGCGGAAGGCGTTGAGGGTGGCCGGCGGGATGGTGTTGACCGTGTCCGGGCCGATCAACTCCTCCACGTACAGCACGTCCCGGTACTCCGGGTTTTTGGTGCTGGTGCTGGCCCACAGCGGGCGTTGCGCGCGCGCGCCCTTGGCAACCAGCGCCCTGAAACGCTCGCCGCCGAAAAGCTCTTTGAACCGGGCGTAAACCTGTTTGCTGTTGGCGATGCCCGTTTTACCTTTCAACACGTCCCCCTCGGGGCCAAGCTGGTCCAGGAGGCGGTCTACCAGGGCATCGACCCGGCTGACGAAGAAGGAGGCCACCGAAGCCACCCGGCCCAAATCCCCGCCCGCTTCGGCCAGGCGCTCCAGCCCCTGCAAATAGGCTTCGACGATGGTCTCGTAGTGAGCCAGCGAAAACATCAGGGTGGCGTTGACGTTGATGCCCCCCCCGACCAGCGCGGCCAGCGCCGGCGGGCCGGCGGGCGTGGCCGGGACTTTGATCATCAGGTTGGGCCGGTCCACCGTGGCGAAGAGGCGACGAGCCTCCTCGACGGTGCCCGCCGTGTCGTGGGCCAAGTGGGGCGAGACCTCCAGGCTGACGTAGCCGTCAACGCCCGCCGTCCGCTCGTAGACGGGCCGGAGCAGGTCGGCGGCCCGCCGGATGTCGTCGATGCTCAGGGCCTCGTACAGGTCCTGGGTGCTGGCCTGGGGGTTCGCCCGCAGCAGCCGGCGCAGGGCGGGGTCATAGGCGTCGCTACCGGCAATGGCTTTTTGGAAGATGGTCGGGTTGGAGGTCAGCCCGGTAACGCCGTCTTCCTCGATCATCCGCTGCAATTCGCCGGACTCCAGCACCTCCCGGCTGATGTTGTCGTACCAGATGGATTGGCCGAACTCGGCCAGCTTCAGGAGTGGGTTATCGGACACGTTTGTTTCCTTTCAAATTGGGTAACTACTCAGGCTATAGGTGACCGGCACTTATAAAGGTTGCTTTTTGCGGCAAACCTGTCAAGATTATGGGCGAATCTTATCCTTGAAGCGCCTAACCCCTACGGGAGTGCCGGTCACCTGTTTTTGCCAGGCGGCTGAGTAGTTACCAAATTGGACGAAGGACGCGGTAGAACCGAATCCCGTCCAGCGCCCGTTGGCTTCCTCTGCCCTTCCGGCAACTATACTTCTAACACCACCGGAAAGACCATCGGGCGGCGGCGGGTGCGGTGGTAGAAAAACTCGGCCAGGGTGTCGCGGATGATGGCGCTGGCCGTGTCGCGGTGGGCAACCTGGGCCCCGCCTTCGGTCAGGGCCTCGACGACGATGTCCGCCGCTTCATCGAGCATAGCCTCGTTGTCGCGCACGTAGACGAAACCGCGCGAGACCAGGTCCGGCCCGTCGGCGATGTGGCCGCCCTCGTCCAGGGCAACGACGCAGACCACAAAACCGTCCCGCGATAGAATGTGCCGGTCGCGCAGGACGACATCGCCCACATCGCCCACCCCCAGGCCGTCGATGAAGACGTGCCCGCCGGGCACGCGCTCGACCAGCCGCGCCCCCGTCTCGTCGAACTCGACCACCTGGCCGTTCTCAATCACCAGGCAATTCTCCGCCGGAATACCGACCTCCTGGCCCAGACGGGCGTGCAGCACCAGCATGCGGTATTCGCCCTGGATGGGGATGAAATACCGGGGCCGGGTCATATTGAGCATCATCTTCTGCTCCTCGCGGGAGCCGTGGCCGGAGACGTGAACGGGCATCAGGCTGTGGTAGATAACGTCGGCCTTCAGGCGGAAAAGGTTGTTGAGGGTGCGATGGACCAGTTCTTCGTTGCCGGGGATGGGCGTGGCCGACAGGACCACGGTGTCCCCTTCGATAATGCTCACCGAGCGGTGGTCCTGGTTGGCCATACGGACCAGGGCGCTGGTCGGCTCGCCCTGCGTCCCGGTGCAGACGATGGCCACCCGCTGTGGGGGCAAATCTTCCAGCTCCTCTACCCGCAGCAGCCTTTTGTCGGGGATTTTGAGATAGCCCAGCTTGCGGGCCATGCGCACGTTCTCCACCATACTGCGTCCGACGACGCCCACGTAGCGGTCGTATTTGAGGGCCACGTCGATGACCTGCTGCACGCGGGAGATGTTGGAGGCGAAGGTCGAGACGATGATGCGCCCCCCCGCCTGGCCGAAGATTTTGTCGAAATTCTCCAGGACGCTCTTCTCGGAGGGGGTGTGGCCGGGGCGCTCGGCGTTGGTGCTGTCGGACAGGAGGGCCAGAACGCCCTGGTCGCCCCAGGCGCTCAGGCGGGCCACGTCGGTCAGGCGGCCATCGGCGGGGGTCGGGTCAAACTTGTATTCGCCGGTGTGAACGACGATGCCGTAGGGCGTTTCCACCGCCAGGCCCATCGCGTCGGGGATGGAGTGGCAGACGTGGAAGGGATGCACCTGGAAAGGGCCGATCTCGATGACGTCGCCGGGTTCGATGGTGTTTAATTCGGCGTTTTTGATCTGCTTGCGTTCTTTCAGGCGGACGCCAATCAGGCCGTTGGTCAACTTGCGCGAGTAAAGCGGCGCTTGAATCTGGTTCAGCACGTAGGGCAGCGCGCCGATGTGGTCTTCGTGGCCGTGGGTCAGGAAAATGGCTTTGAGCAGTCCGGGCCGCTCGAGCAGGTAGGTGATGTCGGGGATGACGATGTCGATGCCCAGCATATCGCTCTCCGGGAACATCAGGCCGCAATCGATCATGATCGCATCCCGCCCGTACTCGATGAGGGTCATGTTCTTGCCCACCTCGCCTACGCCGCCGAGGGGGATGATTCTTAACTTGTCACTCAATAGGAGGTCCTCCTTCAATACAATATCAAAACAGGCTGAGTTGTTCCGCCCGCACCGGCGGTTCTGCGTCCCCCTCGTCCCCCCGGAAGGCCGCCGCTTCCTGGATCAACTGGGGCAGTTTGCGGAAATCCTCTTCGACCAGGGGCCGCCACTTGGGCTGGTGCAAGGCGGCTGCCGGATGGAACATCGGCACCACCAGAATGTTGCCGACGCGCTTGGCCTGCCCGTGAATCTTGGTAATCGAGGCGTTGGGGAAATAACGGTACATCGAAAAGCGCCCCAGGGTGACGATGACCTTGGGTCTGATCAGCGCGATCTGTCGCTCCAGATAATCGCGGCAGGCATCGAGTTCCTCGGGCAGCGGATCGCGGTTGCCCGGCGGGCGGCACTTGATGACGTTGGTGATGTAAACCTGCTTGCGAGAAAGGCCAATGCTTTCCAGGAGCGTATCCAGAAACTTGCCGGCTGCGCCGACAAAAGGTTCTCCCTGCCGGTCCTCGTGAAAGCCCGGACCCTCTCCGATGAACATAATGTCAGCGTCAGGCGTGCCGCTGCCGGGAACGGCCGTGGTCCGGCCCTTGGCCAGCGCACACCGGCTGCACCCCTTGATGGTCGCGGCCACTTCATCAAGCGTCATTTGGCTGAGATCCGACACGGAAAACCTCCTCGATAAATGTCATCGCGCCATTTTAATTCAAGAGCCTGAATTTGTCCAGATGAATCCGGGCCAGCCGGGAAAACAGCTCCTTTTTCAGGCCGGCCAGGTGCGCCCGGTAGTCGCCAGAGGCCAGCGGCGGCGTGGTCAGGATCAGGGCATCTTCGCTGTTGTCGCTGTAGTAGCGGCGGCGGCGGCCCATCTGCTCGAAGCGATACTTGGCGTACAGGGCGCGGGCGGCGCTGTTCGAGGGGCGCACCTCGAGGGTGGCAACCGTGGCTCCCAGTTGACCGGCCAGTTCCAGCAGGGCGATCAACAAGAATTCGCCCAGGCCCAACCCTCGCAAGCGGGGATGCGTGGCCAGGGTGGCGATGTGCGCCTCGTTGCCCAGGAGCCACAGGCCGCCATAGGCCAGCACGGCCCCTTCCGCCTGGTCGATGGGCCGGATGGTGAGATAATGGCTGTGCGCGTTGCCGGTCAGCTCGCGGCGGTAAACGCTTTCGGACCAGGGCAGGGCATACGCTTCGGTTTCGATGGCCATCAGAGCCGGGAGGTCGGCCAGGGTTGTAGGAGAGGCGAATACGGGCAGACGGGTTTCAAGCATAGCGGTTATGCGGGAGTTTGCAGGTAAATCGGGGCCAACTGGTCTAGCGGAGATCGCTCGTGGCGCGCCAGCTGCTGTGCGCCCAACTCGGCCAGCACGCCGGGGCGGCGTAATCTCAACGAAGGCGGGGCAACCACGATGTCGCTGGCCCTTGCGCCGGAGTTTTCGACCAGAGCCTCATCGGCGGCGCCGATCTCCCCAACCAGCAGAGCCGGCGCGTCCAGCGCCGCTACCAGGTCGGCCAGAGTGGTGATACGGGCTGGCTGCGTTTGCTGCCAGCGCGATTCTCGCCAGGCGTAGCCGGCGGCAGCGATTCGCCCGCGCCCGGCCTGGACCACGGCCCAAACCGGAAGCGGGCTATCTCGATGGGGATAGGCCACCACATCCAACGTTGGCACGCCCACGATGGGCAGCTTGTGTGGCAGGGCCAGGCCCTTGGCCAGGGCCAGGCCAATCCGCAGTCCGGTAAACGAGCCCGGCCCCAGGGTCACGGCCAGGCCCTGCAAGTCGCCGGGGGCCAGCCGGGCAGTTTCCAACATTCGAGCCAGCCGGCCCGCCACCTGGGTGGTATGATGGCGGGCAGCCCGCCAGGTTTCTTCGGCCTGCACCCCGTTTTCATCGTAGAGGGCCAGGCCGGCATATGCGGTTGCGGTATCAATGGCAAGGATCGTTTTATCTGGCAAACGCTACCTCTTTGAATTGCTGCAACAGTTCCGCATAGGCAGAGCCACGCGGACGCAGCACCAGACGGCGCTTCGTTCGTTGCAGATGGTGCAGTTCCACCTCCAGGCGCTCGGCGGGGAGCAGGGCCGGGGCGCGGTCGGCCCACTCGATGACGCAGACGCCGTGGCCGTACAGGTAATCGTCCAGGCCGAAGGTCAGGGCTTCCGCCGCAGCGGCCAGACGGTAGAGATCGATGTGGTAAAAGGGCAGGCGTCCCTCGTATTCATTGACCAGGGTGAAGGTGGGGCTGTTGACCACGTCGTCAATATCCAGACCGAGGGCAACTCCCTGGGCCCAGCGCGTTTTGCCGGTTCCCAACTGGCCGATCAAGGCCAGCACTTCACCCCCTCGCAAGAGTTGGCCCAGGCGCGTACCCAGGCGACGGGTCTGCGTTTCGCTGTGGGTGATGAAATCCAACGTTCCCGCTTCCAAAATGGGCGACACCTGCATCTCACCGGTGTAAGAAGGTAGGGCATTATACTGCCCTAAGGCCTAATGTGAAAGTTTCCGTTTTCGGACCTTACCAACGCCCGACCTAATTCCTTTAACGAAAGAACGATCCCGATAATCGCTCCTTTTTCATTCTTTTTTGGCCCTTTCTACCGGTGAGGGGGGATAGACACCGGCCTTCCAACTATAGTACCCTATGACCGGGCTGTGGGACCAAAGTCCCAGGGTTGCAACCTTTCAAATCTCCTATTGTGAAAGCTGAATTTTACACCATCCCACCTTTCGTTATGAAGGCGTGGGTAATAATTGGTTGGCAGGCATACTTAAGCAAGCGCTGAAGAAGAAATGGTGTTGTGGTCGAGATAATCATTGGAAATCATCAGCTAGATCGTCTAGGCTGGCTGAAAGGGGGGTGTGGTTCATCTGCTCTCCGCCAAGGACGTGTTTTGCTGTAAGGAGGGTTAGATGAGGAAGCTAATAGTAGTGGGGCCGGTAGTCGTGTTGCTGGTATTGGGGCTGGGTATAGCCCTGGTCCAGGCCCAAGAGCCGGAGCCAGAGCCGGTACCGGTGGTGCCGGCGGACCCGGGGGGCGGCGGGGGCGGCGCGGGTTCCGGGCCGGCCGGCCCGGTGCGAGAGGCCAAGGAGGCAGTGCCGCTTGGGCCGACCGAAGTAGGCGGCGGGCCGGGGGGAACGGCGGAGGCCGGCTCGCCGGCCCCGCTGGCGGCAGCGACCTGCGACCGGCAGTTGACGGTAGACGTGGTGGCGCTGGACCAGCCCTTCTTCTACAACCGGCTGGGCGCGTTTAACCCGGCCGGGATGATCTACGCCCTCAGGCGCGACGTGGTCAACAAGAACACCGGCCTGACTGAAGCCGAGGGCGGGACGCTGGCAGCGGGCCAGGTCATGCTGCGGGAAGACAAGCGGCCCCGGCCCCTGACCCTGCGCATGAACGTGGGCGACTGCTTGCAGATCAACTTCCAGAACCTGCTGGCCCCGGTCCGGCTGAATGTGAACCAACCGGCGACGCGGCTGGCCTCTCTGCACGTCAACGGCCTGCAACTGGTTAACAGCATCCTGGACGACGGCTCGAATGTGGGCCAAAACCCGAGTAGCCTGGTCGCGCCTGGCGACTCGAGGACCTACACCCTCTACGCCGAGCATGAAAACACGTATCTGATCTATAGCCTGGGAGCCACCACCGGCGCTGAGGGCAACGGGGGTTCTGCGGCATTTGGCCTGTTCGGAGCCGTAAACGTGGAGCCGCGCGGGGCGGAGTGGTACCGCAGCCAGGCCACCCGAGACGAGATGGACCTGGCCACGACGGGCACGACGGCGGACGGGCATCCGCTCATCAACTACGACGCTACCTATCCGGCGGGCACCGGCGGCGGCAAAGACGGGCTGCCGATCCTGAAGATACTGGACGGGAACGAGATCGTTCACTCGGACTTGAATGCGATCATCACCGGGCCGGGCCGGGGGAAATTCCCGGATGGCACCTATCCGCCGAACGCCACGCTGGCCCCGGACCGAAACCAGCCCTTCCGCGAGTTCACCGTCATCTTCCACGACGAGATCTTCGCCGTGCAGGCTTTCGACATCTTCGAGGACCCTGACTTCGAATTCGCCCTGCATAGCGTCAGGGACGGCTTCGCCATCAACTACGGCACCGGCGGCATCGGCGCGGAGATGGTGGCCAATCGCATCGGGGTGGGCCCGATGTGGAACTGCACCGATTGCCTGTACGAGGAGTCCTTCCTGACCTCGTGGGCGGTCGGCGACCCGGCAATGGTGGTCGATATTCCGGCCAACAGCGATCTGGACGGAGACGGCCAGCCTGACCCCGGCTCCAAGGCCACCAAGGTTCTCTACCCCGATGACCCCTCGAATGTCCATCACGCTTACCTCAACGACCGGGTCGTGTTCCGCAACCTGCACGGGGGCCCGAAGGAGCATCACATTTTCCACCTGCACGCCCACCAGTGGCTGTCCACCCCGGACGACCCCAACTCCTCTTACCTGGACAGCCAGGCCATTGGTCCGGGCAGCGCCTATTCCTATGAAATCGCTTACGGCGGGGCGGGCAATCGCAACAAGACCGCCGGCGATTCGATCTTCCATTGCCATTTCTACCCCCACTTCGCCCAGGGCATGTGGGAGCTGTGGCGGGTGCACGATACTTTTGAGTGGGGCACGGAACTGGACGCCGACGGGCGGCCTGTGGCCGGGGCCAGAGCGTTGCCCGACGGCGAAATCCCGGCCGGGACGCCCATCCCGGCCCTGGTGCCGGTTCCCGGCCAGGCGATGGCCCCGATGCCCGGCGACGTCCACGTCGAAGCCCGAGATGTCGATGGGGACGGCCTGCCAGACTCCAGCCAGGTCGTGGTGGATGAGCCGGATGGAGACGGCGACGGCATCCCTGATCGCAGCCCCGGCTATCCTTTCTACATACCGGGCGAGTCCGGACATCGCCCCCCGACCCCGCCTTTGGACCTGGTGGATGACGGCGGGTTGCGGCGGCACGTCCTGGTCGATGGCGACACGTACCACGTCGAGTCGCCGTTGAACTTCGAAAAGGAAGTGGAGTCAATCGAGGTCAAGTACCTGCCGGAGGACGGCACGCCGGAGGAGAAATCGGCGATGGCCTTCCACGAGCAGCAGTTCCACGCCAGCTACAAGCCGGACGGTTCGGCGGCGAGTTTCGAGACGAACGGGCTGGCCCGAGTGGCCGGCGCGCCCTACGCCGACCCCTGCCGGGATGATGGCGGCGGGCCGCTGGTGGGGGTGCAGTACGGGACCAACAATCCGCGAGTGTACAAGGCGGCGGACATCCAGATGGATGTGACCTTGAACAAGGTGGGCTGGCACTTCCCGCAGCAGCGATTCCTGACGCTGTGGGAGGACGTCGGGCCGACCTTGAACAAGGACCGCCCGCCCCAACCGCTGGTGATGCGGCTCAACACCAACGACTGCGCCACGTTTTACCACACCAACCTGGTGCCGAATGTGTACGAGTTGGATGACTTCCAGGTGCGGACGCCGACGGACGTCATCGGCCAGCACATTCACCTGGTCAAGTTCGACGTGACCAGCTCGGACGGCTCGGCCAACGGCTTCAACTACGAGGACGGCACCCTCAGCCCCGACGAGGTGCGGGTGCGCATCCGGGCCATTCGGAAGGAGAACGCCTGCCTGGGCGATGAGTTCCCCAACAATGGGAACGACGACCCCAACGACGGTACGGACCTGTGCCCCGTGGCCCGAGCGCATCCCTTCTTCGGGCCGGGGCCGGACAACCGCTGGATGGGGGCCAGGACCTCGGTCCAGCGCTGGTTCGCCGACCCGCTGTTGAGCCGGTCGCTGGACAACGCCAAGGGCAAGGCCCACTGGGACCGGAGTCTGGGCACGGTCTTCACCCACGACCACTTCTCGCCATCGACGCACCAGCAGGCGGGTCTGTACGCCACGGTCCTGATCGAGCCCGACAACTCGGTTTGGCGCGACCCGGAGACGGGGGTGACAATGGGCACCCGGACCGACGGCGGGCCGACCAGTTGGCGGGCCGACATCCTGACCGAGGACCCGGCCAACAGCCATCGAGAGTTCTACCTGGAATTCGCCGACTTCCAGCCGGCGTATGAGGCGGGGCGAGGGATTGACGATTACGGCAACCCGGTGCCCGACTTCCAGGGGGCCATCAACCCGCCCTCGCGCGGCGATCCACCCGATCCGGCGGACATCTTCTGGTTCCCGCCGGTGTGCGAGAACGGCCAGCCGAGGCCCTGCCCCGAAGCCATCGCGGCCGACGATCCGGGTACGTATGTGGTCAACTACCGCAACGAGCCGCTGGGCCTGCGGGTCTTTGATCCGGTCGCGGGCGGGCAGGCGGCGGGCAAGGCCGGCGACCTGTCCTTCGCCTTCTCCTCGGACGTGACGCGGGCCATCCCCGAGCTGAACACGCAGCCGGGCGTCTACCCGCCGCTGACCGACGGCGTCGAAGGCGGGGACCCCTTCACCCCGCTGCTGCGAACCTACAGTGGGGACAAGGTGCGTATCCGGGCTCAGGTGGGGGCGCAGGAGGAAGAGCACACGCTCACGATGCACGGCTTGCGCTGGCTGCAGGAACCGTATAACTCCAACTCCGGCTGGCGCAACTCGCAGTTCATGGGCCTCTCCGAATACTTCAGCCTGGATATGGAGATCGTGCCCGCGCCGCAGCAGGAGGGGAACACGGCAGACTATCTGTGGACGATGGGAGCCCAGGTGGATGACTACTGGAACGGAACCTGGGGGTTGTTGCGGGCCTATGCCAGTCAGCGGGGAGACCTGCTGCCGTTGCCGAACAATCCCATCACGGCCCAGGGGCTGACGATCCTCAACGAGTATGACTTCCGGGGCATCTGTCCGGCCAACGCGCCGGTGCGCTACTTCGACATCACGGCGGTGACCGCCCAGGACGTCCTGCCCGGGGGCACGCTGGTCTACAACTCCCGGACAAGCAACAACGGTCCGCTGCACGACCCGACGGCGCTGCTGTACGTCCTGACCAGCGACCTGGACTTAGACCCGGTGACAGGTGCGGTGCTTGGGCTGAAGCCGGGTGTGCCGGTCGAGCCGCTCATCCTGCGGGCCAACGCCGGCGACTGTCTGGAGATCACGCTGCGCAACATGCTGCCCGAAGTGGTGCCCGACCTGGCCGGCTTCAACTCTGTGCCGCCCATCGTTCACAAAGATAAGAACGCCAACGGGGGGGTGGTCACCTTCAACGCCAACGACATCCGGCCCTCTTCGCAGGTGGGGCTGCACACCCAGCTCCTTTCCTACGACATCACCCGCAGCGACGGGGCCAATGTCGGCCTGAACAACCATGAGCAAACCGTAGAACCCGGCCATGACGAGGAAGAGTTCTACACCTGGTACGCCGGCATCGTCTCGATAGAACGGACGGCGGCGCCGAACCAGGTCAACCTGGTGGCCACGCCGGTCGAGTTCGGGGCGGTCAACCTGATGCCCTCGGACCGGATCAAACACTCCAACAAGGGCCTGGTGGGGGCCCTGATCATCGAGCCGCAGGGCGCGACCTGGGCCATCGACCCCGGCACGCGGGCCTCGGCGACCGTGACTAAGACCGATGGCAGTTGGTTCCGCGAGTTTGTGACCGTCTGGCAGGACGATATCAACATGCGCTTCGGCGACGGCTCGCCGGTGCCCAACATCGCCGGCGAGGGGCCGGGTGTGCCCGAAGACCCGCAAGATTCGGGCCAGAAGGCGATCAACTACCGCACGGAGCCGCTCTGGTTCCGGCTGGGCATCGCCCCGAATACGCCCTTCGGTGACATCGGTAATCTGCCCGTGGAGAACGTCTTCTCCAACGCCCAGATCGGCGGGCAGGACCCGCAGACGCCGGTGTTCACCGCCTACGCGGGCATTCCGGCCAGGTTGCGCTTGCTGCAACCTGCCGGGCACGCCCGGGGCCACGTCTTTACCCTGAACGGCCACAGCTGGCCGCGCCATCCCTACATCAACGACTCTACCGAGATCGGGGACAACCCGCTTTCGGCCTGGCATAGCAGCCGGGAGGGCTTCAACCCGTCCAGCCACTTCGACGTCGTCCTCGACAGCGCCGGAGGCAAGTACGAGGTGCTTGGTGATTACCTCTTCCGCGACCAGGCTGCCTTCGGTGGCTTCCAGGGACTGTGGGGTCTCCTCAGAGTGGCGCCTTTGCCGGACCTGCAGGTCACTAAGGACGACGGCGGGGTGACGATCCAGCCAGGCGACACCGTCACCTACACCATCACCTTCGCCAACGTGGGCGGCGCGAACGCGACCGGCGTGGTCCTGACCGAAACTGTGCCGGCCAACACCACCTTCAACGCCGGGGCCAGCACGCCGGGCTGGGTCTGCCTGCCCGACGGCAACGCCGGCAGCATCTGCACCCTGGCCATCGGTCTGGTGACCGGCAACGGCGGTGGCGGCCAGGTCGACTTCGCCCTCGATGTGGACAACCCGATTGGGGCCGGTATCGAGACCATCACCAACACCGTCGAGATCGGCGATGACACGACCCACGGCCCTGACCGGAACCCCGACGACAACTACGATAACGACATCACCCCGGTCTATGCTGAGCCGGACCTGCAAATCACCAAGGACGACGGCGGGGTGACGGTCCAGCCAGGCGACACCGTCACCTACACCATCACCTTCACCAACACCGGGAGCCAGAACGCTTCCGGGGTGGTCCTGACCGAAACTGTGCCCGCCGGCACCACCTTCAACGCCGGGGCCAGCACGCCGGGCTGGGTCTGCCTGCCCGACGGCAACGCCGGCAGCATCTGCACCCTGGCCATCGGTCTGGTGACCGGCAACGGCGGTGGCGGCCAGGTCGACTTCGCCCTCGATGTGGACAACCCGATTGGGGCCGGTATCGAGACCATCACCAACACCGTCGAGATCGATGACGACGGTCGAGGCGGCCCTGACCGGAACGACGACGACAACTACTACGACGACATCACCCCGGTCTATGCCGAGCCGGACCTGCAGGTCAGCAAGGACGACGGCGGGGTGATCATCCGGCCAGGCGACACCGTCACTTACACCATCACCTTCACCAACACCGGGAACCAGAGCGCTTCCGGGGTGGTCCTGACCGAAACTGTGCCGGCCAACACCACCTTCAACGCCGGGGCCAGCACGCCGGGCTGGGTCTGCCTGCCCGACGGCAACGCCGGCAGCATCTGCACCCTGGCCATCGGGACGGTGACCGGCAACGGCGGCGGCGGCCAGGTCGACTTCGCCGTCGATATGGACATCCCGATCGAGCCTGGTATCAAGACTATCACCAACACGGTCGAGATTGCCGACGACGGTCGAGGCGGCTCTGATCCGAACCCCAACGACAACACCGACGACGACATCACCCCGGTCGATGGCAAGCCGGACCTGCAGGTCAGCAAGGACGACGGTGGGGTGATCATCCAGCCAGGCGACACCGTCACCTACACCATCACCTTCACCAACGTGGGCGGCGTGAACGCTTCCGGCGTGGTCCTGACCGAAACCGTGCCCGCTGGCACCACCTTCAACGCCGGGGCCAGCACGCCGGGCTGGGTCTGCCTGCCCGACGGTAACGCCGGCAGCATCTGCACCCTGGCCATCGGTCCGGTGTCCGGCGCCGGCGGCGGCGGCCAGGTCGACTTCGCCGTCGATGTGGACAACCCGATTGGGGCTGGCATTGAGACCATCAATAACACGGTTTTGATTGCCGACGACGGTCGAGGCGGCCCTGACCGGAACGCCGACGACAACAACAACGCCGACATCACCCCGGTCGATGCCGAGCCGGACCTGCAGGTCAGCAAGGACGACGGCGGGGTGACGGTCTTGCCAGGTGACACCGTCACCTACACCATCACCTTCACCAACACCGGGAGCCAGAACGCTTCCGGGGTGGTCCTGACCGAAACTGTGCCGGCCAACACCACCTTCAACGCTGGGGCCAGCACACCGGGCTGGGTCTGTGTGCCCGACGGTAACGCCGGCAGCATCTGCACCCTGGCCATCGGGACGGTGTCCGGCGCCGGCAGCGGCGGCCAGGTCGACTTCGCCGTCGATGTGGATAAGCCGCTGGCCGTCGGCGTGACCCAGGTCGACAATATCGTCAAGATCGACGACGACGGTCGAGGCGGCCCTGACCGGAACCCCGACGACAACAACGACGCCGACATCACCCCGGTCGATAACCGGGGCGCGATCACCATCGTCAAAGAGACTGATGAGGCCAAAGCCTTCACCACCTTCAACTTCATCCTCAACGATGGCACAGGCAATACGCCGCTCACGTTGCAGGCCGGCCAGTCCAAGATGTTCCCGAACCTGGTGTCGGGCAGGTACACCGTCAGTGAAACCTTATCGGGCGGCTGGGCGCTGTTGAGTGTGGTCTGCACCAACGGGACGGAGCTGCAAATGGTCAACCCGCCGCAAGTGGCGATCGACTTGAAGCCGGGCGAGGAGGTGACCTGCGTCTTCAACAACGGCCGCATCACCAGCGAGCCGGAGGAGCACTACCTCTACTTGCCCTTGATCTTCAGGTAGGGTGACAGTTTCCTAACCTGATGAAGATGAAAAGAGGCGCGGGGCCGAACACCTCGCGCCTCTTGTTTGTGGGGAGAACCCCAATTACCGCGACCAGGAAATCTGCTCGTCGATCCAGTCCCGGATGTTATAGGGCTCAATCTCTTTGGGCAGGACGTAGACGCCGCCGTCGTAGGTGAACAGGTGGCGGTCGTCCGCCCCGTCGCGGCTGACCAGACGCAGGCTCCAGTTCTGGCTGTCGTAGGCAACATAGGCCACCCACTCTCCGTCGGGGGACCAGGCCGGCAGCCCCTCCAGACCGGGGCTGTCCGTCAGGCGGCGGTCGTTGCCCCCACCGGCGTCCACCAGCCACAGGTTCCAGCTTCCGCCCTCGTGGCGCTGGTAGACGATTTCATCACGGGTCGGGGACCAGTCGGGGTGCGCCACCTGCTCTCCCTGAACCACCGGGCCCACCATGTTAATGCCCACCTCCCACGATTTCGGCTCGAAGGCCAGCGCCTGCCACAGCCCGCAGCGATTGCCGTTCAGATCGCAGCCCCGGTAGACAAAGTGCTGGCCGTCGGGGGCGAACGAGGGCTGCTGGCCGGCGATGAACATATTCTCCTCGCGCGAGCCGTCGGCGCTGATGGCATAGATGCGAATGATGCCATCGCCGTTGCGGCCTGAGTCGAAAATGAGGCGCTGGCCGTCGGGCGACCAGTCGGGGTGGGAGTCCTCCCAAAAGCCGCCGGTGCCAACAAAATTGGCGCCATCGAGCGTGCTATTGCCCAGGAAGCGATGGGGATGGGGGTCGGCGCACCCCTGGAAAGGATGGCCTTCGAAGGGCATCTCGCCCCAACCCCGGAAGGCCAGGCGGCCCCCGTCCGGCGAGAGGGCCGGTTCGCTGACGTTGTTGAGGGCGAAGATGCGCCGCGTGGCCTGGCACTGGGCCGGGCCTTGCAGGCAGGCGGGCACGCTGAGGATGTTGATCTCGTAGGTGCAACGGGCCGGGTGGTTATTCCAAAAACTGAAGGCAATCTGGCCCTCCGGCCCGCCGGAGACGGCCGGGGCTGGCGCGGGCGTGGTCCCAGCTGGGGCCGGGGCGGGTATCCAGATTTTCCAGCCGACCTCGATGCGGTCGGGGTCCGTGATGCGGGCGAAGCTGCTGTCCCCGGCAGCCCTGGCGTTCGTGGCCTCGACGATCATGGCGTAGGCGAAGACATCGCCCAGATATTTATCGGCCAATTTGGACAGCCAGTCGTCGGCCTGGACGGTGTAGACCTGCCCGCCCTCACCCTCCTGGGCCTGAGCCGGGGCCGCGCCGGCCAAGAGCGTGATCAGACCCAGGGTAAGTAAAAGCCTCCACAAAATGCCATTCATCTCACGGTCTCCTCGTATAAAATAAGTGTCAGGTGTCAAGTATCAGGTATCAGGTCGTGATTTTCATTCCCGGTGGCGGCCGGATTGCACTCAATTATATTCGCAACGACCAGAATCCTTCATTCGTTCTGGGGCGGTCACCGGTTCGGTTTGCAGCTCTTTGCGGTTTGGTGTGATTTTGTAGCACAAACTGTTAGCTTGTGCGGGGCAAACTGGCAGCCTGCAAAAGAATCCGGTAGAATCAGAGAACTTCAACCAGAAGGAGGTCATCATGGACTATCGTCAACTGGGGAGCGCCGGCGTCCGCGTTTCGGTGATTGGGCTGGGTACCAATCAGTTTGGCTCGAAGGCGCTGCCGCAGAAAGAGGTTGCCAATATCATCGATGCCGCCCTGGAGATGGGCCTCAATTTCATTGACTCGGCCAACGTTTATCAAAAAGGCCGCTCCGAGGAAAGCCTGGGCGTGGCTTTGAAGGGGCGGTGGGATAAGGTTGTCCTGGCCACGAAGTTCTATTTCAAGGTTGGCGACGGGCCCAACGACCGTGGCGCATCTCGCTATCACCTGATGAACGCCGTGGAGGACAGCCTGCGCCGCCTGCAAAACGATTACATTGACCTGTACTACGTGCATCGCTGGGATGACAGCACCCCCATCGAGGAGACGCTGCGCGGCCTGGACGACCTGGTTCGGATGGGCAAGGTGCGCTATGTGGGGGCCTCAGACTTTGCCGCCTGGCAACTGGCCCGGGCCAACCTGCTGGCCGAGGTGCGCGGCTGGACGCCGTTCGCGGTCATCCAGTCCCACTACCATCTGTTGGAGCGGGAGGTGGAGCGAGAGGTGCTGCCCTACTGCGAGGCCTGCGGCGTGGGTTTTGTGCCCTATTTTCCATTGGCGGGCGGTTTTCTGACCGGCAAATATCGACGCGGCCAGCCGGCGCCAGCCGGTTCCCGGGGCGAAACCAGCAGCTACGTCCAGGGGTATATGACCGAGGCTAATTACGACAAGATCGAGCGACTGGCTGCCTGGGCCGAGGCCCGTGGGCGGGGCCTGAACGAGCTGGCCCAGGCCTGGCTGCTGGCCCAGCCACAGGTGTGTTCAGTCATCTCCGGAGCGACGAAACTGGACCACCTTCTGAGCAACGCCAAAGCCGCCGACTGGGCCCTCACCGCCGGCGAACTGGCAGAGGTCCAGGCCATTTTGGACTAAGTAATTGTCCGTAAACAACTTTTCACTCCGCCGGGGTGAGACCCGTCATCAATCGAGGCCCATATCTTCCGGCATCCGGTCTACGCGATAAGCGAAGGAAGGTCTGAAATCCGGCGACTGGTGCCGGAAGTAGGTTTCGTACAGCTCCGCATAGTGCCCCCCCTGGGCCAGCAACGAGTCGTGGTTCCCTTCCTCAATGATCCGGCCCTGCTGCAAAACGATGATCCGGTCCACCGCGCGCACCGTAGACAGCCGGTGGGCGATCAGAATCGAGGTGCTGCGGGCCAGGATCAAGTCGATTGCCTCTTGAATCTGGGCCTCGGTGAAGGGATCGACGCTGGCCGTGGCCTCGTCCAGAATGAAGATGGGCGGGGCCTGGGCCAGCACCCGGCACAGGGCCACCAACTGCCGCTGCCCCATCGACAGCCGCGCCCCGCGTTCGCCGACATCCGTTTGCAGGCCCTGGGGCAGTGTCTCCAGCCACTCCCCCTCCCCAATGCGGCGGGCAATGGCTTCGATCTCGGCATCGGTCAGGTTGGGGCGGGCGTAGCGGATGTTATCGGCCACGCTGCCGGAGAAGAGAAAGGGCGTCTGCGACACCAGCCCCAACTGCCGGCGATAGCCGGTCAGATCGACGCTGCGGATGTCGTGCCCATCGACTGCGATCCGCCCGCTTTGAAACTCGTAGAAGCGGGTGATCAGCTTGACAATGCTGCTCTTGCCCGCGCCGGTGTGGCCGACCAGGGCCACGCTCTCCCCCGGGGCGATGGTCAGCGAGAAATCATCCAGCACCTGCTCCTGCTCGGTGTAACGAAACGACACCCCTTCAAAGCAGATTTCGCCCCGTAGTTCTTCCAGAACGAGCCGGCCGTTCTGGCGCACCGTTGGCTCGGCATCGATCAGGGCGAAGAGGCGCTCGGCAGCGGACAGCCCGGCCTGGAACTGGCTCCAGAAGGCCGACAGGTTGAGCATCGGGAACCAGAAGCGGTCTACGCTGACGATGAACAGGTACCAGGCCCCGATGGAGATGAAACCCAACCCGGCCGACAGGCCGCCCCAATAAACCAGGGCCGCCGTGCCGATCCCGGCCAACTGGTTTAGGACGGGAAAGATGTTGGACAGCACAAACCCCCGCCGCAGGTTGATGGCGTAGGATTGCTGGTTGACCCCTTCGAACGCCCGGTAGATGTTCGCTTCCTGCCGGAAATTCTTGGCCACGCTGATGCCGGTCACGACCTCCTGGATGGCGGCGTTGACCTCGGCGATGGCCCGGAAGCCCTTGCGGGTCACGTAGCGAGCCAGGCGTCGAAAGGCCAGAGCCAGCACGAAAACCAGCGGCGAGAGGACGAGCAGGGCCAGGGTCAACTGCCAGGAGACGAAGAAGAGGGCGACGACCAGGACGACGATCAGCAACACCTGCCCGATCAGGTCCGATACCAGCAGCACGACCTGGGCGAATTCCTGCGTGTCCGAGGTGATGCGGCTGATGATGCGCCCCGTCTGGAACTGGTCGAAAAAGGACATATCGTGCTCGATGGAGGCGTTGAAGGCGTCGCGCCGCATAGCCGAGACCACATCGCCGATGACGCGCACCGTCAAGCGCCGTCGCGCCCAATTGCCGAGCCAGATGAGCAGGCCGATCGCCAGGACGGCCAGGGCCAGCCCGACCATCAAGGCCAGCGAGTCGCGCTCGGCCAGGGCGTTCACCCCCCGGGCGACGAAGAACGGCTGGGCGGCCCCGGCGATGGAGATCAGGGCGATTAACGCCCCGGCCTCGATGACCCGCCGGCGGTGAGGCGCGAAATAGGCGAGGATACGTTGGATAAGTTCCCGGTCGTTGTAGGAGCGATCGTAGGCTTCGGCGTCAAGGCCGGTAAAGAAGCTCATGGGTTTACCCCCGAGTTCGATGCAGCCATGATTGTAATCGCTTGCCGCGTGTCGGTCAAGGGGCAGAGTCAATGGGGTGCGTTCGGATTTGCGCCCTCCCTCCCACATCGTGGTATAATCAGCCTACCTTTTCAGCGATGAGGACCGCGCCATTTGAGAACCGACTCGCTTCGCCGCTTAACCCGACTGTTGCTGCCGTTGCTCCTGGGCGGGCTATGCGCCTTTGCCCTGGGTTGCCAGTCCACCCTCCCCGGCCTTCAACTGCCGTCATCGCCGACCCAACCCGCCCCCGGAGCTACATCTTCCGCGGCGACGGCCACGCCCACCGCCGCCAGCCCCCAGGCATCCCCACCGCCGCCGCAAACCGGGGACCGGGATAACGAGCAGGCGCTCGATCCGCAGACGCGCCCCATCACCCTGACCCTGTGGACAATTGAGCGGTTTTCCCCCCAGGCCGAAGGGGAACCGGGCCAGATTATGGCTACCGGTTTGAAGGTCTTTGCGAATACCTACCCCCATCTGAACATCGAGGTGCTTCTCAAGAAGCCCTACGGCCAGGGCGGCATCCTCGACTTCTTGCGCACGGCCAAAGAAGTCGCCCCCAGCGTTTTGCCCGACCTGGTGTTTATCGACATCGCCGAATTGCCCCCGGCCTGGCGCGCGGAGTTGTTGCAATCCCTCGATGGCCGCCTGGACCGCAACGTGGTGGGTGATTTGCACCCCGCCGCCCAGAACGTGGGCAGCGTCGACGGGCATCTGGTGGGCGTGCCGTTTGAAATGGGCCTGAGCCACCTGGTTTACAACACCAGCAAAGTGGCCTCGCCGCCCCTGTTGTGGACCGACGTCTTGAGCCAGAACGTGCGCTACGCCTTTCCGGCCAAAAGCCAAAACGGCCAGGTGAATGACGCCCTGCTGGCCCAATATCTGGCCGCCGGAGCTCGATTGCAAGATGACGAAGGCGCGCCGATCATTGACGAACCGGCCCTACGGGCCCTTCTGGAATTCTACGCAGCCGCCGTCGAGGCCGAAATCATTGATGCCAGTCTGTTGGAAGCGGCCCAGACGGATGATCTGTGGCCGGTCTATTTGAACGCCGAGGTCGGCCTGGTTAACGCCAGCGCCCATCGCTACCTGGCCGACCGGGGCCGGCTTTCCTCCAGCAGCGTCTCCTCCTTGCCCACCCGCAACGGCGTCCCGGTCAACATCGCCCGCGGCTGGGCGATGGCCATCGTCACCGACGACCCGGCCCGGCAGGTGGAAGCCTT
This sequence comes from Anaerolineae bacterium, assembly GCA_046757065.1. Classification (GTDB taxonomy): domain Bacteria; phylum Chloroflexota; class Anaerolineae; order 4572-78; family JBHHXL01; genus JBHHXL01. The sequence continues at coordinate 22,932 of JBHHXL010000007.1, forward strand.
GCGCTTTATCGAATGGTTTACGGCCCCCGACCGGCTGGCGACCTGGAATCGCAGCGTGGGGTACATCCCCACCCGCATCTCGGCCCTGGCCATGATGGACGACGGTGACCCCTACTGGGCCTTTGTCGAAGAGCAGTTGAACTTCGTGCAGCCCCGCCCGTCGTTCGCCGGTTACGATCTTTTAGCCAGAATCCTGCACGAGGCCATTGCCGCCGTCATCAGCGGCGAGGCCACGCCCGAAGAAGCGCTGGTCATCGCCACCGGAGCCTTAAATCCTTGAGCGAGGCGTTATCGACCCTGCGGGCCGTTGCCCGGCGCATCATCGGCGAAGCCCTGGCCGCAGTCGATCCCGGTCCCGCCGTGCGGCGGTTTGTGCAGCGCCGGGGACATCTCCTGGCCGTGGGCGAGCAAACCTATGACCTCAACGACTACGACCGCCTGCGAGTCATCGGCGCGGGCAAAGCCGGCGCGCCGATGGCCCAGGCCATTGCCGAGCTTTTGCCGGACCGCCTGACCGATGGCCTGGTGATCGTCAAGTACGGCCACCGGCTGTCCGGCGCGACAGCGGCGGGCCCGGTCGAAATTGTCGAAGCCGGCCACCCCCTGCCCGACCGGAACAGCCTGCACCAGACCCGGCGTCTGGTAGAACTGCTGGCCGATTCGACGGAACGCGATCTTGTCATCTGCCTGATCTCCGGCGGTGGCTCCGCCCTGCTGACCCTGCCGGTTAAGCCGGTCAGCCTGGCCCAGCTCCAGACGTTAACGGGTTTGCTGCTGCGGTGTGGGGCCACCATCAACGAAATCAACACCATCCGCAAACATCTCTCGCAGGTCAAAGGCGGGGGGCTGGCCCGGCTGGCCGCCCCGGCCACGCTCATCAGCCTGATTTTGAGCGACGTGATCGGCGATCCGTTGGACATCATCGCCTCTGGCCCGACGGCTCCGGACCCCTCCACCTTTATCGACGCCCTGTCGATTTTGGAGAAATACAACCTGTTGGCGGGCCAGGCCGGCACCCCGGACGCCATCCGGCAACACCTGCGGGCGGGCCAGGCCGGGCACATTCCCGAAACCCCGAAGCCCGGGGATTTGCGCTTTAGCCGGGTACAAAATATCATCATCGGCAACAACCGGCTGGCGGCGAGGGCTGCCGAAGCTGCCGCCCGGGCTCAGGGTTTCAACGCTCTGCTGCTCACGACCTATGTCGAAGGGGAAGCCCGCGAGGTCGGCAAAATGGTGGCCGCCCTGGCCCGGAGGCTGGCCGGCGACGACGGGTTGATCGGCCGGCCCGCCTGCCTGATCTTCGGCGGCGAAACAACGGTCACCGTTCGCGGAGACGGCCTGGGCGGGCGCAACCAGGAGATGGCCCTATCGGCTTCGCTGGCGCTGGCTGGATGTCCGGCTGTGCTGGTGGCCTGCCTGGGCACCGACGGCAGCGACGGCCCAACCGACGCCGCCGGGGCCTTCGCCGACGGCCAGACCGTGGCCCGCGCTCGCGCCCTGGGACTGGACGCCGCCGACTATCTGGCCCGCAACGATAGCTACCATTTCTTCCAAGCTTTGGGGGATCTGATTATTACCGGCCCGACCGGGACCAACGTCAACGACTTAACGTTTATCTTTGCCCGCTAGGAGAAGCGGTTTATGGCCTTCGCCCGCGTCGAAGCCGTTCTATTCGATATGGACGGCACCCTGATCGAACACACCTGGCAGCGCCAGCAGATCGCCGGGGCGCTCTTCGCGGAATTCGCCGGGCGACTGGCGCCCCTCACCGCCGAGGAGTTCTTCGATGTCTTTTGGAGCAAGAACGCCGATATGTGGTATATGATGGTCGATGGGGTGCTGGATGGAGATGTCGGGCGGTTGTACAGTTTCCGGAACACCTTGCGCGCCCTCGGGCGGGGCCCGGCTCTGGCCGGGCCGATGCTCGGCTACTGGGACCAGCTGATCTTAGAGGAAGCCATCCCTTTCGCCGATACATACGAGGTGCTGGAAGCCCTGCGCCCTCATTATAAAACGGGGATCATCACCAACGGCTATCGCACCTTGCAGCGGGCAAAGATTGCCAAATATCGTCTGGCCGACTATGTGGATATCACCCTGGTTTCCGAAGAGGCCGGCTGCCACAAACCCGATCCGTGCATCTTCGAGCAGGCGCTGGCCTTGCTGGACGGCGTTCCCCCGGAACGGGCTATCTTTGTCGGCGACACGCCCGAGACCGACATCGCCGGGGCGCAAAACGCGGGCCTGATCCCGGTCTGGATCGCTCCCCGCCGTCAGGCCGGCGGGCCCGGAGATGAGGTGCTGAAAATCGGGGTGCTGCGCGAGCTGCTTGAAATGCTACCGGCCCCTTGAAGTTGATACACGGACTATGCTCACGATTCGACAAGCCTTAGAAATGCCTTGCTTCGCCACGGCCAAAGTTGTGGCCGGCGGCGGCGGGCTGGACCGCGAAATCCGCCGGGTTCACATCGTTGACCTGCCCGATCCGATCTTTAACTGGGCTAAGGGGGGCGAACTGATGTTGACCGCCGGCGTGGGTTTGCAGGATAACCTCAACAGGCAACGGGACTACATCCCGGTGCTGGCCTCCAAGGGCCTGAGCGGGCTGGTGCTCTCGACCGGCTATTACCTGGACCAGACGCCCGCCCCAATGATCAACGCGGCCAATCAGCTCGATTTTCCCATCATCGAAGTTCCGCGCGAGGTCAACTTCATTGACATCACCCAGGAGGTTTTCACCGAAATCGTCAGCCAGCAGTACCGGCTGCAACAGCGGGCGGGCGACATCCATCGCCGCCTGACCCAGGTCGTGCTGGAAGGCGGGAACCTCCGCAACCTGACCGAAACCCTGGCCGGAATCGTCAAGCGCTCGGTCAGCCTGGAGACGCCGGCCTTTGAAGTGCTGGCCCACGCCAACCACGGCCGGCTCGACGAAGCCCGAAAACGGGTGATCGAGTCTGGCCGGACCTCGGCCGATGTGGCCACCGCCCTGTTGGACCACGGCATCTACCAGCGGTTAATGCAGGAACTGCGCCCCATCCACGTCGAACCCATTCCAGAGCTGGGGATGACGATGGACCGCATCGTCGCCCCGGTGGTGGTGGACCGGGCTATTTACGGCTACGTCTGGATTCTGGCCGGCGAGCGCCCTCTGACCGAGCTGGACGAGCTGGCTATCGAGCAGGCGGCAACCATCTGCGCCCTTATCCTGTTCAAAGACCGGGCGGTGCGCGAGGTGGAGGAAACGCAACGCGGGGATTTCCTACAGGAGCTGTTGACCAGCCACCCCAACCTGGAGGCCCTGTCCGAGCAGGCCCACCGCCTGGGTTTGCGGCTGGACAAACCGCACCGCATCCTGGTGGTTATGGGGCAGCCCAAGACCGGCGGCACGATGGACCAGTTGGCCAGCAGCCTGGAACGCTGGATCCGGCGGCAGGGGTTTCGGGCTATGCCCGTAGTCCGGGAGGCCGGCGTGGTCGTCATCGAGGAACTGGCCAGGCTCCAAACCGACTCGCCCCTGGCCGAGAATATTATGCAGGCCATCAGCCATCCCACCAATCCCCTGTTGATCGGGGTGGGCAAGGCCTACTCGTCGATGAAGGACCTGCACTACAGCTACACCGAGGCCCTGGAAGCGGCCCGCATCGGACGCGCCCTGGAGCAGACCACAGGGCTGATCAACTTCGCCGACCTGGGGGTGCTACACTGGCTCTACCACCTGCCCCCCGACCGTATTCGCGAGAACCAGTACGCGGCCAGCGTCCGCTCTCTGGTCGAACACGATGAAACCCACCAGACCGACCTGCTGCGCACCCTGGCCGTGTACCTGGATCAGGGCGGGGCGCTAGGTCCGGCGGCCGAGGCGCTGGCCATCCACCGCAACACGTTGCTCTACCGGCAGCGCCGGATTGAAGAGATCATCGGCCTGAGCCTGAAAGACCCCATCACCCGCCTGAACCTGCACGTGGCCGTCAAGAGCTACCTGCTCCACCGTGAATAGGCCCTTGCAAACAAAGCTCGTAGTAGCGACTTCAGTCGCGCTCTGGGTTAGCAATGACTAAAGTCGTCACTACCAGTTCAGCGCTCGCAGGCTGGCTGCCCGGCGTTGTATTGAGGGCTTCAGCCCTCACCAGCCGCAAAGGGCTAAAGCCCTCAATACAGCCCAGCCTTAGCGGATGGCCACCTGGCTTCCCTGGGGCGTCTTCCAGACATCGATCCGCACCGGGAAGGCGTCCTTCAACTCGTCGATGTGGGTGATGATCAAAATCTTCTCAAACTCATCCTGAATGGCGTGGATGGCCTCGACCAGGCGCTCCCGGCCCTGGGCGTCCTGGGTGCCGAAACCTTCGTCGATGACCAGCGTTTGCAGGCTGGCCCCGGCCCGGCGGGCCAGGAGCTTGCTCAGGGCGATGCGAATGGCGAAGTTGACCCGAAAACTCTCCCCGCCGGAGTACAGTTCGTAGTTGCGCGTGCCTATCTCATCGGCGATGCGAATGTCGAGGGTTTCGATCAGGTCGCTCCCGGTTTTGGTGGCGCGTTGCGTCTCGAAGCGGACGTGCATCCGCCCGTTGGTCATGCGGCCCAGGAGTCGGTTGGCTTCATCTTCGATTTCGGGGATGGCGTTTTCGATGAGCAGGGCCTGCACGCCTTTCTTGCCGAAGGCCGTCTGCAATTCGCGGTAGATGCCCTGGCTCTCGCGGACGGCGGCCAGCCGCTCCTCCCGTTTGCTCCGCTCTTTGATCTGTTTAGCCACGTACTCCAGTTTCTGCCGGGCGGCGGCCACCTTGTCGCGGGCCAGCCGCTCGCGGCGCAGCAGGGCGTCGGCCTCGGCGCTGGCGGCTTCCAATTGCTCCGTGAGCTCGGCAAAGGAGGCGGTTTCCTGCGCTAAGCCGGCCACCCGCTGCCGGTCGGATTCGACCTGGGCCTGCAAACGGTCCAGGCGCGCCTTATCCTGCGCCAGCCGCGCTTCCTCCTCGGCCTGGCGGGTTGCCGCATCTTGAAGCCGGTGATGGTCCGTTTCAAAATGAGCCAGGGCGTCCATTTCGTCTCGCGCCTGGTGGTGGGCGGCTTCGTCGTAGCCCAGTTTCTCCAACTCGGCCAGCACCGCCTGCTGCCCGGCGTGGGCCTCGGGGGCAAACTCGCCGCGCTCCAGTTGTTGGGCCAGCGCCGCCCGCCGGTCCTGCGCTTCCTTCAGGCTCTGCGCCGCCGCCCCGGCCTCCTCGATCAATTGCCCCAACCGTGCCACCTGGCCTTGCACGGCGGGCAGGCTGGCCAGACGCCGGTCCATCTCGCCCACCTTCGTTTCCAGGGCCGCCCGCTCCTCTTGGATGGCCGCCAGGCGGGCCCGGTTGTCCCGGTAGCGATCTCCCTTGTCTTTGCCCTCGCCCTCAAATTGGGCGGTGATGTCCGCCCGGTGCTCGTCGGTCAGGGGCTGGGCGCAGACGGGGCAGGTCGCGCCGGCGCTGGCCAGTTGCTCCAGCCTCGATTTGATGGTGTCCATCTCCGTCTTGAGCTGGCGGTTTTCGGCGTTCAGTTCTGCCTTCTCGGCGTCGAGGGCCGCCAGGCTGTCCCGCGCCCCCTCGCGTTCTGCTTGCAACGCCAGCAGGTCCTGGAGGGTTGTTTCGCTCTCCGCCAGTTGGGGGCGGTACGTTTCGAGGGTGGAGGCTTTGGCCTGAAGCTCCTCGATGCGGGCCGTGACCAGCCTGATTTCCGTTTCCAGGGCGGCCCGGGCTTCCTGAACTGTGACCTCGATCTCGTGCTTTCGCTCCGAAAGCTGGGAAAACTGGGCCAGGCGCTGCGTCCAATCCGCCTCGGCGGCCCGGGCGGCGTTGAGGCGGGCCAGCCCGGCTTCGATCTCCGCGCGGCGGTCGAGAATGGCCTGATGGCCGGCCAGATGCGCCTCGGTTTGCTCAACGGCCTGGCGCGTGTCCGCCAGGTCGGTTTCGGTCTGGGCCAGGCGCTCGCGCAGGTCGTTAAGCTGGCGGTGCTTCAAATCCATCTCGCGGTGGCGGTGGCGGAGTTCGGTCAAGGTGGTCTCGGCGGCTTGCAGGGCCTGGCCGAGTTCGGCGGCCTCCTCTTCTGCCGCCTCCAACTCGGCGCGATAGGCCGGCTCCTGGGCAATCTCGGCCTCAATCTGCTCGATCTGGGCCAGCAGTTGGCGAATTTCCATTTCCTGCGCGCGCACCCGCCCCTTGGCCCGATCCTCATATTCATCGTAGATGCCCAGACCCAGAATGTCGCCCAGGATGCGTTTGCGCTCGCCCGGAGTATGGGCGGTAAACTCGTCGGCGCGGCCTTGCAGCAGGAAGGCGGAGTTGATGAACGTGTCATAATCCAGCCGCAACAGGCGGTCCAGCTTGGCCTGCGTCGCCCGCAGCGAGGTTTCGTTGAGCGTCCGCCAGCCCCCGGCGTCCAGAACGTGAAAATGCAGCTCGCTTTTGCCGCGCTTACCGGAGGCGCGCTTGCGCAGAACCCGGTAGACCTCGTTGCCCAGGCCAAAGGTGAACTCGGCCTCCATCTCGGACTGGCCCATATGGATCAAATCGTCATCCCGGCGGGTGCGCGCTTTGCCCCACAAAGCCCAGGTCATCGCCTCTAGCAGCGAACTCTTGCCGGCCCCGTTCTCACCCGTCAGCACCGCCACGTGGATGCCGCTGAAATCGAGCGGAGCCATATCCCGGTAGGCCAGAAAATTGCGCACTTGAAGTCGAATTGGGATCATTGGGCCGCTATCCTTGATCGTGGTTTTTGCTAACGGACACGCCTCGTCGGGGTGATACCCTTTGCCCTCATCTTTGGGACCCTGGCCACCGGCAGCGGCCCGTCTCTCACGACAGGCGAGCGGCAAGCTGGCGGATTTGCCCGGCGAAAACACCTTCTGGCTCGGCGATCAGGGCGGGCGCACCGCTGCCGCCAACGTCGAGGGCGGGGCTGATGACGTGCCACACCTCCAGGTCAAGATATTCTTCCAGGCGCAGGTGTCCAAATGGATTGGCGGTGGGGGTCCGGTTGACAGCAACCACCCCCAACCAATCGTCCCGAAGGCAGAGACTTTTCAAACGAAGACCAAGCTGCCGGGCCGGTGGCAACGCCGAACGATCAAGGTCTGTAACCAGCGCCACGCGGTGGCAATGTTGCAAGCCGGCCTCGGCGGCGCCATCCAGATCGGCGCCAAAATCTATAACCACATACGCGGCCAGCCGTTGAACACCTTTCAACAACGATTCCATCTGATCGACTGCCAGCCCCCGGCGTTCCGGCAGTGGTGGCAGGACGCGCAGCCCCGAATCGTGCTCGACGAGATGCCGGGCCAGGACCTCGCTATCGATGGCCTCACGGCCCCCGGCAAAAGGACTAACCGGGGCCAGGCGTGGTTCCAGACCTAGCTGCAACATCGTGGCCGGGTTGCCGGAGGCCAGATCGACCAGGATCGTTGGATATTTGCGCTCCTGCAAGGCCAGGCTGAGGTTTACGGCCAGGGCCGTCACGCCGGTGCCGCCTTTCGCGCCCAGCAGGCCGATGAAATGCCCCCTGGGCCTGGTAGACGCTTGCGAGCGCAAAAGTTGGGCCCTCACCCGGGCCAGCAATTCGGCAGGCACCACCGGTTTTGTCACATAGTCATCGGCGCCGGCCTCAAACCCTTCCACCTTGTCTTCCACCAGGGATTTGGCGGTGAGCATAATGACGGGGGTCCGTTGGGTAGTGGGGTTCTGGCGCAGGCGGCGGCAGACCTCGTAACCATCCATCTCTGGCATCATCACGTCCAGGATGATAAGGTCCGGTTTTTGCCGGCCTGCCTTTTGCAGCGCTTCCTGGCCGTGACTGGCCAGAATGACGCGATAGCCGGCGTTTTGCAGGGCGAGACCCAGAATCTTTAAGGCGGTAGGATCGTCGTCAACGACGAGAATGCTCGGCATTATTCCGGTTCTTCGTTGCCCAGGGGCAAACTAACGGTCAACGTGCTCCCCGTCCCAACCTGGCTCGTCGCCCAAATGCGGCCTCTGTGTCCTTCCACGATCTGCCTGGTAATGTGTAACCCCAGGCCGCTGCCGGTCACGGAGTGCTCGCTGTGCGCCTCTACCTGGTAAAACTTGGAAAAGATATGCTCTAACTCCTCGGCTGGAATGCCGATGCCGGTGTCGGTAACGGCCACCAGCATCTGGTCTCCGTCTACCCAGGCCTTGATCTCAACCTGGCCCCCCTTCTCGGTAAACTTGAGGGCGTTGCCGAGCAGATTGGTGATGACTTGCTCCAGGCGCTGGGCGTCACCGTGGATAACCGGTAGCGAGGAGGGTAAATCCATCAGCAGTCGAACGCCTTGCCGGTGGGCATAGCCCCGCAATTTTAGCACAGTTTGGCGAATGATGTCCAACATCTGCACCGGCCGGTAAACCATATCCAGACGGCCTTCGGCCAGACGCGACAGGTCCAGGAGGTTTGCCACCATCTCGGCCAGATTATTCGTCTGGCGCTCGATGATGCTCAAGAACTCGCGCCGGGTTTCTTTATCCAGGTCTGGCTCGTCGAGCATGAGGCGCACAAACCCCTGAATCGAAAAGAGGGGCGTGCGCAACTCGTGGGACACCGTCGAGACAAAATCGTCCTTCATCTGGTCCAGTTCGCGCTGTTTGGTGACATCGTGGACGACGCGGACTTCGCCGATGATGTCTCCCGTCTCATCGGTGACGGCAGAGGCGAAAATACGCAGCGCGCGCGGGTGAGGTTCCTCAAGCGTAATCTCATTAGCCAGCACGCCGGTGCGCTCGCGTTGGGTGGCAGGGCCGCAAATGGCAGCCAGTCGAGGGTCCAGGCTGGCTGCGTGCACGTTCTGCCCGACAATTTCCCTGATGCGCATACCGAGCATGCCGGCCAGGGCCGGATTGCAGCGCACGATCTCCCCCTGGCGATCCATCATCAACAACCCGTCGGCCATATGCTGGATGATGGCCTGGGTCAACTGCTGTTCCGACAGAACTTCGCTGAAGAGCCTGGCGTTTTCGATGGCGATGGCCGCCTGCGCGGCGGCAATCGTCAACAGCCGCTCCTGGGCCGGACCGAAGGCGTTGGGGCGGCTGTCGTCCACATTGATGGCTCCAATGACCTTGTTTTTCGTCTGCAAGGGAATCACCATCAACGAGCGCACTGCTTCATCAAAAAAAATGAAGGTGGGGTCCTGGTGGGTATCGGGGATGTAAACGACCTCTTGATTGGCCACGGCCCGCCCGGCTGCACCCTCCCCGACACGCAACCTTGCTGCGTCGCGCCATTTGGGTTTCAGGCCGTCGGCGGCTTTGATCTCCAGGAGCTGGCTATCCTCATCGAGCAAGAAGATGCAGCAGCCTCGGCAATTCATAACCTGCCGCAAGTTGACAACGATGGAGTTCAGGACCTCCTCTAGATTCAGGCTGGTGGTGAGCTGGCGGGCCAGGTCGTAAAGCGTGGTCACTTCTGCCAGGCGCTGGCGCATTTCGTCGAAGCGCAGGGCGCGCTCGAGGGCCAACGCCCCGGCCTGGGGCTTGTCGTCTGAGCTGCCGTCGGGCGCGGGCAAGGCGGACATAATGCGGTTTTGAACGACAAGCAGGGCGTGCCAGAAGGCCGGTTCCGGGCTGGTGGCGCTTTTGCGGAGTAGACAAGAAAAAGTAACGTTTAGCAGCTCAGAGGTCTGCGAAGGAAGCGGGAGCAGCGGCGTTGCCGGGGCGTTGCCGCTTCGCCACAACTGTTGCAGCGCCTCCGACACCTCCCGGCCGTTGATGGCGCTCTGCAAAACGATCAGCCAGGCGTTCAAATCGGGGACAGGCCCCTCCGGGGGCAATGTGGTCAAATACGTTGCCCAGCGTTGGCTGAGAATGGGGAAAGCCTGGGTCAGCCGGCTTTCCAGCACGGCAGCGGTTTGAGGCGATATATCATCAAATAAATGCGGGGCTGTCACAGGCGCACCGGCCTCACGCTTTCGTCGCGGAGCATCACTTACCATAATTTTACCATATTTGGGGAAGTTTTCAACATCGTCGAAATGCGGGGGCCTGTCCCAACCTTCGATGCGGCGGATGGCATTCGAGTGACGTTACTCTATCCCAACCCTCAATTGGTAAACCAACTCGCCCCCCAGCCAGCCGGTAACGACCAGAGCGGCCACGCCGGCCAGCATCAGCGCCAGGTATTGCCAGCGCCGGCCCGGCTCTCGCAACAGGCCCGGCCAGCGGAAGCGCATATAGATGACCAGGCCGTTCAAGATGAGCAAGACCACCCCGGCGGTGATGTGGTTGTTGATAGCGTCGCGCCGGGGGTCGAGGTAGTCCAGCCGGTTCTGGTCGATCAGGCCCATCAGGCTGGCCACCAGGTTGGCCGGCCAGGCCAGAAGGAAGCTCCAGTAAGCGAACTGGTCGTAGGCCACCCGCCTGCGCCACAGATAGACGGTGGTCATCAACACCCCCAGCAGATACAGCGAAATCGGGAAGTGGACGACGATGGGATGTAGCGGGCGATCGAGCAGGTCCATCATTTGAACCAGCGCCGCCAGCCCTTGGGGCGCAACAGTTCGGCGGCGCGCGGCCCCCCGATGCGCTGCAACACCCTGGCGGCGTGCTGGCGAACGCCCTCGTGTTGGTCGTTAAGCAAGACGCCCAGCGGCTCCACGGCGCGAGTATCGCCGAACCTGCCCAACGAGTCGGCGGCCCAGTAGCGCACGGCCGGCTCCGGGTCGGCCAGGGCTGCGATCAACGGCTCGACCGCCCGCCGGTCGAGAATCTGGCCCAGGGTCTGCGCCGCGCCGAAGCGGGCGTCGGGGTCCTCATCGGTCAGGGTTTGGATCAGGGCCTCCACCGCCGGCTGGCCGATCTGGTGCAGGGCGTAGATGGCCAGGCCGTGGTTTTCCGGTTCATCCAGGTCTTCGATCAGGGCCTGGATGCGCTCTTGCTGCTGGCTTTTCTCTCGCTGCTGCCAGGCCCGGTACTGCTCGTCACGCCAGTGGCGTTGCCGGCTCAGCCAGCTTTGCTTGCGCTGCCGGGCGTGTTCCAGGTTCGCGCCGCAATGCTCGCAGTGCACCGCGCCCACCGGATTTTCTTCGTAGCAAAAGGGGCAGGCTTCCTGCAGGCGCGCCCCGCATCGCTGGCAAAACCGGACCTGGTCGGCGTTCAGAGTGCCGCATTGCCGGCAGCAGACCTGATCGGCGGTTTGCAGGTCGGTTAACACCAGCAACGAGCCGCAATGCTGGCAGGCAAATTGCTCGTTGGGCCTGACGTCATCCGCCAGGTCCGCGCCGCAACTGGGGCAGTTGAGTTGTTGAACCTTCATTCGGGCATCCTCACTTGGGTCTTGCGGGTTGCGATCACCCCTTCATCCGATCCGTTATTGCCATTCCTCCTTGCATTAACATTGTAACAGACTCTCGTTTCCAAGGCGCTGGGTAAATTTTCCTGTTTTTCTCCATCTCAAGGTATCTTCTCAATAATTTGGGGTAGGGGCAGACCTGTGTGTCTGCCCCAGGGACGAACACACAGGTTCGCCCCTACTTTTTGAGAAGAGCCATCTCAAGGCTTCAAATCTGGCGCTGCCTGGGCAAAGCCAGCGCCCAATCGGGGATGGTCACCGCCTCTGGCCCGGCCTTGAGGGCCTCGACCAGCGCTTCGCAGAATGCGTCGATGTCGGCCTCGGTGTTGAACCAGGCCGTCGAAGCCCGCAAACAGTACGGCTCGTGGGAAATGCTGCGCACAATGATACCCCGCTCCGACAGACAATCTGCCAGCCCGGCCAGGGCCGCCGGAGACCAATCGGGCAGGTCGAAATTGACCAGCCCCCCTTGCGGCCCCGGCGGGGTGATAATTTCGACCTGGGGCAACTGGCTTAACCGCTCGCGGCAATAGGCGGCCAGCGTTTGAATGCGGTCGTAAATCCAGGTCAGACCAACCTCGTCCTGTAGCCAGCGTAACCCGGCCTCGAAGCCGACAATGCCCGGCCGGTAAACGGTAGCCACCTCGTAACGCAGCGCGCCGGGGGCCGGGATGACAAAGGCGCGGTGGTCCTGCCCATTCTGGCTGGTATACCCGGCGAAGGTCGGCATCACGTCGTCGATGCGGTCGGGCCGGATGTAGAGCGCCCCCGTTCCTTCGGGGCCGCATAGCCATTTCTGGCCGGAGACGGTGTAAAAGTCCACGTCCAGAGCTTGCACATCCACCGGGATGGCCCCCACCGACTGCGCCCCGTCGACCAGGACCGGCACGCCGCGCCGGTGGGCCAGGTCGAGGATCTCGGCCAGGGGCAGGACGGCCCCGCTGGAGTAGACGACGTGCGACAGGACCACCAGCCGCGTGCGGCGGGTGAAGGCGCGCTCAATCGCGGCCAGGGTCCGGTCTCGCTGGCCGAGGCCAACTTCTGCCACACGCACCGTTACACCCAGGCGGTAGCGCAGCAGGGCCAGCGGCACCGTGGCGGCTTCGTGCTCCAGGCTGGTGGTGATGACCTCGTCGCCCGGTCCCCAGCGCAGCCCCCATAAAACGATATTCATTCCATCCGTGGTGTGGTGGGTCAGGGCCACACTTCCCGGCGGCGCGTTCAATAACTTCTGAACCTGCCCTCTGGCGGCAACTTTCCTGGCATCGAAGGCATAGTAGCCGGCGATGGTACCCCGGCCCTGTTGCAGTTCGTCTCCGGCGGCGCGGGCCATCGCTTCGGCTGTCGGTTGGGGCAGTGGGCCGACGCTGCCGCTGTTAAGATGGATGATTTCCGCCAGGGCGGGGATCTGGCGGCGCAAGGTTTCGAGTCTGGCGGTTGGGGTCATCGGATGTTGTTGCTCCGTTTTCTCTGGTTTCGGCAATTCCGGGTGGAAAGTTTAGCACAATCCGAGCTTTTCGTCTAAGTGGCGGAGGGTTGGGTAAGATGGACGTGGCAGGCTGCGTCTAATAGGTGAGGCTTTGGGCTTATATATATTGGGGGCAAAGATGCAAGAGCGACCGCGACAGGCGCGTCGCTCTTGCGTCGTTCCTGAAAACCAGGACCGGCCACCGCTCTCCGGTTTCTCAAACATCTGATGCGTCCTGGCTGAGTTGGGTGCGTCCAAAATTTTCCTGATTCTATCGGATTCTGTAGTGGTCAAGAACATGTTGAACAAAGGGAGATGCCTTAG
>JBHHXL010000008.1:0-34555 GCA_046757065.1 Anaerolineae bacterium
AGCATTGTGTTGACTCCGAATCGAGGCCTACATTCTTTCCCCAACGAGTGCCCTAACAATTTAATCTCCCGTCTGCCGTCTGGCATCTGACCCTACCACGCCCGCTGCAAGCTGTCAAATCAGGGCAGAATCTGGATCGAACGCAGCGGGAGCTGTGGCTGCCCCTCCAACGTGTCAAGCTGATGGCCGTTCTCATCCCGGAGGCCGGCCACTAACTGGTAGCTGCCGGGCGGCGTGGCCGGGTTCAGGTTCACGTCCACGTCCTGGCGGATGATCTGCCCCGGCTGCCAGGCCGGAGGCGGGTACAGCCGCAGCGCCCCGGTGGGGCGGGCCAGCGGGTCCGAGTCGCCCCAGACGCCACCGCCCTCATCCACCAGATGAATGAAGGTCGTATATGCCTGGTCAAGGTCCTCACGAGCGGTCCAGTAGAGAACCACGTGAACCCAGTTGGAGGGCGGATGAAACAGATCGTCGGTGGCCGGCAGGGCCGTGTCCCAAACCTCGTAGCCTTGCAGGGTCAATCCCGTCTCAAAGCCGACCTCGAGGGGCTGGCTGCCGGGCGGCAATTCGGACAACCGGTAACCGGGGGCGTAGGCTTTCAGGCTGAGGCCGGGCGGGTACAGCTCGGTCACCAGGGGATAGCGGGCGGCAAACCAGGCTTCCACGCGATGCTCAGGGTCCGGCTCCACCTCGTGAGATTGCACCAGCCAGACCAGGGGATGATCGGCGACCACGCCGTTCAACGGACCGTCCAGTTCGGTCGTCGCCTCGACTGCGCTGAAGGCGGCCCGCGTCTGCCCCGGACCTCGATAGTAGTATTGAAAGGCGAAGCGCGTCCAATCCGGATGGATCAGGATAGCGTCGGCCGGGCGGGCGTGTTCGGCCAGATAGGCGGTGGTTTGCCGCCAGGCCTCTTTGGCCGTGTCCGGCGTCCACAGCCCCGGCAAGGGCAGGAGCGAGGCCAGCGCCACGGCTCCGGCGCCGCCTAGCGCCAGCGGCCGCCACCACCGGCCCAGCGAGACGGCCCCGACCGCCGCCGCCAGCAACAACCAGGGCGTCATCACAATGAAATACCGCGCTCCGAAGAAGGCCAGATGGTTGCGCAGCAGAAGTAGCGAGGCGATGGCAAAAGGGGTCAGAAACAAAAGCACAACGAGCAGGACGGCATCGCGGACCGGAAATTGAGCCCCGCCTGGCCGCCCCGCCCCCGCCCCGGCCCAAACCCAGCCCTGCCCCAAACCCAGCAAAGCCAGGCCGGCCATCAGGCCGGGCAGGAGGGCCGCCAGCCAGTTGGGCAGGGGAACCTTCCAGGTGGCAAAGACGGTTAGCAGCCACCCCATCCGGCCGGCAACGCCGTCGAGCGGGTTGCCGGGCGACGCCTCGCCGGAGAACCGCCAGATGGCCAGGGCCAGCGGCAGGAACAGCAGGGTTACCAGGCCCATCGTCAGGGCGAAGGGCGTCCAGGCCCGGCGATAGCGCCGGCCGGTCAACAGCAGCCATAGGGCAACGGCGGGCCACAGAAAACCGGTGTAAAGATGGGTGTAAAGACCGGCCAGGGCGCAGAAACCGAAGCCGACCCACCACAGGGACGAAGGATGAAGGGTGAAGGGTGAAGGATCGAAGATTTTCGCCTTTCGCGCGAAGCGTTCCTCCTTCCTCCTTCCTCCTTCATCCTTCATCCCCAGCGCCTTCAAGAAGAACCACACCCCGGCGGCGCCCCAGACTGCCGCCAGAGCATACATCCGCGCCTCCTGGGAGTACCAGATCAAGAACGGATTGAGCGCCGCCAGGAGAGCGAAGAGCAGGGCTACGGGCCGGTTAAAAAGGAGCGAACCGGTGGCAAACAAAAGGGGGATGAGGATCACGCCCAGCGCAACCGACAGCAGGCGCAACGCCAGCTCACCCTCTCCAAAGAGGCGAGTCCAGCCGCGCAGGGCCAGATAGTAGAGGGGCGGCAGGCGGTCCTCAACCAGGGTCAGGCCGACCTCAAGAATCCTGGCCACGCTGCTGCCCGCCCAGCGGGCGCTGACCGCTTCATCGAACCAGAGGCTATGGTAGGTAAGGTTGTGGAGACGCAGGATCAGGGCTAACAGGGTAATGGCCGCAACGGCGATCAGGGTGGAGCGGCGGGTCACGAAGCGGGAACCTCAATCGTGGTCAGGATGAGCCGGGTTTCATCGCTGCCCGCCAGGGAAAGGCGGGGATAGGCCGGGTCAACTGCGTCGTAGAGGCCGACCTCCAGCGAGTACCGCCCCGGCGCGAGGTCGGGTGGCAGGCGCAGGGTGAAGGTGTCGGCCACGACCTCGCCCTCGAGCCAGGTGGTCGTCGGTTGGGGCGGCGCGTGATCGGCGTTGACCAGAACCCGCTCATCGGCCCCCAGCAAATGCGCGAAGACGGTGTAATCGACGGGGGGTGGGGCTTCGGCCCGCCAGTAGAGGGTCACGGTCAGGGCTTCGCCCGGTTTGACCGTTGCCCGGGCCAGGTCGGCCCCCAGCAAGGTGAAGATGTCCTCAAAGGCCGCGTTCACGGTCAAATCGGGTGTTGCGGGCAGGGCAAAAGAGCGCTCAACGGCCCGGATTTCGACGGCGTTCACCGGGAAATCCCCCTCGTAGTACCAGACCGGATCGTCGTTCACCAAACGCACGATCAGGTCTGCCGGGCCGGGGGCGGCCTCAACCGGCACGCGCAATGAATACTGCCCCCGGGTCAGTTGCCGGGGCTGCCAGGCGGGCAAAGGATAACCGGGTACCAACTCAGGCCAGGCTCCCAGGACGTGGGTCTGCCCCGCGCCATCCTTGAGTTGCAGCATCAGGTTCAGGTCATCGGCGGGGAATTCGCCTGCCTGCCAGAACAACTCCAGGTCGAAGGCCTGGCCCGGCTGCAAATCGACCTGAGAGGGATGGCTTTCACGCAGGACGACCGTCGAGTCCCAGCCGGCCAGGAAATCTTGCGGCAGGGCGGGCGGACCGGCTAACGGTTGCACCGCTGCCCTGTTGGAGATGGGCGACAGCAGGGCAGCCCGCCGCTGGGGCCGCCCCTGCCCATCCAGCACCTCCAGGGCCGCGCCGGAGGGGTCGAGCAGCCCGACCTCCAGAAGGTACTCGCCGGGGGGCGTGCCGATCAGCCAGGGCAGTTGCTGGCGGCCGGGCACGACCTGCCCCACCCGCCAGCGAGAGGGGGGGAAGGTATAGGCCGCCGGGCGGCTAACGGCTCCATCCTGGCTCCAGAGGTGGCCCTCGGCGTCCAGCAGGCGCAAACTTACCTGCAAGTCATCCGGCAGGGGTTGCAGCGCCCGCCAGAAAAGCATCACCTCCGCCCTGGAGCCGGGCAGGGGCGTAAAACCCAGCAATTCCACCCGATCTGCAAAGTTGATCGACGTGGGGTACTCAATCGGCGGCTCAATCGACAGGGCCGCTGCGTCCTCGACCCGCCAGTGCTCCAGGCCAACGCCCCAGAAATCGCCGGCGTCGCCGGGCCGGACCCCGGCCCGGTCCAGGAGAAACGGCACCACGCCGTTCGGATCGACCACTTCATCCTGCCAGGTCACCAGCCAGGCCCCGCGCCTGCCCTCGAGCGCCTGCGCCAGCACCCCGCCGATCTCAAAATCGGTGACGCGGCTGACGTCCAACGTTTCCATCTGCGGCAGCGGCGTCCAGCCCTCCCAGCCGTAATAATAGGCCCACACCGGAAACAGATGCCCGGAGCTGAGCAGAACCGTCTCATCGGGCTTGCTTCGCTCGCGGATGAATTGGGCCACGTGCTTGAAATCGGCCTTGGAGAAGCGCGGATCGGCGAACCAGTTGAACAGGCTGAAGTACCAGGCGTAGGCCACAAAAGCCAGCGCCGCGAACAGAACCAGGGTCAGGCCCTGGCGCAGCCAGCTTCGTTGAACCTGCTTCAAATCAAACCCGATCCCGCCGCCCAGGATAAGGGCGAAGGCGGGCCAGGCCAGCAGGGTGTAGCGCGGGTTGAACTTGGGGGTCTGGTAGGAGAGCAGAACGATCAGGGCCAGGGGCAAGACCAGCCACAACAGCAAAAAGAAGAGGTGCGCCGGACGCCGGCGGAACACCAGCGCCAGGCACAGGAAGAAGATGAGGCCGAAGACCGCCATCTGCCACATCGCCTGCGCTTCGAAGACCATCTCCGGCGCGCCGCCCAGGGTGAAGCTCAGCAGCACCTTGCGCCCAATCTCGTCGAGCTTGAGCGCGCCGGGCCAGTAGCTGGGATCGTCTCCCAGGCGGGCCAGCAGGGTCGGCAACAGGGGCGCAGACAGAACCGCGATGGCCAGGCCCAGGCCGAGGCCCCGCCCCACCCGGCGCCGGGGGAAGCGCCGCCGGCCCAGGTAGACCCCAAAGTACAGGGCGTGGGCCATCAGCAGGAAGAGGGCGAAATAGTGGGTGTAGAGGGCGGCGGTCAGGGTCAGGACGTAGGCCAGGGCCGGGAGATTGGGAGATTGGGAGATTGGGAGATTGGGAGAATTTTCGCCAGGCGAATGAGATCGCCTCTCATCTGGGCCGTGGAGCAGGCGCAGGAGCAGCCAGCCGGCCAGCGCGCCCTCGAAGACCAGCAGGGTGTACATCCGCGCTTCCTGGCTGTAATAGACCATGACCGGGGCGCAGGCGACGATGGCGGCGGTGATAAAGGCCGTCTCCCGGCCAAACAGACGCCGCGCCAGCCGCCACATCACCGGCACCAGCAGCACGCCGAACAGGGCCGAAGGGAAGCGCAAGGCCCATTCCGAGCCGCCGATGAGGCGGCCAAACAGCCAGGTCAGCAAATAATAGAGCGGCGGCTGGATGTCGGCGGCGGTCCAGCGGACCAGGTCCGGCACGGACATCTGCGAGACGTACCAGGTCACGCCCTCGTCGTACCACAGGCTTTGCCTGCCCAACAGGTAAAGCCGCAGGCCAAAAGCGACCAGGGGCAGGGCAATCAGCCACAGAATCTCCTGTTCCCGGCGACTCAGCTTGTCCATAGCCCGGCATGGTAGCATAAGAAAAGATATAGGCAAACCTGCGGGCAAGTTACCGGGCATCAACCGCTTGGGGCGACAGGATGGTCAATCCCCATCCCTCCCGCCGGAAGGAGCCCACCTGGGCCCAGGTGTCCCCATCGTACTGCAAAGTCAGATCGTCGGCGCTAAGGATGGGGGCGCGTTGGGCCGGTTCGTTGAAATCACCCAACACGACCGCTACGCCCAGGTGGAATCGCTCACCGTAATTTTGAGGCAATAGTTCCGTCACCACAAACTGGCCTGGCTGCCAGCGTTCCGGGGGGTACCACACCGTCGCGACCGGCGGTTGCAAGATCGGGTCGGTTAGCGGCTGGCCGAAATCATCGAACACGACCGGCCACAACCGCAGACCCTCCGGCAAAGGCTGCGAGGCCTGCCAGTAAAGCCGGAGGCGAGTCTGGCGGTGGAATGGTTGGTCGATCACATCGAAGCCAAGAAAGTGGATCGCGCCGGCAAAGTTGACCGACCTGGGGTGCTGCGGCGCGGCCTCGTCCGCCCAGGCGAAGGTATAGAAAGCGGGGGGGAGGGAAGTTTGAGATTTGAGATTTGAGATTTGAGATTGGGATTTCTTCAGAAGGATGAAACCATCGGCGGCGTCGAGGAGAGACCAGCCGCCGGCCAGCAGTTCCTCGATTTTGGCCCGGACGTCGTTGGGGTGGGCGCCGGGCACGTCGCTTACATCGACCAGGACGTACTTGGCCTCCTGCACCAGCGGAAAGGCGTAGGCCAGCGGGCGGTGGGCCAGGTGCGGATGCAGGGCCGGGCTGGCCGAGATGGGGACCTCCGCCGGGATTTGGGCCAGGAAGCGCGGGGCCAGGCGGGTGTGCGCGGTGGCCGTGAAACGCTCGGCCCGGCGGGAGAGGGGCGTCCAGCCGTAGAGGTAGTGGTAGGTGAGGGAAAAGGCCAGCAGCCACAACGTCACCAGAGGCAGGAGGGTACGGCGAGCGCGAAACGTAAGAGGCAATCTCCCCCCCCCGGTCCTCCCTGCGGTCGCCGCTGGAGGGGAAGCGGAACGCCTCCCCCCAGCGGGGGGAGGCTGGGAGGGGGGAGAGCTCCTGGCTAACCCACCATAAAGGAGAGAGACAATCCGTGCCGCCCCGAGAATCGCGGCCACAGTGAAGACGGACACCAGCGGCGCGGAGTAATGCTGCTCGCCGGAGAATTGGCCGGGGAAGTTGCTGAGCATATTGGCCAGCAGCACCGGCAACCCGACGACCAGCACCTCCGGGGCCAGCAGGGCCAGGAAGCCGGTCGGAGCCAGCAGGCCCAGCAGGTAGCGCAGGCGTTCGGGCCGGGCCAGCAGCGACAGGGTTTGCCCTAAATCGCCGTTGAAGCGGTTGGCCAGGTACACGGGGCCGTCGCTGCCGAAATAAGTGCGGGCCAGCGGCGCAACGATCAGAAAGGTAGCCACCACAAACCAGGTCAGGCTGAGGCCCATCAGGGCCAGGGCGTGCCGGCGCTGCCCGGTGAGGAGGGGGCGCAGCGACAACGGCCGCTCCGCAAAAAACAGGTAGAGGCCAAACGTGAAACCGAGGGTTGCCAGATTTTCCTTGACCAGGAGGGTCAGGATGGCCCACAACCACATCCAGCCCCAGCGCCGTTGCCGGGCATACCAGAAAGTGAACAGAAGCGGGGTGACGATGAACGGGTCGGCGTGGACGTCGGCCACGTTGGCCGCCTGCAGGTGGGTGGAGAGGAGGTAGGCGGCGGCAAAAGCGAGCGCAACCCAGGTAGGGGCGCGCCGCGCCGTGTCCCCCCGCAGCGCCAAATGAAAAACCTGCCGCGCCAGCCAGAACACCGGCAACGCGCCCAGGGCCAGGGCCAGAGTCTGCAAAACCAGCAGGGCCCGGACGTCGTCCCACAGCCAGAAGACGGCGGCCAGGGGGATCAGGAGCGGCTCAAAATGCTCGGCCAGGCGCGGCTGCTGGCGCGCGCCCCAGGTGACCTCCATAAAACGGCCGTGGAGCGTGTTCCACAGCGGCTGGTCGATCAAAGACAGATCGGCGGTGTAGGAGTTGAGGGTCTGGTGGCGCTGGATGGCGTACCCGGAGAAGTAGGCGACGTACAGGAGGATGAGGAGCCAGAGGAGAAGTGTGGGTTTTGATCGACCCATCTTTTCTCACCGCCGCGAGCGACCGCGCTTCTTCTCCCAGGGATACATATCGATGATCATGTTACGCATATACTTTCCTTGCGACGACGCATCGCGCAAGCCCTCAAAAACGTGCCGGGGTACATCGCAATAGCGATACACCCCCGTGCGATGAAAGGCAACCTCCAAAATCTTCTCCGTTTCGTCGTAGCCAAAGGCACTAATCATGCTCGAGTCGGCATCATGCCAGACCATACCACTTTGCTCTGGCCGAGCTGCCGGAGCCCCCTCAACCTTCACACCAGCAGCTAGAGCTTGGGCTATGAAGCGGCTGGCGTTGGCAATTCTTACCTCTAGCGGCGCATCTCTCTCGTCCAGAACGACGGTAAAATCACCTGCTTCGAACTCATAGCCTTCATCGAGTGCAGGTCCTACAACAATGGTCAATGTGTCTGTGTCCTGGTCATACTGAAAAGTCATAAATCCTCCTGTCGCGCGAACTCATTTGCCGAATATCAGTAGGTCCAATTCCTGAAGCGGAGCGGGCCACCACTAATAGATTTGGATCTGCTAAGGCTGTTTTCACACCACCCCATCACAGATTCTCAATCTCCACCGGCTCCACCGGATCGGCCAGGGCAAAGCCGAAAATCTGCGCGTAAAAGTACAACTCCGCCTCCAGGCAGCGTTGGATGTTTTCGGCCCGGCGGAAGCCGTGCTGCTCGCCCTCGAAGGGCAGGTAGGCCACCGGCACCCCTTTGGCCCGCAGCGCCTCGACCATCGTCTCGGCCTGGTTGGGGGGCACGACCAGGTCCTCCAGCCCCTGGAAGAAGATGACCGGACATGACAGCTGCCCGGTGTGGTGGATCGGGGAGCGGGCCCGGTAGAGATCGAGCCGCTCCGGGTAGGGTCCGATCAGCCGGTCCAGGTAGCGGGACTCAAACTTGTGCGTCTCCCGGGTCAGAGCCTCCAGGTCGCTGACGCCGAAATAACTGGCCCCGGCCTTGAATAGATCGCGGAAGGTCAGCGCGGCCAGAGTCGTGTAGCCGCCGGCGCTGCCGCCCCGGATGGCCAGCCGTTCCCTATCGACCTGGCCCCGCTCGACCAGGTAACGCGCCCCGTTGAGGCAGTCATCCACATCCACCAGGCCCCAGCGGCCGTCCAGCCGCCGCCGGTAGTCGCGGCCATAACCTGTGCTGCCGCCGTAATTGACGTCGAGGACGGCAAAGCCCCGGCTGGTCCAGAACTGGATTCCCAGGTCCAGCTCGCCTGACGTTGCCCCCGTCGGCCCGCCGTGGCTCAACACCAGCAGCGGGGGACGCTCCTCGTCCGGGGCAAGGACGTCGCGGTTTTTGGGCCGGTAAAACAGGCCGTGGGCCGTCAGCCCCTGCTCCGTGGGGAACTCAATGGCTGCCGGCTCCGACAGGTAGCCGGAGTCCAGGCTGATGCTGCTGGCCCGGCGCAGGACCTCCGACTGGCCGCTTGCCAGATCAAGCCGCACGACCGAGGGCGGTTGGCTGGGCGAACCGGCCAGGAAAACCACCTGCCCGGCCCGGGCCTGAACATATTCGATCACCGTGTAGGGCAGGTTGAAGGGCGAAAGTTGGCCCGTCGCCAGGTTCAAATCGGCCAGCTGCCAGGTTCCGTGTTGGGAGAAGCTGCAAATCAGGCGTTCCGGTGAGGCGAAGGCGTAGGTGGAGCGGCCGAATACCCATTGCGGCAGGCCGAATTCGGCCTCCATCTCCAGGAGCGGTTCGACCTGCCCCTCGCGCCAGCGGTAGAGGTTCCACCAACCGCTCCGATCGGAGACAAAATACAGCGTCCCTCCGGGCGACCACTGCGGCTGGAAGATCGACTCCGATTCGCCTCCCGCCACCCGCTCGGCGCGACCGAGAGCGCCATCTCCCTGGATTTCGGCCACCCACAGTTCGCTGCCGTCCCAGGGCATATTGGGGTGGTTCCAGGCCTGCCAGGCCAGGCGCGAGCCGTCGGGGCTGAGGCGGGGGAAGGCGTAGAAATCGCTGCCCGAAACCAGAACCTGCCCGCTGCCCCGGCCATCTAAACCAACGCCCACAATTGTGTTGGTTGCCTCTTCCCCGGCCCGGGTGTGATCCTCGTGGACGCAGACCAACCGCTCCCGGCGCGGGTCAACGATCATATCCGCATACCGCAGCGGGGCCTCCGGGGTCAGCGGGCGCGGTTCCCGGCCGGGGTCCTGGCGATAGAGGCGCTGGTCGGCGAAGTTGGCAAAATAAACCACCCCCTTGTGGACCGCAAACGCCCCGCCGCCGTACTCGTGGACGCGCGTGCGGGCGTTGAAGGCGGGCGGGGTGATGTCGCTCACCCGGCCGTCCGCGGCCCGGCGGACGATGACGGAACGCCCCCCTTCGGTCGGGCGTCTTTCCTGCCAGTAGATGTCCCGGCCATCCAGGGCAATCTCGCTCAGTCTGATCGCTTCGGAAGCGACCATCTCCGCCGTGACCGGCGATTTCCAGGAGCCATACGGGGTTATTTGGGGTTTGGTCATCATTCTTCTCCTCGAATTTGTGCTACTCCTCAACCGGGCCGCATAGCACGTTTGAGAGACTAGAGATTGGACCAAATCTCCAATCTCTAATCTCTAATCTCCCGGTTTGCTTATTCAACAACCGTCTCAAAGACCACGCTTTCAACCAGGACTGCGGCTTGCGGTTCCGTCAGCCCCCAGCCGACGGCCACGCTGGCCGGTCCCAACGGCTCCAGGGCTTCCAGGGTTGTGCCGTCGGGGGTGCGCAGAAAGGCGTGACTACAGCGAAAACATCCGCGTAGATCCCCACGCGCGCCGAGGGAGCGCAGGGCCTGAACCGCCTCCTCCGTGAGATTGGCGCTGGCTTCATCGGCCACGGCCAGGGCAACGAAGGCATCATCGGGCGCGGCGGCCAGGAATTCGGCCAGGGCCCGCGAAGCATCCGCGCCCTGGTGGGTGTCGAAGCTGGCGGCGGCCAACAGCGCCCCCCCCGCCGAGATGATGGCGGCGTTGTAGCCCCGCTCGTTGGGCGAGGCGTCCCGCCCGTTGAGATAAATGTGGCCGAAATCGCCAACCTCCTCCCCGGCGCTGACGACGGTCAGGGCCGGAGGGAGCATTTCTGCGGCAGCATCGAGCCGGTCGACGTGGAGGCGGATCTCATTCAGGCCGAGGTTAACGGCCCCGGCGGGGATGTCGAGCCGGTAGGTGCGCAACTCGCCTTCCAGGGGGATGCGCGCGGACTGCCAGCCGTTGAGCGCGAGCCAGAACCGGCGCGGCCCGGAGCTATCGGCGGGCAGGCGCAGGCGCAGCGTGACCCGTTGGGCCCCGCCGTCGAGGGGCACAAACAACCGCGTCGTCCGGCGCTGGGCAAGCAACGGCTCGCCGGGGACGATGCGCCCCCACCCTTCTCCCAGGTAAAGCGGGACAAGGTCGGTGCGGGAATCAATAACCAGCCGCGCCGCCGGCGGCCCCAAATCGACCCGGTAGAGGATGAGGTCCGCGCTTTCGTGCAGTTTCGTCACAGGCAAGACTTCCTCGATGTAGGGCAGGGTGGCCCGGGGATCGTTCAAATAGCCGGGCGGCTCCGGCCTGACCACAATGTATTTGATGTCGAAGAAGCGCAACACGGCCGGGGCAATCGCCCGGTCCGCCTGCCACCGCTCCGGCGGCAGCTCGTGGCCCGTCTCCAGGGCCAGCAGGGTACTGATGACCGGCGCTTCGGTGAAATATTGAAATTTGAATTCGGGGTTGCGGCTGGTGTTGCCCTGCAACAGCCGCTTTTGATGGTAGGTCTGGTAAAACTGGCCGAACATAAAGCCGGTGGTCCAGGCCCCGGTGAGGCGGAAGCCGTTGCGCCAGGCGAAAGGGATGTCCAGCACGGTAAATTCGCCGTCGTCTTGAGCGATGACATTGTAGGGCGCCGGGATGGTCATATCGGATTGGGGTAACGGGACGGAGAGATGCTCGAAGAGGAAGGCCAGGGCGATGGCGAGGAGCAGCCACGTTCGGCGGCCCGCCAGGCGCCGGCCCAGATGGGCGATGCCGGGCGCGGCCAGGACCGCCAGGCTCAAAACCAGAGGCACGCTGTAACGGGAGGGGTAACGATTACCCTTCAGGAAGGGGATGGTTTGCAGAACTCGAAACGGTCCGGCCAGCCCCGTCTCGACGCCGTTCACGGTTATCCGGGGGCCCAGGGCAAGGACGGCAAAGACAACGGCGGCGACCAGCCAGAAACGAACAGCCGCGTCGCGGCGGCGCGTCCACGCGCCCCAGGCGGCCAGGGCCAGCAGAACGTAGCCCAGATAGATGTGCTGGCCCTTGTCGTAAGCGGCGATGTTGGTCTGTTGGACCAGGTTTCCCAGCCAGGGGTGGTGCATTGAGGGCAGCAGGAAACCGGCCAGGTCGGCGCTGAAGGCATCGGCAAAGCCGCCGCCGACCACGAAAAAGTCGCCCTCGGCGTTGAGGTCCGGCAGCATATTGGCCAGGATGGGCGCTACGCCGGGCAACATCGCCCCGCCCATCACCGTCAGATTTCGCAGCAAGGGATGGCGCCAAAGCTGGCGCAACATCGCTCGTGGACCAACGGCCGTCACGGCGCTCCACGCATCCAGGCCCAGCCAGTAAAGCGCGTACAGGGCCAGGAAAACCAGGAGGAAGGAAGCGTAGGTCATCTCCGTCCAGGTTTGCAGCGTCAGAAAGAGGGCCGCCAGCAGCGGTGCTGAGGAGACGCCCCGGAGCCGATGTCCTCCCCAGCGCAGGGGCCGGCGGTCGTGCCGGCTCTTGAGTATGTACAAAATTGTGAAGGGCAGCCAGTGGGCGCTGGCGATGTTAAACTGGCCCAGAGCCACGTAGAAAAGCTTGTTGGAGGCGAAGGCAAAAAAGCCGCCGGCTAGCGCTGCTGCGAACCACGCGTTCCGGCCCGATCCGGCCAGCAAATGGCGAGTTAGCAAGAATGTACCGTAACCGCCCGCCACAAATGTAAACAGCAAATGGAGATTGCTGGCCCCAACCAGGCCCACATTGAGCAGCAGGGGCAGAGCCGTCAGGCCGTTCAGAACGGTTAAGGTGTAAAAAGTCAGATTGATGCCGATGGGATAAAACATAAAATCGGTCTGGAACGGGTTCTGGCGCAACGTGAGCAGGCTATACTTGACCCACCACAGATTCCAGGCGATGGCCGGGTCGTCGCCGCCGTCGCCGGGCAGATGGGTGGTCAGGTGGACAATTGTCGGCCAGGTGAGGACAAGGGCCAACCCCAGGTAGCCTGCCAGCAACCCAATATGCGCTTGCCAGTTTCGTTTGATGCCCACGGCGGGCTGCCTCCGGGCGTGAGTGTACCATCTGGCCCCCGGTTTGGCAAGCAGTTTTAAATAGGTTAACTCAAAAGGGAGACATCTGAATTCGACCTGCTGCACCCGCCACCTCGCCTTACTTTGACAGATCAACGCATTCATGCTATAGTTTGTATGGTTTGAGAGCAAGTAAATCCGGAATCTTCCCGCCGCCCGGTCTTGTGACTGAGGCGGCGTTTTTCTTCTCTTTCCCCCGATGTGTTCCCGCGGCTGTTCACTTCGGCCAAAGCTTTGCCGCATTTTAGGAGTTTTATGCAATTCAATGATTTTGATCTCGATCCGCGTTTGCAGCACAACCTGCAAGCGATCGGCTTCGAACAACCCACCCCCATTCAGATCGCGACCATCCCCTATGCCCTGGAAGGTCACGACATACTCGGTTCTGCCGAAACCGGCACCGGCAAGACGGCGGCGTTTCTATTGCCACTGCTGCAAAAGTTGATCGCGTTGCCCCGCACGCCCCACCCGCGCGTGTTGATCCTGGAGCCGACGCGCGAACTCGCCCTACAGGTGGCGGAACACGCCGCGCAATTGAGTCGCAATCTGCCCGTAGGCATTGCCACGATTTACGGCGGCGTCGGCGTCAGGCCGCAAGAGCAGGCGCTCAAGCGCGGCGTTGAGGTGGTCATCGCCACCCCCGGCCGTTTGCTCGATCACGTTGGGCGTCGAAACATCGCTTTCACGTCGTTGCAAGCGTTCGTGCTTGATGAGGCCGATCGGATGCTGGACATCGGTTTCTTGCCCGATATTCGCCGCATCGCTCGCCTGCTGCCGCGCGATCGACAGACGATGCTATTTTCGGCCACGCTCCAGCCAATTGTCGATCTGGCCCGCGAGGTAACGCGCCAGGCGGTGCGGATCGAGGTGGAAAAGACTGCCACCCCGGAGGCCATCACCCAGGTGTTGTATCCCGTGCCGGAGCATTTGAAGTTCAAGTTGTTGCAGCGCCTGCTCGAAGACGAAGGCATGGACAGCGTGCTGCTCTTTGCGCGTACCAAGCGTCGTGCCGACCGCGTCGTGCGCGATTTGCAGCACGCCAAGATTTCAGCCGCCGTGATTCACGGCAATCGCTCGCAGGGCCAGCGCGTGGCTGCCCTGGAGTCGTTCCGGCGTGGGCGCACGCGGGTGCTCGTCGCCACCGACATCGCCGCGCGCGGCATCGACGTGGAAGGCATCTCGCACGTGGTGAACTACGATGTGCCGATGCAGCCGGAAGATTACGTGCATCGCATCGGTCGCACGGGCCGCGCCCAGGCGGTGGGGCAGGCATACACCCTGGTCACGCCGCTCGATGCGCGGATGGTTCATCGCATCGAGTATGTTTTGAAGCAGAGGATTGAGCGTCGCAGAGTCGATGGGCTGGATTACAGCGCGCCCGCCGCGAACATGCCCAGCCCTGAAGAGATTCGTCGTTACGTGGAAGCCAACCGGCGCAAGTCCAATGGTGCGTCCGCGCCGCCGCAGCGCCGCAGAAGCGACGCAACAAGCCGGTGAGAGACGCCCGGCATTTGCCGGACGTTTTGCTTGGCGGGTTCTGCCCTCAAAACAGGATCATTCTTATGTAGACCGGCTCCGGCGGCGAAATCCCCGTTTGACAATCCCTGCTGTCAATGATATAGTTACGCCCAAGATGAAGGCCCAGACTGAACTCGTGACCCTCCTTTTCACCAGCCCTACCCCGCCCGTTGCCTGAACGCAACGGGGCAGTGGCCTGCGGCTGGCGTCTGAAACAGGAGGAATCTCACGCCCTGACCGCCCTGGAAACCCAACGCCCCGAATCTCGCGGGGCGTTTTCCATTTAACTGGGAAAGGAGACTCTCCGATGCGCCTGAGCAAATACTTCTTCCAAACCCTGCGCGAGAACCCGGCGGATGCGGAAGTGGCCAGCCACCAACTGCTCGTCCGGGCCGGGTTCATCCGCCAGTTGGCTGCCGGCATCTTCAGCTATCTGCCCCTGGCCTGGCGCTCGATGAAAAAGATCGAGAACATCATCCGCGAGGAGATGAACGCCATCGGCGGCCAGGAGCTGTCGATGCCGCTGGTCCACCCGGCGGAGCTGTGGCAGGAAACCGGGCGCTGGTACCAGATCGGCCCGGAGATGGGCCGCTTCAAAGAGAAGGCGGGCCGCGATATGGTCCTGGCGATGACCCACGAGGAAGTGGTCGGCGACCTGGTGCGGCAAATGGTCCGCTCTTACCGCCAACTGCCGATGCTGGTCTACCACATCCAGCTCAAATGGCGCGATGACCCTCGCCCCCGGGCCGGCCTGATCCGCACCCGCGAGTTCACGATGAAGGATAGCTACAGCCTCGATGCGGATTGGGACGGGCTGGACGCCCAGTACCGCGCCCACTACCAGGCGTACTTCAACATCTTTCACCGCTGCGACCTGCCGGTGATCGCTGTGGGGGCCGATGTGGGGATGATGGGCGGCAGCCTGGCCCACGAGTTTATGTTCCTGACCCCCGTCGGCGAGGATACGCTTATGCTCTGCGACGCCTGCGGCTATGCGGACAACCGCCAGATCGCTCGCTTTCAAAAGCCCGCGCCGCCCGAAGAGGGCCCCCAGGCGGTGGAAAAGGTCGAGACGCCGGACATCACCACCATTGAGGGGCTGGCCGGCTTCCTGGACGTTCCCAAATCTAGAACGGCCAAGGCGCTCTTCCTGGTGGCAACCGTCACCGAGGGCGAGCAGGATGTCGAGAAGTTTATTTTTGCCGTCGTGCGCGGCGATATGGACCTGAACGAAACCAAGCTGGCCAACGCCGTCAAGGCCAAAGAACTGCGCCCGGCCCGCGAGGAGGAAATCCGGGCCATCGGGGCCGAACCGGGCTACGGCTCGCCCATCGGGGTCAGGAACGCGGTGATCGTCATCGATGACCTGGTCGCGGCATCGCCCAATCTGGTGGCCGGGGCCAACGAGGAGGGCTATCACCTGCTTAACGTCAATCACGGGCGGGATTACCAGGCCGACATCGTAACCGACATCGTTGTGGCCGAGGAAGGTTACGCCTGCCCCGAGTGCGGGGGCCCGCTGCGGGCCGCGCGCGGCATCGAGGTGGGCAACATCTTCAAGCTGGGCACGCGCTACAGCGACGCCCTGGGCGCAACCTTCCTGGACCGGGATGGCAAAGCCAGGCCCGTCATTATGGGGTCGTATGGCATTGGCGTGGGCCGCTTGCTGGCCAGCGTGGCCGAGGAGTATCACGACGAGCAAGGTCTCATCTGGCCGGTTTCGGTCGCTCCGTACCACGTGCATCTGGTGGCGCTGCGCGCGGGTGAGGAGGCTGCCGGCAGGCTGTATGAAACGCTCCGGGCTGAGGGGGTTGAAGTCCTGTACGATGACCGCGACGAAACCCCCGGCGTCAAGTTCGCCGACGCGGATTTGATCGGCGTGCCCCTGCGCCTGACGGTCAGCAAACGCTCGCTCGAGCGCGGCGGCGTCGAGTTGAAGCATCGGGCCGGCAAGGAAAGCGTCATCGTGCCCGTCGACGAGGTCGTGGCCAGGGTCAAGACGGAGATAGCCTCGCTGTTTGACCAAATCGCGGCCCGCGTCGTCGAAGTGCCGTACAAAGACTGACGGCCAGGGTTTTCCCGATGTTGCGTGACCTGACCAGAGATGATTGGCTATCCACCCTGGGCCTGCCCGAAGAGCGCATCCCGCGGGCGTTGATCCTGCGCGGCACGCGGGACTTGAAGTTCTATTACCGGGCCTACCAGGCCCATTTCGAAAACATCCTGGAGCTTGGAGACCCCAACAAAGTGGTGGATGACCTGTTCATCGGCGACCTTGGCGGTGTCCCCGTCGCTTACGCCTCGGTGTACGGCGCGCCAATGGCCTCGGAGTTAACGCACATTTTCGGTGTGCTGGGGACGCCGTTGGTGATTCAAACGGGCTGTTACGGGGCGCTGGCCGGGACGATTGAACTGGGCGACCTTCTTTTTGCTACCCGGGCCTACTGCGGCGAGGGAGCGGCGCAGTATTACCGGCCGGAGCGGAAGGTCGTCGAGGCTTCGCTCCATCTGACCGATTTGCCCGCCTTCAGGCGAGTGGACGACATCCCGCTCCACTTCGGGCGCATCTACACCACCTCGGCCCTGTTTGCCGAAGGGGAGCGCGAGGTAGAAGCCTGGTTCCGGCAGGGCTACGCCGCCATCGATATGGAAACGGCCACAACCTTTGCCGTGGCCGAGCACTTTGGGATGGATCGCCTCTCGATTCTGTTCGCCTTTGACAACCCCCGCCGTCAAGAACACATCCTCCTGACCGATGCCGGCAAGGAGCGCCGCCGGGCGCGTGGCAACGAGCGGATGATCGCCCTGGCCCTGGAAGTCGTGAAAGAATACCAGGCCCTCAGAGACGGTCTGAAAAGTCAGGTTTCAGGTGACCGGCACTTAAAAACGTTCAAACCCGGGATAGCATAGGGCTGGAAATCCCGAAATTCACCGCAAAAGTGCCGGTCACCTGCCCTATCAAATACATTTCAGACAGTTTCTCAGCGGAGACCGGTTGTGGTCGCCGCCAGGAATATCCTGAACAGGGTCTTGAGGGAAAACCCCATTGACATATGCTGATTGCCGAGCAGGATGTTGAGCAACAGCATCTTCAGATCGGCCTGGCGGTGGGCCGCTTTTACCAGGCGGTTGAGGAAGAAGGGGCGGAGGAACAAATCCCGCATTCGATTAGAGAAGACGAACAGGTTTTGATAGCGTTGGCGCAGCAGGCGATCATAGGCCGCCAGGTTTTGGGGCGAGAAGTCGCCCGTGGCGAACAGGTGGCCGGCGTGTTCAGCGGCGATCCGGCCCGACTCAAGCGCGTAGTCGATGCCCTCGCCGGTCAGCGGGTTGACCAACCCCGCCGCCTCGCCAACCAACAAGGCCCGTGCGCCAAACGTCGGGGCGGTGGCAAAGTCCACCCGCAGCGGGTAACCCTTGACTGGCTCCGCCTGGCGAGCGCCGGCCAATATCGCCCGCAACGACGGGGTTTGGATGAACTGCTCGAAGGCGGCCCCCGGCGTGGCGGGCACGCGGCGCGCCGTCCGGCCGTTCGGGAAGAAGCCGGCGCCGATGTTGGCCGCCGAGTCCGGCAGGGGAAAGACCCAGCCGTAACCCGGCAGGGGCACCCCGTCGAAGCGAAAGTGCATCTGATCGCCCAGCCCCTTGACCTCTTCAAAATAGGACCGGGCGGCCAGGATCATCGGCGGCTGCCTGGGGAGCAGCCCCATTTGCAGCAGCAGTTTCGGGCTGGCCCCGGTGGCGATGATGGCCAGCCGGGCCTTGAATGTCGCCGAACGACCGCGCCGCCCGCCTCTGACCACCACGCCGTTTCCATCCGGCTCAACGGCGGTCACCCGGATGCGGCCCTCGAACTTTGCCCCGCCGGCCAGGGCCCGCTCGCGGATGGCGTTGTCGAGGATCAGCCGGGGGAGGACCAGCGCGTACTCCGGCCGGCCGTCGTGTTGAGGAATAGTCGCCGCGGTCGCCTGGCCGTTCGGGGCGAAAACCTCCAGGCCGTTGACCCGGCGACCGGCCCGTCGCATCTCGCCCAGCAATCCCATATCGTCGAGAACGCCCAACGCCCGCGGAGAGAGGGCATCGCCGCACGTCTTGTCGCGCGGGAAATCGAACTTGTCGAGGAGCAGCACGTCAAACCCCTGCCGGGCCAGATAATAGGCCGCCGCCGATCCTCCCGGCCCCGCTCCAATGATCACGGTGTCGTATGGTTTACTCATATTGTAGTGCCCGTTAACGCTGACTGTGAACTGGGTTGATTATAGCAAAAAACGGCGGCGAAGGCATCATTTGCCGCCTGTCTTTATATGGTCAAGATGTAGCCGGGCCTTGTATTGAGGGCTTTAGCCCTTTGAAACTGGCAAGGGCTGAAGCCCTCAATACCATATTTTGTTAGTTGTTGCAGAATGCGATGATTTTACAACACCCCCGCCCTGACCCCCGCGCTGCCGAGGCGCTGGCCCGGGAGTTCCTGGCCGAGGCCGGTGCGGCCTTCCACGAGCTAAAGGCCGGTTTGCGGCGGCGGGGCCGGAGTGAAACCCAGGCTCACCACGAAGCGTGGATGCGGCTTCAGCGGAGCCTGCTGGCGCATTTTCTCGCAGATGCTCCTGCCTCCCCCGATCCGGCGTTTGCGAGCCTGGGGCGCTACCCGTTCACCTTATCTGAACGTTATGCCCTCGACCGGGAGGTGGCTATAGACCCGGAGGTGCTGGGCCTGGCCGCCGAGCGCCTGGCCGGAGAGGAGCCGGGTGCAGCCGGGGTCTTCTACACGCCGCGCGTCGAAATCGATCTGATGTGCCGCCTGGCGCTGGCCGATCACCTGATCACCCACCTGGGCGAGGGCCACCGGCACCGGCTCTACGCCGCCCTGTTCGCCCTGGGGCCGGACGAGGAGGCTGCCGCCGACCGCGCCCTGGCCGAGGCGGACCTGTGGCCCTCGCTGACGGACCGTTTGCGCCGCGTCACCGTCCTCGATCCGGCCTGCGGCGCGGGTTCATTTTTGGTGGGGATGTTGCGCCTGCTGGATGGCCTCCAGGCCCGCGCCGCCGCCTACCTGGGCCGGAACGAGGCCCCTCACCGGCGCAGGCAACGCATCATCGGCCAGAACCTCTACGGCGTCGAGGTGATGGCCCCGGCCTGCCAGGTGGCCGAATTGCGCCTCAAGCTGGCTGTGCTGGCCGGGGTAGAACCCTCGCCGCAAAGGGGCAAGGGCCAACCGGCGCGGCAGCTTCCCCAAATTGCCTGCAACATTCAACTGGCCGATAGCCTGACCCAACCCGTTTTCCCCGAAATCACCGCCGGCGGGCGAGGCGGCTTTGACCTGGTCATTGGCAATCCGCCCTACGTGCGGCAGGAGCACATCGCAGACCCGCGCCCGGAACACGACGAGATCACCCCACAGGCCAAAAAGGATTATAAAACCCGGCTGGCCCGTTCGGTTTACCGCTCGTTTCCCGCCTTCTTTGCCGGGCGCAAACTCGATGCTCGCAGCGACCTGTACATTTACTTTTACTTTCGCGGCCTGTCGCTGCTGAACCCCGCCGGCACTTTCTGCTTTCTGACCGCCAACGCCTGGCTCGATGCCGGCTATGGGGCTACTTTGCAAGAATTCCTGCTGCGACACTGCCGGCTTAAACTCGTGCTGGACAACCAGGCCCGGCGCTCGTTCACCAGAGCCGGTGTCAACACGGTCATCTTGCTGGCCTCGGCCCCGGCTGAGGCCGTCGATGGGGGGCTGGAAAATGTCGTGCGCTTCGCCAACATCCGGCAGCCCTTCGAGCGCCTCTTCTCGGCAGCGACTTTCGAGGCCATCACCAACGCCACCGAGCGTCGGACCACGCCGGATTATCGGATTTTCCCGATCCGGCAGGGGAGGTTATTGGAAGCGGGCTGCGCGTTGCTGACCGGAGCGATCCGGCAGGAGCATAACTTGTCACGGTCTACGAGCGGGAGTCCAGATTTCAATCTAGACTCCTATAGGGGCGATCAATGGGGCGGCAAGTACCTGCGCGCCCCGGATATTTACCAGACCCTCATCCACAAAGGCCGGGAGATGTGGGCCAGGCTGGGCGAACTGGCAACCGTCCGGTTCGGGATCAAAACGGGGGCGAATGTCTTTTTCTACCTGGACGAGGCCCGGATTCAAGCCTGGGGTATCGAACCGGAGTTCCTGCAACCCGTTCTTTTCTCCCTCAAGGAAGTTCGTCGCCCCGGAGACTCGCTGGAGAGGTTGCGCTTCCACCTGTTTAGTTGCCACCGCCCCCTGGCCGAGTTGGAAGGCACCAGGGCAGCGGCCTACATTCGCTGGGGGCAGAGCCAGGGCTTCCACCGGCGCCGGACCTGCGCCGGGCGACCTCTGTGGTACAGCGTTGGCCGGGGCTGGACCGCCGCGCCCTTCATTTTCCCGGCCAAGGTGGGCCAGCGGATGATCGTCGTGCGGAACAGGCGCGGAGTTTTGGAGGACAAGAAGCTATACGGCCTGACGCCGCTGACGGGCAGTTATGGCTATTGGGGGGCTGTCCTGAATTCGACCCTCTGCCGCCTTTTTCTGGACCTCTCCTGCCGGCAGTTGACCGG
Source organism: Anaerolineae bacterium (assembly GCA_046757065.1). GTDB lineage: Bacteria > Chloroflexota > Anaerolineae > 4572-78 > JBHHXL01 > JBHHXL01. The sequence goes on from JBHHXL010000008.1 coordinate 20,553, forward strand.
GGCCCAGGCCATCGCCGATGTTGACGTGCGGGTCGTCAGGCAACTGCCGGTCCCGCACCCGGAGTCGGTGCCCCTGGCCGAGCTGGAAGCGGCCTACCAACAACTGGCGACTCGCCCCACCGCCCGGCGCATCAGAGATGAGTGCGCCCGGCCCGACCGCCGCACCCTGGACGACGTCATCTTCGACGCCCTGGGGCTTACCTCCGGCGAGCGCCAGGCGGTCTACGAGGCGGTGATCGATCTGGTCGAGGCCCGCCTGCGTAAAGCCGCCGGCCAATAACCCCTTCGATCCTGATTCCCAATGCCCTGGGTGACAAACGTCACCCTTTATTCGTGACATTTTTCGCTAATCGCTTCCCCAAAAGGGTGCTATACTGGCCTTGCCAGAAAGGAGGCCCCAATCAATGAGCACTGAAACCGCTTTTCGAGACATCGACCGCAAGACGCGCGTTTATTTGCCTTTCGTTGAGTACGACAAGCGCCCCGTTGAGGAGCGAGTTTGCGATTTTGATGAGGTGGTGCTGGGCTTCGATGAGGAAACGGCCATCGCCGAAGCCTCGCGCTGCATCCAGTGCCCCGAGCCGCAGGCCTGCGTCCTGAATTGCCCGGCAGGCAACGATATACCGGAGGCCCTGTGGCTCACCAGCCAGGGCGATTACGCCGGCGCGGCCAAAATCTTTGCCAAAACCAGCCCCCTGCCCGAGGTTTGCGGCCGGGTATGCCCCAACCTGTGCCAGCAGGGTTGCACGCTGGGCAGGTATTACGGCTCGATCTCCATCGGCAAACTGGAGGCGTTTGTGACCAATATCGCCCGCCAGCAGGGGGCGCTGGCCATCGAGACGCCCCAGGAAAAAACCGGCAGGCGGATTGCTGTGGTCGGTTCGGGGCCGGCCGGTATGACCGTCGCCGAGGATTTGATCAAGCACGGGCACGAGGTCACCATCTACGAGGCCTGGCCGGTGGCGGGCGGGGTGCTGGTTTACGGCATCCCTAGCTTCAAACTCGAGAAGCACGTCGTGCAGAACAAGATTCGGGACCTGGAAGCGGCGGGCGTGAAGTTCGTCACCAACACCCGCATCGGCCAGGACATTTCCGTCGACGACCTGCTCCATGAGTATGACGCCGTCTTCCTGGGGACGGGGGCCAACGTCGAAGCCACGATGAACATCCCCGGCGAGGACCTGGACGGCGTTTACACCTCAACCGATTTCCTGATCCGGGCCAATGTGCCCCCCGACATGCTGCCGCCGGACAAACGGGAAAAGCCGGTCATCGGGCGGCGGGTGGCGATCATCGGCGGCGGCGACACCGCCGTGGACTGCGCCCGGACCTCGATCCGCCTGGGCGCGGAGGAGGCGACCATTGTCTACCGCCGCACCGAGGCTGAAATGCCCGGCAACAAGATTGAGCGAGGGGTTTCCCTGGAAGAAGGGGTGAAGATCGAGTACCTGCAAGCGCCGGTTGAGTACATCGGGGATAAGCAGGGACGGCTCACGGCGATGAAGGTCATCAAGATGGAGCTGGGCGAACCCGACGCCTCGGGCCGCCGCCGCCCGGTTCCCATCGAGGGTTCGGAGTTCATCCAGGAAATTGATACCGTCATCCTGGCCGTCGGCTACTGGCCCGATCCACTTTTGGGAAAAAAGACGGAGAACCTGGCTACCCACAAATGGGGCCTGATCGTAGCCGACGAAAGCGTGGGAGCCACCACCCGCGAGGGCGTCTTCGCCGCCGGCGACAACGTTCACGGCCCGGACCTGGTCATCACCGCCATCGCTTCGGCGCACCGGGCGGCAGACAGCATTCAGGCCTATCTGGCCGGCCAACCGGTCCCCCTGCCGGAGCCGCCGCCGCCCCGCCGGAAGCGGAAGTGATCAAGCGCTACTTTTCCAATTTGGCGATCAGCTTTTTTCCCCGGCTGACCATCGCCGGGCTGCCTGTCTCCACCAACTCTGCCAACTTTTCTATGACTTGGGGCCGGAGAAGTTCATCCTGTTCCGCCAGGTCGGCCAGGGTTTGCATCGAGAAGGTCTTGACGATCTTGCTCTCGCTTGTGTCGATGTAGCCCAGCAAAATCTCGACAATCTCATCCCGTTCCCGGTGATCGATTTCCAGATAGGAAAACATCTGGGCCACGTGCCAGCGCACCTCCTGCTGGTCGCTGCGGGCGATTTCGCGGATGAGGCGGGATTTGAAGGGTTGCAGGTATTCGGGGTGTTTGGCGGATACTTTCTCCAGGGCGTCGGCGCTGCGCATTCTGACCCTGGGGTCGTCGTCGAGCAGGCCCTCAAAGACCTCCCCGAACAAGGCCGGGTTGTGGAGGACGTCCTGTACCACCTCCTCGGCCCTGCCGATGGAGCGCAGATCGCCGCCCTTCAGTTTTTGCAAAATCTGGCTCATTTTTTGGGGTTCCGGAGGGGCACGGCGCGCGCCGCGCCCCTACTCGTCAGCTTGACACGTCAGGTCTTTTCGACCGGAAACTGCACTTCGGTCAAGAAAGTGGCCGGGTCGTCCGTCACGTAATCAGCGTATGTCGTCGGATCATCGTAGTCATTATCTCCGCAACGTAGATAAATTTCCCGATTGGGGCCAATGATGCGATAGCCGTTGGCCTCGATCCAGGCCAACAGGGCCGTATACGCCTGGCCAATGGTGTCGTAGCCCCCTTGGTGGATCACGGTAGCCATCAACTCAACGCCCGGCAACTCGCGGACTGCCACCTGTTCATTGCCTGGTAGCGAGGCGCTCACCGGCGTGGCTGTTTCCACGTCTACATCTCGTTCACGATATTCAGGGTCGTAGTAGATGGTCAGCGACGGAGCGGCAGCCCTGACTCCTTGCTGCGCCAAATAAGTAGCTATTCGTCTCCAAAGTGGTCCTTGATCGCCAATGGTTGGTGAAGATCTTCATTATGGAGTATACACCCTCCCGTAAGGGGAGAGTCAAGGGGGGATCGCAGCGTCACTTACGCCAGCGTCTCAATTTGCTCGGCGAAGTAGCGGGGGTTCAGGCGCTCGCCGGTGACCCGGGCCAGGGTTTCCTGCCAGTGCAGCGAGCTGCCGAGGTTGAACAGGTTTTGCTTCAGGTAGTCCCCAACCGCCCGATCCTGGATAAAACGAACCGTTGGATCAGCGCCATTGCCCACCACGTTCCCCAGCATGTGATGGCGCAGTTGGGAAGCAACCATTTCGCCCAGCAGGTAGTTGTGGTAATAGACCGGCGCGGTGCCCAGGTGTATCTTGGCCGCCCAATCGGGCGAATGGTGACCGTCGGGGCGCTGAATCATTTGAAAACGCTCAACCGTATCCCACCATAGCCCGTCCAGGTCCTGATCCGCGTCCTGGTACAGAGAGCGTTCAAAGTGAACCATGACCAGCACCCAGCGGGTAAAAATCAACAACCGGTGGCGCAGCGATTCGGCCAGCAGGGAGCGCACGGCCAGAACCTCTTCCGGCTCGACGCCCGCGTAGGCCACCAGCCAGGCCGGATCGGTGGCCAGGCGGCCCATCAGCAGGGCGATGGCTTCGGTCAGGTTGGTGTGGGCCGGTTCGCGCAAGATGTAGGGCAGGCCGGGATCGATATATTTGTCATACACCGCGTGGCCGAACTCGTGCAGCATCGTATCCATCCAGATGTGGTTGGAAACGTTGTTGCACAAAACCCGAATGTCACCCTCGCGGTCTATATCCATACAAAAGGCGTGTTGTTCCTTGCCATCACGCTCATACAGGTCGCTGCGGGCCAGAATGTCGGAGATGTCCAGGCCAATGGCCCGGTAAAAGCTCGCCGTCAAATCTTCCAGGTTGCGGCCATCATAAGTTTGTTTCAAGAACGCAGCCAGGGCCGGATCGGTGGCCGGCGCTTCCTGGAAAAAGGGATCGGGGTAGTGCCAGGGCCGGAGGTCGGCCACATCCAGGCCGAATCGCTCCGCCAGGGTGCGATTCAGAGCGGCCATATAGGCCGCGTAAAGGGGCCGGCTGAGTTGCTCCAGCGTTTCCAGGGTCTCAAATAGCTCGGCTTCATCCAATTCCTGCAACTTCAACCGCATCGAATAAAAGTTTTCAAAGCCCATCGCCTGGGCGGCGGCGTTGCGCCGCTGGGCCAGGTGACGTATTTTGCCGGCCACCAGGGAGCCAATTTGTTTGCTGGCCTGCCAGGCTTCACGGCGCAGGTCCAGGTCGTCGGACTCGCGCAGGATGTCTTTGATCTCGTTGTCCGTTACCTTTTTGCCCCGCAGCTCGGCCCGGAAGGTGTTGAAGACGTTGGCGATCTCGGTTTCATATTCCGAGATTTCGGCGATGGTGTCCGGGTCCATCTGGTTGCCCTGAAAGGCCAGATGCAGGAGTTCGGCCTGCCGGGCCAGCAGGGCATCGCCATCGCCCGATTGGGCTTGCAACCCTTGCAAACGGGCGAACGCCTCCGCGTCCGAGAGGAGCGTGCGAATTTCAATGGTCAATCGAGTGGTTTCCTGTTGCCACCGTTCCTCGCCGGTAGTGGCCAGGTTCCAGTAGGCCGCTCTGAGGGCCTTGTCCACAGGTTTTAAGCGGGTGACCTGCTGGTCAACAAACGCCTGGAGTTCCGAGGTCATCAGGCAACCCCCTAGGCTCGAACCCAGAGGTACAGTTTGTGGCCCTCTTCGACTTTCTCCCAGCGGACGGCCACAATGTCCAACTCGCCCCGCGTGCCGTCCTCGGTCGGAAAATCCAGGCGGGCGGGCCGCCCTTCATTCCAGGCTTCCTGGCAGCGTTGCACCAATAGCGGCCCGTTGAGAGTCCGCATCTGGCAGAAGGCGACATCGACTTCGTCGGGACTTTCCAGAACGCTCCAGGCCCAATCATTGTTCACCTCGTGAAATGTGGGCGGGGGGCCCTCGACGATGGTGATATAGGCGGGTTCAAGATTCATTTTTCACCTACCCGAAGAATCAGCAAACTCTGTTCCCGCATATTGTACACAGAAAGTTTCTGCTTAGCGATTCAGGTGATCAAATTTGGGCTCTTTGAGGAATTGTGTGGTAATGTAGGACAAACTAACAGCTTGTGCTACAAAACCCTATAAAAGCTCACAGAGCCCAAATTTGAAGGCGCTTCGCCCTGCGGTGGGCCAGGCCCTCGCTTCAGAACCACGGATTTGCGGGAGCACGCGGATTGCCAGATCCCCCGCGTAACTTCCGCCGGATCACAAAACCCTCCAGAGGAAGATGATGACCATCAACAAGGCGATGACGAAGCGGACCACGACCGAGGCGACGAGTCCGGCCAGATAGCCCAGGCTGGCCTTCCAGGCTCGCTCGAACTCTTGATGGCGGTACCATTCGACCGCCATCAGGCCGGCCACGGCGCCGACCACAGCGCCAAACGCGTTAAAAACAATCAAGCCGACCAATCCCAACAACAGGCCGGCCACGATGCCCCAGGCTGACGCGCCCCCCAGCCTGGCCCCCAAGATTCCCAGAACCGCATCGACAATTGCCGCCAAGATCACCGCTCCAGTCAGGACGAAGAAGGTCGGCCAGCCGAGTTTTTCCCAGCCTGCTGCAAGACCGTAGCCCACCGCCGCCAACCAGACCAGGAACTGTCCGGGCAGAATGGGGAGAATGAGCGTCAAAAAGAGGCTGATCGCCATCACGATGAGGGTGACCAGTAAGAGCGGGTCGTTCAGGATTTGGTCCACTATGCTTTGCCGCCAGGGTGGGATAGAAGGTCTTGGGCGAAGGACTGGCCGGGGCCGCGCCACGGAATCCCCAGCGCGTCGGCGATGCTGGCCGCCACGTCGGCAAAGGACTGGCGCGTGCCCAGGTTGAGGTTTTGCCTCACCCAGGCTCCCGCAACCAGGAGGGGCACGCGTTCGCGGGAGTGGTCGGTGCTGGGGGTGGTCGGATCGTTGCCGTGATCGGCGGTGATGATCAACAGGTCGTCGTCGCGCAGCCCCTCCTGAATCTCCGGCAAGCGCCGGTCGAAAGCTTCCAGAGCGTCGGCGTAGCCGCGCGGGTTGTTGCGATGGCCGTACAGGGCATCAAAATCAACCAGGTTGGCGAAAATGAGGCCGGGCCTGTCCAGGCCAGCAAACTCCAGAATGGCGTCCACCCCGGCCATATTGTTGCCGGTGTGGTTGCTCATCGTCAGGCCGCGGTGGGCAAAGATGTCTTCGATCTTGCCGACACCCATCACCTCCAACCCGGCGGTTTTGACGGCATCCAGGATGGTTTGGCCCGTCGGCTCAAGACTGAAATCCCTGCGGCGCTCGGTCCGGCTGAAATTCCCCGGCTGGCCGACGAAAGGCCGGGCGATGACTCGCCCTACGCAGTGTTCGCCGGTTAAAAGCTCGCGCGCAATCCGGCAGATGCGGTACAGTTCATCGATGGGGATTATGTCCTCGTGGGCGGCCACCTGGAACACGCTGTCGCCGGAGGTGTAGACAATGGGCTTGCCGGTCAGCATATGCGCTTCGCCCAATTCCTTGATGATTTCCGTCCCGGAGGCGGGGTAGTTGCCCAGCGTGCCCCGGCCAATTCGCGCTTCGTACTCGGCCATCAACCCGGCGGGAAAGCCATCGGGGTAAAGGGGAAACGGGCGATCAAGGACGATGCCGCCCAGCTCCCAATGCCCGGTGGTTGTGTCCTTACCGGCGCTGATCTCGGTCAGGCGGCCATAAGCGCCGGCGGCCCTTTCCACCGGTGGCACGTTTTGAATGTCGGTCAGGTTGCCCAGGCCCAAACTACCCAGGTTGGGCAGGTTCAACCCGCCCACGGCCCGGCTTGTATTCCCCAACGTATTCGAGCCTTCATCGCCATAAGCCGCTGCATCGGGGGCGTCGCCGCAGCCCACGCTATCCAGCACTATCAAGACCACGCGTTTTACCGCTTCAGGCATGAGGTGTCTCCACTCATTTAGTTCCTCAGCCCGTAGATGACTTTCATCTCATCGTAAACCCGGCTCACTCCGGCCCGGATGCGTTTTTCGATCAACGATTTTTCGCCGGGCTTGTAAGGGAAAAAGTCGATCATCTGGCTAATGATCACCGCCGCTTCGGCTTTGGTCCGCCCGGCTTTGTATTGGCCCCGAACCTTGGCCCGCATGGTGCGGATATAGTCGGAGACAGGATATGTGGCCTCGACGTTGCACAGAGCGCCATGACCGGGCACGATCATCGAGAACTTTTGCCGGCGCAGCCATTGCAGTTGATTCAGCCATTCTTTGCTGTTGCACTGGCCCAGCGCAGGGTGCTCGTCGACAACCACCAGGTCTCCGCTGAAGAGAATGCGTTCGTCGGGCAAAAACAGGCCAGACGTGGCCGGGGTGTGCCCCCCCAGGTGGAGAAACAGGAGTTCTCGCCCGCCCTTCTTGATCGTTAAACGCCCGGTGAACGTCAACTGCGGTTTGATGATGACCGTCTCTTTGAACTGCTTCTGGATTTCCGGGCGTTTCTTGAACATATTCTTGGTACGTTCGATGAAGGTATCTTTGTAAGAGGCCATCTCCTTCCAGGCGGCTTCGTGGGCCAGGATAGGGGCCTCAAAATATTGATTTCCCAAAATATGCGCCCGGTGATGGTCGGTATTGAAAACATACAGAACCCGGTCTGTCAATTCAGCTACCTGGCGGGCCCACGCTTTACCTTCCTCGGGAATCATCGGGGTGTCAACAACGATAGCGCCTTCATCCGTCAGCACACAGCCGACATTAGCGCCGCTAAAATTCGACTCAACAAAGACGCCAGGGGCAATTTCTTCCATAAGGACCTGGGAACCTCTCTCCATCCACCCTCGAAATTCAACAAGGCTGTTTTTCCATCAATGGCGGGGAACCAGCTTAAAGCGCTGTCCGCCGTAGTCTATCACAATTGGGCGCAATTTTCAAACAGTCTGGCTGGCGTAAGATTTCGAGGGGCATGGGCGTCTAGTCAATAGTGGCAGATATACTTGACACGCCTCCGCTGTTTCGCTACAATGATCTGGGTGCATCACTGACCGAGGCGGCAGTGCAAATCTGTCTCGACGATATTAGATAACGTAAACAAGGAGAACCGTTACCAATGAGCGCACCAATCCACGTTTCGGATGCTGAATTTGAGGAGAAAGTTTTAAAGTCTAACGTTCCGGTGGTTGTCGACTTTTGGGCACCGTGGTGTGGCCCCTGTCGTATGGTAGCCCCCATTCTGGAGGAGCTTTCCAAGGAATATGGCGGCAAAGTCACCATCGCCAAGGTCAACACCGACGAAAATCCGATGTGGGCCGGCCGGTACGGCGTGCAGGGCATCCCCACGATGTTGTTTGTGAGTGGCGGCCAGGAGGTAGACCGCCTGGTCGGCGCCGCGCCGAAGCCCTTCATCAAGCAGCGCCTCGACAACGTGCTGGCCTCCGTTGAGGCTTAATGCCAGCCGTTCAAGACTGGTTTCGCGCCAACGCATCACTCTTGATTTTCCTGGGGGTGGTGGTTGGCGCGTTTCTGTTGCTTCGGACCAGGGCCACCCCTCTGGCCTCCATCGAGGACTTGTCCTCGATGATTGGCCGGGGGCAGCCGGTCGTCCTGGAATTTTACGCCAACACCTGAAGCACCTGCCTGCTGGCCAAACCCATCGTTGATGGGATGGAGAAAGACCTGGCGGATAAAGCCCCGTTGCTACGCTTAAACACGCTAAGTCGCGTCGGGTTGCAGGCAGCCCGGTTGTACGGCGTTCACGGCATTCCCGCCTTCATTGTGCTCGATGGCACAGGGAAGGCCGTATACAGGCAGGTGGGTTTACCCCAGACCGGTTCAATTCTTGAACAGGTTGACCAATTATCGGCTGCCGACTGAGACCCTGAAGTAGTCCCTTGAGGTGTAAGCCCTCTCCAATCTGAGGGGGCTTTCTTCGTCCGCCCGCTTATTTCCTCCCTCCTCAAAAGGGGTGTTTCCGCACTTAAGGTGACCGGCACTTGTTTTCTTTCTAAGTGCCGGTCACCTGATTTTGGGCGAATTGCGTAAGTCCAGTTATCTACATATCCCAGGTTGCATCGCCGAAGAAGTCGCCGTGGTCTTTGCCCAGAAAGGCTTCGATAGCAGCCCGCCGGTCGCCCAGGCGAAAATGGGGGCCGTGGCCGGGGTAGCAAACCGTTTCGTCGGCCCAGGTCAAAACCAGGTTGCGCAGCGTTTGTAGCGTCGTTTGAAAGCCCTCAACCGACCAGGTCTTGCCCGGCCCCCCCTCAAAGATCGTGTCGCCCACGATGACCCGCTGATCGCCCTCCAGGAAGAAACAGACCATATCGTCGATGTGGCCGGGCGCGTGGTGCACCCTCAACGTGTGCTCCCCGACCTCGACGATGTCGCCCTCGTTGAGGGCGCGGTCGGCGTTTAGCTGCATCTCCCCGAAATGGGGGCCGGGATGGGCCAGCAACGGAACGGCCAGCCTCTGTCGCATTTCAGCCAGGGCGCCGATGTGATCGGGATGGGTATGGGTCAGCAAGATGGCAACCGGCGTGCTGCCGGCCAGCATCTCCTGTAACGTCTCAGGGTCAGCGCCGGGGTCGATGAGCACGCTTTGTCGAGTGCCGGGGCAGATCAGGGCGTAGGTGTTCATCGGCCAGGGACCCACAGCGCGCGTTCGTAGTTCCAGCCTGGTTTGGGGGGAAGCCATAAGAATCTCCTCGCACGTTCTATTGTTGTGCCAGATGGGTTCAATCTCCGAGATTGAACCCATCTAATCTACTATAATTTGGGTAGGGTGATGCCTTTTTGCCCCTGGTATTTTCCCTTGCGGTCGGCGTAGCTGACGTTGCAATCCTCGTCGCTTTCAAAAAATAAAATCTGGGCAATGCCTTCGTCCGCGTAAATCCTGGCCGGGAGCGGGGTGGTGTTGCTGATCTCAATGGTGATATGCCCCTCCCAGGCCGCCTCCAGAGGGGTGAAGTTGGTCACAATGCCGCAGCGGGCGTAGGTGCTTTTGCCGAGGACCAACCCCGTCACGTTCCGGGGCATACGGATATACTCCACGCTTCGCGCCAGGGCGAAGGAGTTGGGGGGTATTGTGCAAATCTTGCCCTGAAATTCAACGAATGAGCGATCATCGAAGTTCTTGGGATCAACCACCGTCGAATTCACGTTGTGAAATATCTTAAATTCGCCGGCGACGCGAATATCGTAGCCGTAGGATGACAGGCCGTAGGAAATGACGCCCTGGCGGACCTGCCCCATCTCAAAGGGGTCAATCAGTTTCTCCCGCCGGGCCATCTCTTCAATCCATCGATCAGACTTAATGCTCATGAGCAACTCCATCGCTTATAATAGGGGCAAAGGAAACGCGGCGGCAATCTCCTGGGCCAGATTCACAACGCTTTGCGGAAATACGCCCAACGACAGGCACAGCAGCGCCAGCAAGACGATCACTGACGTGGACAGCCAGGATTCGCCGGGCGGGGCCCGTCCCGGACCTCCCTCAGGCAAAGCCAGCAGGCTACGCAACCCGCGCAGGTAACCAATGGCGACCCCCAGGCCGGCCAGAACTACGATCAAGGCCCAGCGCAGATCGAGGTTGGCCGCCGCCTCCAGCAAGAACCAGCGGGCAGTGAAACCGGCGGTGAGCGGCGCGCCCGCCAACGCCAGCCCCCCGATGGTGAAACCGGCCACGGTCAGGGGCATTGATCGGGCCAGGCCCGGCGCTAGGGCGAACGCATCCCCCCCCGCTCGAAAGCGTAGGGCCGCGCCGGCCGCGCCGGCCAGGGTCAGGGCCAGGGTGCGCATCACCAGCCCCAGTAGCAGAACCACGCTGCCCCTCGTGCCACCTACAGCCAGCATCACCACGCTACAGCCGATGTCGGCCAGGGCGGCGTACCCCAGGAGCGCGCCAAAGGAGCGTTGCACGGCGGCCAGCGCGCCCCCAAGGGTCGCGGTCAGCAAACCGGCAACCAGCAAAACATTCATCGCCTCGGGGGTATCGGCCAGCCAGGGGGCATCCGCCACGAGATGGAACAAAGTGATCAGAACGACAAGGGGAAATCCGATGAGCACGAAGGCCGCCACCAGCGGTTGCGCCTCGCCGGCCAGGGTCGTCAGCCAGCTATGCAGCGGCACGACCGCCAGCCAGATAGCAAATCCGACGGCGACCAGGACTCTGGCTTCGTTGAGAAAAATGGCGTTGTTGACATCGGCCCGGTAAAGATCGATGCGCCAGGCCGCCAGCAGGAACAGGGGGACGGCCAGAGAGATCATCACCAGAAAACGCCAGGCCGCTCGCGTCGAGTTGGCCCGGCCACCTTGAATGACAAAGACCAGGACGATGGCGGCCAGCTCGATGAGCAGGGCCGTCACTCCCAGGTGATGGCTTAAGCTGGCCGCTACCCACAGCCCCAGCGTTAGCAACCCGAATGGGTAGAAAGACCACCCCTGCGGAATGCGCCAGGCCATCAGAAAAAGGACGGCGGCGGCGATAAACAGCACCGAAAGCAGGCCCACCGCCAGCGCATCGAGCTTGACCGGGCTGCCCAGCAAGGTCCAGACCTCGGTGCGGGGCAAACGGAAGGCCAGATAAGCGTTGGCTGCACAGACGCCGGCTGCCAGCAGCGCGCCTGCGGTCCATCGTCTTAAGAGGTAGACCACCGGCAGCGCGCCCAGAGGCAGGGCCACCAACAGCAACGCCGGCGCCAGGTCCGGCCAGGGCAGCGTCCTGATCACAGGTTGTCCTCCCCGGGCACGCCCCGCACGGCGGTGAGATACCCGATGGCCACGGCCAGTAGCAAGTTTATGGCTCCCCACAAACCGATCAACAACAGGCTTCGCTCCAGGGTTGTATATATCACCTCGAACCCCGTGATGGCGGTCAGCAGTCCCTGGCCGGCCTTGAAGGGTTCCTCGGTCAGTATCAACAGGAGCAGGCCGGCCGCAACGAGCCAATACGCAATCGTCGTAGCTTGAGCCGGCGCGCCGGCCAGGGGATAGGCTCGGCTGAGCGTGACCGCGGTGAACATCGCCAGCAGCATCGCCAGCAGGCGAAAGAAACGCCCGGCTGGAAAAACCTCCCAGCTCACGGTTCTGCGCCATGACAGAAGGCGGCTCCAGCGAAAGGGGCCTGCCCTGACCTCACTCCAACCGGCCTGGCGCGCGGACAGGTACAGGATGGGGCAAATCAGCAGGCCGACCAGCACCTTGGCCAGCGCAATTTCCGGGCGGACGATCCGGGCCAGGACCAGCCCTGTAGCAAGATACTGGATCAGCAGGGCAAAGATTGACAGCCGCCAATCGCGGACCAGGAGGATCAGGCTGGCCGTGCCAAATAAAATCAGCACCGACAGATCAATGGTGATGAAATCAAGCTGGTGCAAAAATTCGCGCAGGGTTGGCATAAGCTCAACTCAACAGCAAGACGATGATGCCGGTTAACGCGATCAATATGGCCCAGCCCAGGTAATGTTCGCCTTCGAGCACGAGCCGCAAGCGTAGTATCAACCGGGCCGCCTGGTCCAGGCCGTCGATTATGGGGCGCATAGTCCAGGTTATTTCCAGGATGCCAACGATTTGCCGTTCGGAGAGCGGCAGCCGCAACAACCATCGCCCGTGGCCGTAACTCAGTAAGGCAGCCCACGCCCAGCCGGCGCCTACCATCAGCAAGACGGGCGTCGGCCAATCGAAACGGGTGTTGACAGCCTGACCAATGAGGGCCTGGAGGGCGACCAGGCTGAGCCCCGGCACCAAAAAGGGCGCGGCCACAATCAACCCGGCAGCCGAGGCCAGGTCGTTCGTTTCAGGTTGCCCCAGCAGGTCCCGCCAATAGTTAAGCAAAGCTGCCAGAGCCAGACCCTCGGCCAGCGTAATGACCCCCAGCATCGCGCTCAAGCCATCGCCCGCGAGCCGGGCATAAAGTTGGCTGTACGCCATCCAGCCCAGGGTAAAGGGCAGGCCCACTATTGAAAGCGTCGCCAGCGCCGGCGTTGCATAGAGCCAGGGCCAGTTGCGCTCGCCCAAATTGGGCCGGCCCGGAGGCGGAACCAGCCACATCGCGGCCAGAGCCGTGGTCAAGGCCAGGGTTAAGCCAACCGCTACCAGAGCCGGAACGGGGGCAACCAACATAATCCATAGCATCTGGGTCAGAAATAACCTTCCCAGCAGCACTTCGCGCCGGGTTGAAAGCCAGGCAACCAGCCCGTTGAGAAACATAACTACCACGACCAGCCAGAGGATAGCCGCCGGCACCGGCTGAACCAGCGGGAAGCGCATAACCAGGTAAGCGCCGATAGTGGTGGACAGGCTGAACCAGAGCATCTGCTGCCCCCCCTTTCGGGAGGATAGGATGCCCGCTTCCAGAAACGGGTACAATCCCAGGCGCAACCAGTAGACAAGGACCAGGAACAAGTGCGTGAAGGTCGAGTCCGCCGGTAAGCCGTACAGGGTCAGCGCCGCCGTTGTGACTATGCTCAGCAGGAGCCGAAAAATAGCAGCGGTGGCCCGCTCCTGGATCAACCAAATCAGAGCGCCAATCGCGTCAAAAACGATCAGGGCATAGCCGACCATCAGGCCGTTGGCGGCGACAAAAACCAGGCTCGCCCCGGCAGCCAGTAAGAACGATAACGCCATCCGCCGGCTGGCAGAGGAGGGGGCCGTTCCTTCAGCCAGGACGAGCGCAAATAATAGCAGGACCACCAAAATGAGGAAAGCGAGGCTGAATGCATCGGCGCGTAGGGTCAGCGCGCTGTCCAGCCCCCAGCCGGAAAGCAAGGTAGGCGCATCGGCCCGGCCTGATTGGAAGCTGCGGTTGGCCAGAATGGGCAAAACCAGAAGCGGCAGCAATGGGGCCGAGAAAAGACGGCCTCGCGGCGGCAGATGCGGGACCACGACCTGCATAAGGAAAGCGCCCAACAGCAGTACCGCTGCCGGCGCCAGCGGAAGAAATCTATCTATAGCCATAATGTGACTCATTCTAGCATGGATCGTCTTGAGCCGAAAATAACCCGGCTGGCTTCTCTGGACGCATCCACCATCCAGGCCCAGTCCTCATTTGACGGGCTCATGAGGCCCACGTATAATTAGTTCCTG
>JBHHXL010000009.1:0-33396 GCA_046757065.1 Anaerolineae bacterium
CGGACACCGCGCAACTTTCGGACGGGAGAGGAAACTGCGCTAGGCCCGCTCGATATTGTGCAGGGCAGCCAGTTGCTCCGGGGTGCCGATGACGATCAACACGTCGCCGCTTCGTAGCACGGTCTGCGCGCCGGGGTTGAACTGATAGCCCGCCTCTTGAGACTTGATAGCGACGATCAATAGCCCCGTCCGCCGCCCAATGTGCGCTTCGCCCAACGTCTTACCGACCAGGGCGGAGCCCTCGCCAACGTGCAACTCCTCCATACGCAGAGTCTGGCCGGTTACCCGCAACATCTCATCCAGAAAATTGACTACCGAGGGGCGGATCATGATGGAAGCTATGCGCATCCCGCCGATAGCGTTGGGCGAAACGATCTCGTCGGCGCCGGCCCGCAGCAGCTTCTCCGAATTTTCCTCATCCGTCAGCCGGGCCACGATGCGCAGGCTCGGGTTGAGCGAGCGGGCGCTGAGCGTGACAAAGACGTTTTCAACGTCATCATTCAGGGTTGCTACCAGCCCTCTGGCCCGCTCGATTCCGGCCAGACGCAACACCTGGTCTTTGGTAGCATCGCCCTGGATATAGGGAATATCACCCAGGCGCAAAACATCCTCAATCACTTCTGAATCGTGTTCAATAACCACGAACGGGGTTCGCGTTTTGTGGAATTCGGTAGCTATTTGCATACCAACCCGTCCAGCGCCGCACAGGACAATATGATCATTCAACTTAACAATCTGTTTGCCCATTTTCTGTCTCTGAACCACACGTTGAAAGTCTCCTTCAACAATAAAAGCCGCGACCGCTGAGATTGTGTATCCCGCGATGCCGACGGAGGCCAGGCTCAAGATGATGGTGAAAATCCGGCCGCTCTCGCTGAGTGGTTTTATCTCCCCGTAACCAATGGTGGTCATAGTGATGATCGTCATGTACAACCCTTCCAGCGGGGCCCAACCTTCCAGCATATGGTACCCCAAAGTGCCGAGCAGGGCCACGATGATCAACAGAACAACTGCCTGGAAAATACGAGCCAGGGACAGCAACGCTGCCGACATCCCGCCCCGCAAAAATATATAAACGATGATCAGCACAAGGGTGGAGTAGAGAATAAGGTTGGCGGGGGAGAGTAAATTTTCTTTGGGAATAAAGAGCAGCCCCAGGGTAATGCCGCCGGAGAAGATCAGCGTAATCCCCAGGCTCCAGCGGGTGAGCGGGGACAGCGAACCTACGCTGAGAACATCCTGGCCCCGAGTCTGGTTATGCAACGTCGTCAGAAACCGGGTTCCGGTCAGGATGTTGTAAGTAGACCAGCCCAGCAGCCCAAACACCAGCCCGCCGCCCAGGAAGCCGTATATTTTGAGCCACAGGACGGGGCTATCCCAGGTTCGAATGAGCCACCAGCCCACTACCACGCCGAGGCCAACAGCCAGCCATTCCCGGCGGCGGTTGAGGAAAAACGCATCGACCATCAAATCCTCATCGCGCTCTGCCGCCGGCAATAGCGGGACGAATGCCTGGGCGGTGTTCGCCAGAAACTGTCTGAGAAGCGGCTGGAGCAGCAAGAGATACAGCGTTAAGGTTGGGTACAGCAGGCTGATCTGCCAGTCAGCACGCTTGATCTCGTTCAGATCTCCGGGCCCGGTTGCCAGGGCCAGAAACAGCAGGTAAGGCCCCGCCGCCACAACGAGGCTGGACAGCAGCCAGGACCGGAGGCGAGTGAGCCCCAGGCACGCTTGCACTAAGTTCGGGCGGGCAGAAGAAGGCATCTCAAAGAGACGGTATAGCTTCCACCCCATCCCCCGCAGCGACGAGCCGCTGCCTTGAGAAGCGCCCATCGATTCAGCCGTTTTTGTCGCCATCTATTCTTCTCCAACCTGGATACGAGCCGCTCCGTGCGGGCCGAACTGACGCTTTACCCGGCCCTACAAGGGTAACACAAATTCCAGCTTTTGGAAAAGCCCTCAAATTTCAGGGTTTGCGCAGCCAGGTCCCGGAGCGCACCCTTTACAACTGGTAGCAAGCGGCGACAAAGCTGGTGGCCCAACATCTGCGGGAAATGGACCCGTGATCAGGCGGGTGGGTGCGGCGGGGATTATCTCTGGCCGTTGGCGCAGGCGCTGACGAAGGCGCTGAACAGCCGGCGGGCTTCGACCTGCTTCCGGACCAATTCTTCGGGGTGCCATTGCACGCCAATGGCAAAGGTATGACCGGGCACCTCAATAGCCTCAACAACACCGTCAGAGGCGCAGCCAACCGTTCTAAAAGGAGGTGAAACCTGGCGCACGGCTTGATGGTGGAGGCTGTTGACCTCCAACGCGTTTGTTTCCAGGGCTCTGGCCAGCACAGAGGAGGGCTCTAATTCCACCTCGTGAGCGATATGATCGCGGGGGTACTTCTGGTTGAGGTAAAAATAATCGTGGCGATCGGCCTCAGGGCGCTGCGATGGTAAATCTTGCCACAGGGTTCCGCCGGCAGCCACCGCCATCACTTGAATGCCACGACAGATGCCCAAAACCGGTTTGGCCTCGGCCAGGCACCAGCCAGTGATGGTCACTTCCAGGCGATCCCGGACCGGTTGCACGTCGCTCAACAACGCCGAAGGCTGCTCGTTATAAAACGTCGGGGCGATGTCGCCGCCGCCGGTAAGCAATATGCCGTCGGCCAGGGCAAACAGCGATCTCAGGTTTTCTGGACTGGCTTCCACCGCCAGGGGGATGAGAAAAGGCACCCCTCCGGCCTGAAGGACGGCCTGGATGTAGCTGTCGTTTTGGGCGTTGATAGGCCGGGAGGCGTAGGTGCCGCTGGTGTCGCCACGACAGGGGATGCCAATGAGGGGTTTATGGCGCATATCGTTAATCACTTCCTTTAGCTGAGTTTATCACACCTCGGGCAAATGCTTGGTGCGCCCAACCGCTTCGGCGTAGACACCACGCAGGTCCGGGTCTATCAGACGAGCCAGCTCGACCATGACCTGATCGGTCAATGCCTGTAATTGCTTGCCTTTATTGTAGCCGTCTACGGGCGGCAGGGTAATGAGCGCCCCGATGCGCACCCGCACCCGGGGCCGGCGGAACCGCTTCCAGTCGCGGTAGATATGCTGCTGGCCGGAGATGCCCACCGGCAGAACAGGAACATCGGCCTTCGTAGCCAGATAAGCGATCCCCATCTTTCCGCGCTGCAACGCCCCCACCGGGCTGCGCGTGCCCTCAGGGGCCAGCCCGACAATTCCTCCGCCCTCCAGGCATTGCAACAGAGCGGCCAGCGCCCGGCGATCAACCTCACCGCGCTGCACGAAAATCGCCCCCATCGATTTGAGAAGGGGCCCGACGGGAAACACGTTTTCCCACTTCTCGGCGGCCAGAACCGTAATCCGCCGAAAGGGCAGGGCCACGAAGATGATGGGCGGGTCCAGAAAATGGAGATGGTTTGTGGCCAGGATAAAAGGGCCACGCTCCGGGACATTTTCGCGCCCGGCAACTTCCAGATGCATCACTAATTTTAACAGAATTTTGGCAAACAGATAAACGAACCGATACCACATCGGAGCCGAACCCCGGTAAACCTATTGTGCTCGCAGCCCTTGGGCCTGCACTTCGTAGCGATCAATGGTGCCGGCAGGGAGCATTAAATCGATATCGAAAGGGGTCACAGCCCCGGAACGTAGCAACAGAACGTCCAGATCCGCCTGGCGTTGGGCCAGCACTCGACCGGCCTCATCAAAAGCAACCACAACCAGGCGAATGGCCTCGACATCATCCTGGCCGGTATTTTTGAGCTGCCCCTGCACCCGGTAGGCAGACGCCCCCTGCGGGGCGCCCTCGATGTCAATCGCCTCCAATTCCAGGTAATGACGGGTTTGCAAGGAAAGCGGCGCCCCGGCCACCACCGATGCCTGATATTGGGCAAAATGGGGCGGCGGGTTGTCGAACAAGATGGCAAACGGCACCGCCTGGCCGCGAGGCACGACATTGAGTTGGGTAAAGCCCGCTTTGGAGGCAAGCAGAACGCCCTCCTCGTCGAAAAGCGAAACCTCGACGACCACCTCCGACAAATGCTGGCCGCCGGTATTCTTCACCTGGCCCAGACACCACAACGTTCCCAGCGGCGTTTCGTGGAAAGCCACCCCCACCACCTCCACCGGCGGCGGCGTGGGCGTGGGCGTGGGCGGCTGCTCCGCCTCCTCCTCCGGATCGGGGATGATCAACTCCTGGCCGATTTGCAACCGGCGCGGGTCGATGATGCCGTTGGCTTCCTGCACCGCCTCCGCCGGCAGATCGAACTGAACGGCGATTCCCAGCAACGTATCCCCCGGCTGCACGACGTAAATAATCGGCGTGGGTGTGGTCGTCGGCGTGTTCGTGGGAACCGGCGTAGACGGGCGAGGGGTCGATGTCGCCCGCGGGGTGACGGTGGGCAGCACCGCGACGGTATGGGTCGGGCGCAGCGGCGTGCGGGTCGCCTCAACGGTGGGCGTCATGAGCTGGCCGCAACCGCTCAAGCCGCCAAGGCCAAACAACCAAACAACCAGAAACGCCGTCCCCCAGGTACGCCGGGCACGACGGGCCGAATTGAGTTCTGCGCGGTTCAACTTAGGTTCCAAATCCAGGCCGATTTCACCCCGCCAAGTCTTCCCAGGCGGCCAATTATACCATAGAACGTTTACATTTCAACATAGCTGAAATCCGAGTTTTCCGGCCATAGTTGACACTTTATGCAAAGTTCTGGTACAATAGAGGCACCTGTTACTTATCTTAACATATTTCTTCTTGCGGCACCTGATAAACCCGATACATCATCTTAACGTTTTTCCTAAGATTTCGCGCTTGCCACAAGGTGTTTTCTACCAGTTGCACGACGTTTGGCCTGGCTAAACGGCTAATCTTCGCAGAAGGAGCCGGCAATGGACGACAGAATCCAGGATTTCCTTCGTTTCCTGGATGCAGAGAAGGGATACGCGGAAAATACGGTTGCAGCCTACCGCAATGATCTGGGGCAGTTTACCCGGTACGCCAATGAACTTGGCCAGGAAAAGGACAACTTCAGATGGGCAGATATTGATCGAGCGGCGATCACCACCTACATCACCCACCTCCAGGAACAGGGATATACATCCTCCACTGTGGCCCGTAAAGTAGCAGCCATCAAATCCTTCTTTCACTTTCTGGTAGCCGAAGGAACTGTCAAGGATGATCCCACTGCAACGCTCGACTCGCCAAAGGTCAAAAAACGCCCGCCCAAGGCCATCTCCACCGGCGAGATCGAACAACTTCTGGAGGCTCCCACCACCGGCAGCGGCCCAAAGGCCCAGCGCGATCACGCCCTGTTGGAGCTTCTTTACGCTTCCGGCACGCGGGTAACCGAACTGGTTTCCTTAAACATCGAAGACGTGGGGATCGACAGCGACTCAAACAGCGGCGAAGTGCACGTTTACAACAAGAAAAATCCGGCCAAGAAGCGAACTATCCCCATCTCCGGCAGCGCCCTTCAAGCCTTACGAACCTATCTGGAACGCGGTCGGCTGCAACTTGTCCGCACCCCGGATGAGGAAGCCCTGTTCTTAAACCACCGGGGACAACGTCTGACCCGGCAAGGGTTGTGGCTAATCATCAAGCGTTATGTAGAAATGGTCGGCATCTCCGAGGAAGTGACACCCCACACGCTCCGCCACTCCTTTGCCGCCCACAAGCTCAGCCAGGGCAAATCCCTGCAAGACATTCAGAAATTGCTGGGCCACGCCAACATCTCTACAACTCAGGTCTACACCCATCTATCCAAAGAAGCTGAATAAAACAAGCACCCGCCCTTCGACCCCGCCGGTGCCAGCAGAAACCCGGCGAAAACATCTACCCAACATACATCGAATAGACGAGGCGGTTTGGATTTGGCTTGCGATGCTCTCCGCGTTTGCACCCGTGGAGGAGTTTATCACGAATCTTGAGGGGTTATGATGAGCAAGAATTTCTTTTCGTTTGAAGAACTCAGGGCAGCAGTCGATTACATCCGCAGCCAGACCGGCCACCAGCCCCGCGTGGGGCTAATCCTGGGTTCCGGTCTCAGCCCCCTGGCCGAAGAAGTCTCAGAGGCCAGCCACATCCCCTACGGCGACATTCCCCACTTCCCCGTCTCCGGCGTTGAGGGGCATATGGGCCGGCTGGTTATCGGCAAGCTGGCCGGCCAGACGGTGATGGTTATGCAAGGCCGCATCCATTTCTACGAGGGCTATTCTATGCAGGAGATCACCGTGCCGGTGCGGGCTATGCAGATTATGGGGATTCAAACACTGTTTGTGACCAACGCTGCCGGCGGCATCAACCCCAACTTCCGGGCCGGGGATCTGATGTTGATCACCGACCATCTCAACCTGATTGGGATGGCCGGGCACACCCCCTTGCGTGGCCCCAACCTGGACCAGCTTGGCCCTCGTTTCCCGGATATGTCCACGCCGTACGATCTGGAGCTGCAAGCCAAAGCCCGGCAGGTCGCCGGCCAGGCGGGCATCACCCTGCAGGAGGGGATCTACATTTGCCTGGCCGGCCCTTCCTTTGAAACGCCCGCCGATGTCCGCTTTTTGCGGGCTATCGGCGCAGACGCGGTTGGTATGTCCACCGTGCCTGAAGTCATCGTGGCCCGGCACGGCGGTATGCGCGTTATGGGCATTAGCGGCATCAGCAACGTAGCCATCACCGATCCCACGAGCGAACGGGAGACCACCCACGAAGAGGTGCTGGAAACGGGCAAGATCATCGCCCCGAACATGATTGCGGTCCTGAAAGGGGTTCTGGCCTCGCTGTAAGTTGTAGATTCAGTAGATCCAAAGTAATAAGGTACTGTTGGATCGCACGGGCCTAAAGGACCCGTGCTGAGAGAGCCAAGCCCTTTCGGGCTAAAAATCTGGCAGTTAAGGGTGCTTTAGCATCCTTTGCCCCCTTAGCCTGGGGGTTAAGCGCAGCACCTAAGCGCAGCACCCTGTGGGCTGTGGGTTAGCCCCAGGCGACAAGGGCCAGGTCATTACCGAAATAAATATTTAACTTTCATCAACCGCCTGGTTGAATAGTCACAAGCAACCGATAATAATTTGCGTCTATATCGGCCTGCTCGTATACTTCACGGGGTAGATGTAAGTTGAAAACCGTCACCTACAACCCTGGAACATTTGCCCCTGTTGTGCCCTATAACGCGGGCTCGAACAGTGGCGTTTGGCCTCGATCATTCCCCAGCCAAGGGTTGGCTACCGTCCATGACCATCTTAGTCCAACTCGTTGCAAGATTCTCGTTCTGGCTTTACCTGCTACTGGCGCTCATTGCCGTCTTCTTTCTGCGCCTCTTTTGGGTATCGCGGCGGCAACGGGCCAGCTCGATTTTCGCCCTGGAGCGAGAAAGCTATGGCGCAACGATGGCGCGCTCTGCCATCGGTTTTCTGGTTGCGCTGGCGCTGGGCAGCGGCGTTTATTATGTATCCAACATATTGGTCGAAGAAGTACCCCTGCCGGTGGAAACGCCCACCCCGACGCCTATCGTCATCCTGCCCCCCACGCCGACCCCGCCGCCCCTGTTACCCACGCCAACGCCAAGCCCCACGCCACAACCCCGTCCGACGCCGCCCCCCCAGCTAACGGAGGAGGCGCCCACCCCGGAACCGGCCCTGGGCGTACCCGCCAATTGCCCCAATCCCGGCGTGCAAATCGCCCAGCCGGGCACGGGCGCTCAGGTCAACGGCGTGATTCAACTTGTCGGTTCGGCCTCCATCGAGAATTTCGATTACTATAAGTTTGAATTCCGCGCAGCGGGCGGCGATTGGAACTTCATCCAACACTTTGAGACGCCCGTCATCGGGGGGATACTTGGGGCCTGGAACACCGACACCGTGCCGCCCGGCGAGTATGAACTGCGGTTGGTGGTGGTCGATGCTACCGGCAATTTCCCCGAGCCCTGCACGCTGCAGCTCACCATTAAGCCTTGAGGCGGCTGGCTATAGGGTTAAGTCAATTCAATTCTTTTTTGGGAGAGAACGATGACACAATTATTGATTGTTATACTCTATGATGTCAACCACCTGCCCGAACTCCTCGATGTCTGGGAAGAGATCGGCGTGCCCGGCGTGACCATCCTGGAAAGCGCCGGCGGGCGCAGGGCCCGAAACTGGTTGAAGCAGGTCGGATTGGGCGCTATCGGGGACCTGTTTAGCTCTGCGGATGTGCGCGGCAAAACCCTGCTCGCGCTGATTGACGACGAAGAGCTCCTGGAACGAGCCATCGCCGAGGCGGAGCGAGTCGTAGACGATATTCACAGACCCGCCGGGAGCTTACTTTTTGTGCTGCCCGTCAATCGCACGGTCGGCGTCCTGCGCTTGAAACCGGAGGAAAAACCCGCGCCACCTCCGGCCCCCATCTTCGACAAGGATTTGATCACCCGCCAGACACCGATATCCGTCGTCAACCAAATCTTGAAACTGGAACCGGTCATCGTTGAAACGAACTACCACCTGTTGGAAGTAGCCGAAGCGATGATCCAAAACCCAATGGTGACGGTGGCCTGCGTGGTCAACAAGCAAGGGCGGTTGGTGGGGTTGTTGTCGTTGCGCAGCCTGGCCGACGACCTGTTTATGCACATCATCCCCGAAGAGTTTCTGAGTGAGGCCCACGGCCTGGAAGGCGCGCTCGATTTTGCCAGGCTGGCCAGGACCGAAACCGCCGGCGACGCGATGATCGAGCCTGTCTGGGTCAAAGAGGACGATACTGTCAAGGAGGCTTTTCGCCGTATGCACGACAATCAAATCTCCGGCATCCCGATGATTAATAACCGTTATGAAGTGACCGGCTATATCAACCTGCTGCAGTTGCTGGCAATATGCGCCCGCGAGCAGAAGCCCCCCCAGAGCGATCAAAGCGATGAATGACGTCTGGATAGCGGGCGGCATTTTCCTGATCACCTACGCCGTCATCATCAGCGAGCGCATCCACCGCACCGTGGCCGCGCTGATCGGCGGCCTGTTGATGGTCCTGCTGGGGATAGTAGACCAGCGCCTGGCCTTTGAATCGATCGATTGGAACGTCATCTTCCTGCTGGCGGGGATGATGGTCATCGCCAACATCCTCAGCGAAACGGGCCTGTTCGAGTGGACGGCCATCCAGGCCGTCAGGCTGGGCCGGCGCAACCCGTTCAGGATCATGGTGCTGCTGTCGATGTTCACCGCTTTCGGTTCGGCCTTGCTAGATAACGTGACCGTCGTCGTCTTGATCGCCCCGGTCACGCTCTATGTCGCCACCAATTTGCACATCAGCCCGGTCCCCTTCTTGATCGCCGAGGTTATGGCCTCCAACATCGGGGGGGCGGCAACGCTGATCGGCGACCCGCCTAACATCCTCATCGGCTCGGCAGCGAACATCGATTTCCTGACCTTCGCTGCTAATATGACCCCGCCGACCCTGGTGATGCTGGTTCTGTTCATCCCCTTGAGCTATTTTGTGTTCGCCAAGGATTTACGGGTAACGCCGGGCGAGCGCCCGCGCACATCGATGCTGGAAACCGGGGAGCTAATTAAAGACCCAACCCTGCTGTTCCAAAGCCTGGTCGTCATCGGCCTGGTTCTGCTTGGCTTTAGCTTTCACAGCCAGTTGCATCTGGAAACGGCCACCGTTGCTATGTCCGGGGCAACCCTGCTGCTGCTCTGGACGCGCAAGGACCCCCACCACATCTTGCGTGACGTGGAGTGGACGACCCTCTTTTTCTTCATCGGGCTCTTTATTATGGTCGAGGCCGTGGTCGAGGTCGGCATCATCGGAGCCGTCGCCCGGTGGGCGCTGGACCTGACCGGCGGCGACCTGACGGTGACTGCCCTGCTGCTTCTGTGGCTATCGGGGATCGCCTCCGGCATCGTCGATAACATCCCTTACACCGCCACGATGATCCCGCTCATCAAGGACCTGGGCGAGGGTGGCCTGGACACGGGGCCGCTGTGGTGGGCGCTGGCCCTGGGCGCTGACTACGGCGGTAATTTCACCCTGGTCGGCGCGTCGGCCAACGTGGTTGTGGCCAGCCTGGCCGAACGAAGCGGCCTGAAGATCAGCTTCATTCGCTTTTTCAAATACGGCCTGCCGATCACCTTCGTTTCCCTGCTGGTAGCCACCGCTTACGTCTGGCTGCGCTACCTGTAAATTAACTTCAACCAGAATTTCAAGCCTGAGGACCCAACCATCGAATGACACCCGCTCAAATTGCCGCTATACTCATCTTCGCGGTCACTTTTATACTCATTCTGTCCGAACGCCTGCATCGCACGATTGCGGCAATGCTGGGAGCAACGGCGATGCTGGCCATAGGGCTGTTCTTCGGTTTTTACAACCAGGAAGAGGCCCTGCAAGCCATCGATTTCAATACGTTGGGCCTGCTGCTGGGGATGATGATTATGGTCCGCCTGCTGGAAGAAACCGGCTTTTTCCAGTACCTGGCCATCCTGACCGCCAAGCGCTCGCGGGGCAACCCCTGGTTTCTGCTGGTGATCCTGGGCACGACCACAACGGTGCTGTCGATGTTTTTGGACAACGTGACCACCGTCATCCTGATCGCGCCGGTGACCATCCTGGTGGCCGATGTCCTGGCCATCAGCCCCGTCCCCCTGTTAATGGCCGAGGCCCTGCTGTCAGACACGGGCGGGGTGGCGACGCTGGTCGGCGATCCGCCCAACGTCATCATCGCCTCCGCGGCCGGGTTCAGTTTCAACGATTTTTTGACCCACCTGGCCCCGCTGGTGGCGGTGGCCTGGCTGGTGGCCCTGGTCCTGTTGCGCTTCGTTTTCCGGCGCGAACTGCGGCAGAACTCGCGCGAACTGGAGGCCCTCCTGCGCCTGGATGAAAACGAGGCCCTGCACGACCGCCACACGCTGCGCAAGGCCCTGATCGTGCTGGGCCTGGTGATCCTGGCCTTCTTCTTTGCCGAATCGTACCACGTCACGCCCTCGACGGTGGCCCTGGCCGGGGCCGCCCTGGCCCTGCTTTGGGTCCGGCCCGACATCGACAAGACCCTGCAGCACCTGGAATGGAGCGTGCTGGCTTTCTTCGCCGCCCTCTTTGTCACGGTCGGCGGTCTGGAAGCGTCCGGCGTGCTGACCTCGCTGGCCGGGCGTGTGGCCGACCTGGCCAACGAGAGTCTGTTGGAGGCCAGCCTGGCCTTACTTTGGGTGGGGGCGATCACCTCAGCCGTGGTGGACAATATCCCCTTCACCATTGCCCTGATCCCCCTCATCCAGCAACTGGGCGCGCTGGGCATCCCGACCGCGCCCCTGTTTTGGGCGCTGGCCCTGGGCGCAGGCTTCGGCGGCAACGGAACGCCCATCGGTTCCACGGCGAATGTGGTCGTCGTCTCCCTCAGCGAAAAGACGCGCCAGCCCATCACCACCAAAATCTGGCTGCGCAGCGGGCTGCCGGTGATGGTGGCCACCTGCCTGGTGGCCTCGATTCTGTTTTATCTCTTCTTCAATTGGATGATGACGCCCTGAGGACGCCCCCGCCGGAGCAACGGCCGCGTTCAGCCGGTCGATAGCAGGTCCTCATCCCCCTCGGCGTTCCGGACCAGCAACACCGAGCCCACGGCCTGGACCAACTCGTTCAGGTACTGGCCGTACACCTCCGTCTGGCCGGCTGCCGGAAGCTGCACCCCCAGCAGGGTCAGGTCGGCGTCCCGGCTCCAACCGGCGATCACCTCGGCCAACGGATGGGCCGGGTCCGGGCGGACGATGATCACCGGCTCCGCGTCGACTCGCACTTCCTGCAACAGGCGTTCGGTGTGGGCCCGGGTCCGCCCGATCCCATCCTGGCTGTCAATGACCCGCAAGACACGGATTTTGGCTCCCTTCCAGCCAGGATGCTGCCGGATCAAATGGGCCAGGAGAAGCATCAGGTCGGCGTTGCCGCCCCGCCCCCCCCACCAGACGTTGATGGTCTGCTTCCGGCCGAAACTGCGCTGCGGATGGTGATACAGGCACAAAAACGACTTGCGCAGGGCCACCAGGTTTCGCATCAAATCCATCTGCAAGGCTCTGCCCTCCGCCGTGCCGCTCCAGCCGAGCAAGACCGCGTTGGCTTCCAGGGCTCCCACGCCGTGCGTTTGCACAACCGTGATGGCCCCCTCCTTAAACCCCGATACAATCTCAGCCTTGGCGAAGGCCGTCATCCGGCGATCTTTGATGTAGCGCCGGATGTGCTTGCGGGCCATCTGGCGCAAGCCCTTGCCGCTCATCCGGTCAACATCGCCGGCGATCAGCTGGTAAAAGGTGACGATCCCCTGCCCTAAACTGAGCCATTCGGCCATCTCGACCAGGGGCTGCCGGTTGTGCGGCTGTCCGGTAAAAACGATGATGTTGGGCCGCCAATTCTTGACGTGCCAGTCCTGACTTTCGAGATTAAGCAGGGCCTGGCGGGCCAGCGCAAACCAGATGCCGTTGCGCACGTCGCCCCAGGTGCGTTCCAGCCGTCGCTGCTGCAAAAAGAAGAAGATGCCGTAGGTGATGACGAGGGCTACGATCGTGGCCAGGGGGCTGATCAGAAACATCGCCCCGTAACAGCCCGCCGCGCCCAGCAGCGAAACCGGCCAGGGGATGTTGAAGCGCGGTCTGAAGCTGGGGTTGCCGACCAGCTTTTCGATGCCGGCCACCAGATTGACCATACCGTAGGTGTTCAGGAAGAACATGGTGATGATGGGGGCCACGAAGTTCAAATCGCCCATCCAGATGATGCCCACCGCCACCGCCCCGGTGATGACCACCGCCATGCGGGGCTCGGTTGGGCTGCCGAGCTGGGCCGCCATCCAGGACGGCACGACCGAGTCGCGGGCAATGGCCTGCAGGGTGCGCGGCGCGGCCAGCACGCTGCCTAAGGCGGAGGAGAGGGTCGAGGCCCACACCCCCAGCAGAATCAAGAAGGGCCAGCGGGCCACGCGCTGCATCGCCAGCGTATCGCTGATCAATTGCTCCGGCGCGACGTGCAGGGCAAACCAGACCGCCACCCCCAAGTAAACCGCCGCAGTAACCAGGATGGAGACGTTCGTGCCGCGCGGGATGCTCTTGCTGGGGTCTTTCAAGTCGCCGGACAGGCTGGCTCCAACGGCGATGCCGGTCACCGCCGGAAAAAAAACGGCGAACACCGTCCAAAAATTCACCCCCTCGGAGTAATTGCCCGCTGCAACCGGCGCGACAAACGAGTCCCAGCCCCCGGAGAAAAACGAAATCAGGGCCGCTACCAGGAGAGCCAGAATGAAGAACTGGATTCTAAGCGCGAAATCGGCCCCGACATAGGCCAGGACCCCAAAGGCCAGGGCCACGACCGTGGCCATCAGACGCGGATTGAATGCCTGGAAGAATTCAAGACTGCTCAGGGCTTCGATAAAGCCGATGCTGTAAAAAGCGACGGAGATTGCCTGCGACAAAAAGAGCGGAATACCAATCGCCCCCCCAACCTCCAGGCCAAGCGAACGCGAAATGAGGTAGTACTTGCCGCCGGCTTTCACATCCATACTGGTCGATATGGCCGACAGCGACAGCCCGGTCAAAAGGGAAATGAGGTTGGCAATGAGGATGATGCCCGTCGCCCCCCAAATCCCGGCCTGACCCACCACCCAGCCAATCCGCAGAAAGAGGATGATGCCCAGGATGGTTAAGACGTTCGGGGTAAACACCCCGGCGAAGGTGCCAAACCGCGCAGTCGTTCTCAGTACCGCGCTGTCGCCCGGAGCATACTGGGTTTGTGTGGCCATTCCGTTTTTTCTCGATGCTTATGAACTGCAAGCTATCTTCTAAACTTGCGAATGGACGCCTCTTTCAATCCATCGCCGGCACGTACAACTGGTTGGTGTAATCTTTGATCATCCGCGTCATGCTGAACTGGGGGGCGACGCTTTTGATCGATTCTTTCATCATCTTGACCCAACCGCGGGGCACGTCGAGCGAGTCGCGCTCGTAGAAGAGCGGCACAATTTCCTTTTCCAGGGTGTCGTAAATCAGGTTGGCATCGTTGTGGTCCTGGGCCACGTGGTCATTCCAGGCCCGGTCATCACCGATCACCCAGCCGTTGCGACCGTTGTAGCCTTCCACCCACCAGCCGTCGCTGATGCTAAAATTGGGCACGCCGTTGGCGCCGGCTTTCTGGCCGCTAGTGCCGCTGGCCTCGTGGGGGCGGCGCGGGGTGTTTAACCAGACATCGACGCCGCTGACCAGGTAGCGGGCGACATTGATGTCATAATCCTCGATGAAGAGGATGTGCCCGGCCAGGCCCTGCTCGTGGCTGCGGTGATAAACCTCGCGGATGAAAGCCCGGCCCGGCTCATCACGCGGATGGGCCTTCCCGGCGAAGACGAACTGCACGGGCCGGCCGGTGGCGTGCACGATGCACTTGAGACGCTCCACATCGGTGAAAAGAATGGTGGCCCGTTTGTAGGTCGCAAAACGGCGGGCGAAGCCAATCGTCAGCGCATCGCGGTCGAACAATTCGCCCGAGGCGGCGATCTGGTTCTCGTCGACGTTCAGGCGGATCAGGCGCTGCCGCGTCCGGGCGCGAACAAAGCTAACCAGCATCGCCCGGAGCTGGTTGTGCACGGCCCACAGTTTTTCATCGGGAACGTCGTCAACGGCCTGCCACATCCCCCCGTCGTCGATGTTGAGCACCCAATCTTCGGGCAACCACTCATCGTACAGGGCCTTCATTTCCGGAGCCAGCCAGCTTTCCAGATGGACGCCGTTGGTGACGTGGGTGATGGGCACTTCCTCCACCCGCTTATCGGGCCAGAGCCAGTGCCACATCTTGCGCGAGACCTCGCCGTGCAACTTGCTGACGCCGTTCTGCCGCCCGGAGAGGCGGATGGCCAGCACGGTCATGCTGAAGCTGGGTCCCCAACTCTGGTCGTGGCGGGCCAGCTCCATAAACTGATCGCGGGACAGGCCCATCCGCTCCCAAAAGCCCTGGAAATATTTCTCCATCAGATGGAAAGGGAAAGCGTCGTGCCCGGCGGGCACCGGCGTATGGGTGGTGAAAACGGAGGATTTGCGGATGGCCTCCGCCGCCTCGTCGAAAGACTGGCCGGCCTCGATCAGCTCCCGGGCTCGCTCCAGGACCATAAAGGCCGAATGGCCCTCGTTCATATGGTAGACGGCCGGCTCCAGGCCCAGTTGCCGCAGGGCCCGCACTCCCCCGATGCCCAGCACCATCTCCTGGGCGATGCGCATCTCCTGATCGCCGCCGTACAGGCGGGCCGACAACTCGCGATCGTTGGGGGCGTTGGGATGGATGTCGGTGTCCATCAGGTAGAGGGGCACGACGCCAACCTGGATGCGCCAGACCTTGGCGTAGATGGTCCGGCCAGGCAGGTCCACCGAGACGACCACCTCCTTGCCCTCCGGGGTGAAGGCAGGCAGGGCCGGCACTTCGGCGAAGCGAACCTTCTCGTAAATGGCCTCTTGATCGCCGTTGGCAGAGATGGCCTGCTTAAAATAGCCCTGCGGATAAAGAAATCCGATGCCGATAAAGGGCAGGCCCAGGTCGCTGGCCTCTTTGATGTGATCGCCGGAGAGGATGCCCAGACCGCCGGAGTAGATGGGCAGGCACTCGTGCAGCCCAAACTCGGCGGAAAAATAGGCAATGCTTTTCCCGGCTTTATCGCCATACGTTTGGGCAAACCAGGTCTTATCAAACACCTGGTATTCGTCGAAGCCGGTCATCACCTCGTGAAAAAAGCGGAGATAGTGGGGATCGCTCGCCGCGTCATCGAGGGCAGTCTGGCGCACTTCGCGCAGAAACTTGACCGGGTTGTGATAGACCTCTTCCCACAAAGCTGCGTCGATGCGGCGGAACAACTCTTGCGCCTCGGGGTGCCAGGACCACCACAGGTTATAGGCAACCTCCAGAATCCGGCGCAGTCGATCCGGGATGGGGGTGAAGCCGGCAGCCAAATTCATCGTTTCCATCGTGGCATCTCCTCGATTCAGGCAATCAGGACCTTGTTTCGGCAGGGATCGCGTTGGACTTGGCCCCACCATTACCAATCATAGCCGGTTTGGGCGAGATCGCAAAACAAGACAAAGGGCAAAAGACCGCTGCTTTCGGTCCTTTGCCCTTCGCTGTTAGCCGGTTGGACGGCTTCCGCACCAGGCGCTTCGTTGCCTATGGGCCGAACAAGTTCCGGGGCTTTGAGGTTTGGTGTGGTTTTGTAGCCCAAGCTGTTAGCTTGGGCGGGGCAAACTAACAGTTTGCCCTACGTTAACCACACAATTCCTCAGAGAACCCAAGTGCTTTACAGGTTTTCCGCGTTAGCTTCCGAGGGAATCTCGATGGACAGCTCTGTCTTCTTGATAAAGATCAAGCCCTCAGCCTCGCTGTAATCGACCACCACCGTCTCGCCGGGCTTAAACTCCCCTTGCAGAATCTTGACGGACATAGGTGACTCGACCTGCTTTTGCAGGGTCCGCCGCAAGGGCCGGGCGCCAAAGGCCGGATCGTAACCTTCACCGGCCAGCCAGCTCTGGGCGGCAGCGGTCAGTTCAATGGTGATGTCGTGCTCCGCCAGACGGTCGGCGATTTCCTTCATTTGCAGATCGACGATCTGGACGACGTGTTCCTTGGTCAGCATATGGAAGACGATGATCTCGTCGATGCGGTTCAGGAACTCGGGCCGGAAGTGACGGCGCAGCGCATCCTTGATGTCCTTCTCCATCCCGCTATCGACCAGGGTGCCGGCGTCGCCCATTTGGCGAAAGCCGAGCGTGCCGCCCTTCGGGCCAAACCTGGTGCCGATGTTGCTGGTCATAATGACAACCGTGTTGCGGAAATCGACCAGATGGCCCTGGCCGTCGGTCAGGCGGCCATCTTCCAGGATTTGCAGCAGCGCGTTCCAGACATCGGGGTGGGCCTTCTCGATCTCGTCGAAGAGGATGACCTGGTAGGGGCGGCGGCGGACCGCTTCGGTCAGTTGGCCGCCTTCATCGTAGCCGACATAGCCGGGGGGCGCGCCAAAGAGGCGGCTGACGGTATGCCCCTCGCGATATTCGCTCATATCAATGCGTAGCAGCGCATCCTCATCGTCGAAGAGGAAGCGGGCCAGCGCCTTGGCCAGCTCGGTCTTGCCCACGCCGGAACTACCCAGGAAGAGGAAACTGCCGGTCGGCCGTCGCGGGTCTTTCAGGCCGGAACGGGCGCGGCGAATGGCGTCGCTGATCGCGTCAATGGCCTCATCCTGCCCGATAATCCATTGGTGCAGGCTTTCTTCCATTCGCAGCAGTTTGTCGGCCTCGGTTTCCAGCATATCCGACAAAGGGATGCCGGTCCAACTGGCGACCACTTCGGCGATGTCTTTGGTTTCTACAACCTCGTCCAGGTTCTTTTCCTGGCGCCAGGCATCCCGTTCGGCCTGGAACTCTTGCTCCAGCCGCAAGCGTTCCGCTTTGATTTGAGCGGCGTGCTCGTAATCTCGCCGTTGCCAGGCTGCTTCCTCGTCAGCCTGCAACTGGCTCAGTTCCTTCTTTTTGGCCTTCAAGTCATCGGGCATTGAGTAGATGGCGATGCGCAATTTGGAGGCGGCTTCATCCATCACGTCGATGGCCTTGTCGGGCAGAAAGCGGTCGGTCACATAGCGATGCGAGAGACGAGCCGCCGCCTCCAGTGCCTCCGAGGTATAGGTGATGTCGTGGTGGGCCTCGTAGCGGGGCCGCAGCCCGTCGAGCATCTGGATCGTTTCTTCCACCGTGGGCTCTTCGACAAAGACGGGGGAGAAGCGGCGCTCCAAGGCGGAATCCTTCTCGATGTATTGGCGATATTCGTCCAGGGTGGTAGCGCCGATACATTGCAGCTCGCCCCGGGCCAGAGCCGGTTTCATCATATTGCTGGCGTCCATCGCCCCCTGGGCCGCCCCGGCCCCAACGACGGTGTGCAGCTCGTCGATAAAGAGGATGATCTCGCCCTGAGCGCGCTGGATCTCCTCCAGCGCAGTCTTCAGGCGCTCCTCAAACTCGCCCCGGAACCGTGAACCGGCGATCATACTCCCCAAATCGAGGCTGACCACCCGCTTGTTCATCAAGATTTCCGGGACATCGTCATCGGCGATCTTTTGGGCCAACCCCTCGACGATGGCCGTTTTGCCCACGCCGGCCTCACCGATGAGGACCGGATTGCTCTTGGTCCGGCGCGACAGGACCTGGATGACGCGCAGAATCTCATCATCGCGCCCGATAACCGGGTCGAGCTTGTCTTCCCTGGCCAGGGCGGTCAGGTCACGGCTGAATTTTTCCAGGGTGCGGTAGCGGGTTTCGGCATGAGGGCTGGTCACTCGCTGCCCACCACGAATCTCCTGAACCGCCTGCTCGACTTTCTCCTTGGTGACCCCCAGGTCGGCCAAAATACGGGCGCTGGGCGTGCCTCGCTCGCTGCAAATAGCCAGAAACAGATGCTCGGTGGAGATGTACTCGTCGTCCATTTTCCTGGCTTCGGCCTCGGCGTTGTCCAGGACCCGCTTGAGCCGGGGCGTAATGTAGACCTGCCCGACGGCCAGATTCGGCCCCATCCCGCTCACTTTGGGCGTTGCCTGCAACACATCGTCCAACCGGGCCTGCACCTGTTCGGGGTCTACCCGGATATGTTCCAGAAGCTCCGGGATCAAACCGTCGGTTTGTTCCAACAGGGCCAGAAACATATGCTCGGTGTCGGCCTGAGAGTGCTGGTAGCGTTGCAAGATTTCATAAGCGCGCATAGCGGCATCCTGCGCGCGCTCGGTGAACTTATCAAATCGCATCATCGTCGGTTTACCTCAATTGCTCGATATTGCAGGCCGTGCTGTTAACCTGAGTTCGGGAATTAGATAATGGCTCACGGACGCGATAGCGCGCAGATAAACACGGATTTTCCTCTTTGTTTTTTATAAAATCTGTGTGCATCCGTGCGCTATCGCGTCCGTGAGCTAATTTGACCACTTCTCTGAATTATCGAACTGAGGTTGTTAGCTTTGATGCAATATCTGCTGTATCATAAATCTTCAACAGAATTATACTCGATAATCACCGGAAAGGCGATGAGTTTTCGTTAATGTTTTATTAGAATCGCGAGGTTATCCGGGTTCCTGTTGGTCTTCCTCCGAGGCCGCGTCTTGCGGCAGGGTGGAGGCCAGCCGGCGGGCCACGTTTTGCCAGAGCCAGCGAACCCTATCAAGCAACGAAGGCCCGCTCGTCTCCACTTCAACCACCTCGTCGGCGGGGAACGGCTCCTCCCCTAAAATCTTGGCAACCGCGTAGCCCACGATAACCCGCCCCGTGGCGATGGAAGGAGCCGCGATCAACGCCCCCAAAATCCCACCGACCGACGCCCCCACCACCACGCCGGCCATAATTACCAGGGCAGGCAACTCGACCGCCTGGCCCAAGATACGCGGCACGATCAAGTTGTTTTCCAGTTGCTGGATCAAAACGTAGGCCAGGATGACGATCAGACAAAAAACCAGGTTGCTAACCTGTAAGACCGTCGAACCCTGGACGAGGGCGACGAAAATGGCCGGGATGGCGGCCAAAAACGGCCCCAGGTTGGGGATGACCTCCATCACGCCGGCGATAATCGCCAGGGCGGGCGCGCCGGGCAGGCCAATAACCGTGCCGACCCCCCACGTTATAACCCCAATGACAACCACCAGAATAAATTGCCCTCGGAAATAGGCGCTCCATATCCGTCGAATTTGCCTGCCCAGTTCGGTATATTCCGGGCGGTGAGCTTCCGGGATCAGTTTTGCCAGACCGTCCCCAATCCTTTGCCCCTCCAGGCTCATATAAATGGAGTACAGAACGGTCAGGACGAAGGCCAGGATCGCAGAAACGACCGAGGTGAGGACGCTTGAAGCCACCCCGATTGTGCCTTGCAGGGCGCCGGAAAGAAAGTTAACCACGTCATTTAGCGAAGGGATGAGGTTTGTCGGGATAAAACCATTTAATACGTCGAGCGCCTGGTCAACCTCATCCGACAGATCAATAGAAAATTCGAAGATTTGCACCTGGCGGAAATTTTCCAGCGTGACCCGCGCCCAGATCAGGGCTTGCTGCAGCAGAATAACCGGATCGATCGTTATATCCCGGAAGGCATCGAGGAAGGCCGGGACGACGATGAGCGGGATGAGCAACAAAACGATCAACAGCAAAAAATAAGCCAGGATCGCGCTCAAGGTCCGGGGTATACGCAGCGTTTGGTTGAAGTAATTGATGACCGGGGCCAGCAGGAAGGCGATCAAAGCGGCGATGATCAGGAAGGGCAGCACCGGACGGCTCAAGTAAATGACGTAAATCAGACCGACAAATAAGATGACGGCTACGATTTTTTTGGTTGAATCAGACCATTCCGTGTTCATACCTTGCTCCCGAAGAGTACCGCGTTTCAATGCCGCCGGGTTCGTAATGACGACTTTGGCATAATGCGTATTGCGTGTTGGGAATGTCACGTGTCACGTGTCACGTGTTGCCTGGCACTTGACACCTGACACTTGACACTTGATACGCAATACGCAACACGTTCATATTATACTACGAGTCAGGGGGTTTCCTCTAATTCGCCCTTGCGCCTGCCCCTGGAGCCGATCTCCGGCAGGAAAGATGCTCCCACTTGTCAAGGCGTCAAACCTGCTAGATAATAGAAACAGATGCCGTTGCTATACCAAGCGCACGCTAAAATTTCGTAGGTCGGCATCCTTATGCCGACCGCTGCCGCATAGGGATGCGCCAGCTACGGAAATTTCAGAATGCGTTTAGTGTACTCAGATCACCGTCGCCTGGGATTGAAATCCCAGGCTAATCCAGGTGAAAGTCGGCTCAAAGCCGACTCAGCCCGCAATTCTGTCCAAAACAAGTGCGCTTCAGCGTACTTCCACTGTTTTAGCCCTGAACTTCAGTTCGGGGCGAGATACTGCCCGGCGCAGCAGACCTGATCTTAACCAGCTTGTGACCTCCAGAAAGTTCGTCCTCATCAGCCTATCCCTACTTGCCGCCCTGGCCCTGGGCTACACCGCCCTGGCCCGCCGGCTGCTGGTTGATCTGCCCGATCCGGGCCGGCTCTACCAGTATGTCGCCGCTCCCTCCACCAAAATATACGACCGAAACGGGGTGTTGTTGTACGAAATCATCGATCCGCACCAGGGATCGCACACGCCCCTGGCCCTGGCGGACATCCCCCCCGCCTGCCGCCAAGCCACCATCGCCACCGAGGACGCCACCTTCTACCAAAACCCCGGCGTCGAGGTCAAAGCCATAGCCCGCGCGCTCTACACCAACCTGCGCAGCGGCCAGATTTTGAGCGGCGGCAGCACCATCACCCAGCAGTTAGCCCGCAACCTGTTGCTAAGCCCGCAGGAACGAACGCAAATCAGCCTCAACCGCAAACTCCGCGAGGCGATTCTGGCCTGGCGCATTGCCCGCCGCTATAGCAAAGACGAAATCCTGACCCTTTATCTCAACGAGACGTACTACGGCAACCTGGCCTACGGCCTGGAGGCCGCCAGCCGGACCTACTTTGGCAAGCGCGCCGCCGAGCTCGATCTGGCCGAGTGCGCTCTGCTGGCCGGCCTGCCGCAAAGCCCGGCGCGCTACAATCCGCTCCAGGACCCGGCGGCGGCCAAAACCCGCCAGGCGGTCGTCCTGGGTTTGATGGTGGGGCACGGCTATCTCAGCCGGGAGGAGGCCGAGCTGGCCCGGCAGGAGCCGCTGCGCTTCGCCGCGACCCCGTTCCCCATCAAGGCCCCTCATTTTGTGATGTACGTTTACGGCCAGTTGGAAAAACAATTCGGCCTGGAAGCGATCTTTAGCCGGGGGTTGGAAGTTCAGACCACGCTCGACCTGTCCATTCAAAACGCCGCCCGCCGGGCGACCCGCTTCCGGCTGGCGCAACTGGAGCAACGAACCGAGGACCGGCCCCCGCGCAACGTCCGCAACGCCGCCGTGGTCGTTTTGAACCCGAACAGCGGCGAAGTGCTGGCTATGCTCGGCAGCCCGGATTATTTCGACCGGCGCATCGACGGCGCGGTCAACGTTGCCGCGGCCACCCGGCAGCCCGGCTCCTCGATCAAGCCCATCACCTACGCCGCCGCCTTCGATCCCAATCTTGCGGCAACCTACGGCTATGCCCCCCTGACCCCGGCCACGATGATGGCCGACGCGCGCACGGCCTTCGTCACCCGCGAGGGGGATCCCTACGTGCCCCAGAACTACGACCGCCGCTGGCGCGGGCCGGTGCTCCTGCGACAGGCCCTGGCCTCCAGTATGAACCTGGTGGCGGTCAAGGTGCTGGATCACGTCGGCCTGGAGGCGATGACCGGCCTGGCCCGGTCGCTGGGGATTACGACCTTCGATGACTCCGAACGCTTCGGCCTGGCCCTGACCCTGGGCGGCGGCGAGGTCCGCCTGCTGGAGCTGACCGGCGCCTACGCCGCCTTCGCCAACGGCGGTCGCCGGGTGGAGCCGGCTACCCTCCTGCGCGTGACCGACGCCGCCGGCAACGTGCTGCTCCAACGCAAGCCAGCCCCCGGCCAGCAGGCGCTCGACCCCCGCGCGGCCTACCTCATCACCGACATTCTGAGCGACAACTACGCCCGCGCCCCGGCCTTCGGCCAGGCCAGCCCCCTGCGCCTGTCCGGGGACCGGCCCGCCGCGGTCAAAACCGGCACCACCACCGACTTCCGCGATAACTGGACGGTCGGCTACACCCCCGATTTCGTGGTCGGGGTGTGGGCCGGCAACGCCGACAACAAGCCGATGCGCTACGTCTCCGGCATCAGCGGGGCGGCGCCCATCTGGCGGGACGTGATGGAGGTCTTGCACCAGACCCGCCCCACGCGCGAGTTCACCCGGCCGGCGGGTCTGGTCGAGCTGGAAGTGTGCGCCGACAGCGGCCTGCTGCCCGTGGCCGGGCGCGGCGCGCTGCGGTCCGGTTCGGCCTCTGTGAGTGACCTTCAAGATCGACCCCTGCCCTGCCCGCACACCATCCTCGAAACCTTCATCGAGGGCACGCAACCGGCCGCGTTTGACGACTGGCACCTCCGCGTGGCCCTGGATCGGCGCAGCGGCCTGCGGGCCAGCGCCACCTGCCCGCCGGAGGTCATCGTCTACCGCCGCTTCGTCCGCTACCCCGTCGAGGCGCGGGCCTGGGCGGCGGAGCAGGGCCTGCCCCAGCCGCCGGAGGCGTACTCGCCCCTGTGTCCGGGAGAGGAAAATGACTTTGCGGCTCAAGCGGGGAGTCGGGAGTCAGGGGTCGGAGGTTGGGGGTTGGAGGCGATTCACACCGGACCCGGCCAAATCCCCAATCCCCAATCCCCGGCCCCCGGCCCCCGATCCCCGATCCCCGGCCTGATTTTCACCGCCCCCGACCAGGGCGCGACGTTTCGGATGGCGCGGTCCATTCCGGCCCAGGCGCAAAAACTGCGCGTCAGCGTGCGCCCGGCAGATGACATCACTTTGCAGACGGTCAGGCTTTTCATCGATGGGCAGGTTTTGGCCGAAGGGCCACAGGCGTTGTGGCAAATGACGCCGGGGACGCACACATTTACCGCGGAGGGTTTAGATACACAGGGGAATGTGTTGCCGGGCGAAAGCGTGACGATAGAGGTCTTGCCCTAGCCGCACCAGCTTGGAGGGAAAGAAAAAGCCCGCAGCTTAATGCCGCAGGCGTAAGGAGCAAATTATTTCAATCGGGTTGCTTCGTTGGTAACCCGGCCTACCGCTGCCGTCGATCTTTAATTCTGACGGGGACCGACGACCGGCCCAGCGTTTGTTTGCGGAGAACCAGGAATATAACCGCCACTGCTGCTATCAATCCGTACACAACCATCGTCGCCATAAATTGTCTCCTCTTTGTGTTACCAACGAACTGTACTTTAATTATAGCCGATAACCGGCTGAAATACAAGGGGATGCTTGAACTCAATTATAACACATTCTTCCCGAACATCGTAAGCTCTTTAAGGAGGCAATCGTGCCCGACAAAACTGTCTATCGCTTGGTGACAATTCTGGTCCTGATCAGCCTGCTGGCATCCGCCTGCCGGACCGGCGGCGCTCCGGCCCCGGCAGCGCCATCCGACACGGCGGGCGGCCAGGCCACATCCGCTGCCGGGGGCGCCAGCGGCGCACCGGCCCCGGCGCAAGAGGCGGCGGCAACCTCAACCCCGGCCCCGCGCCGGGCGACTCCCACCCCGACCCTGCCGCCCCTGGTGCTGCGCACCTCGCCGGAACCGGGCCAGGAAATCGGCCCGACCGACCCGGTCGAGATCGTCTTCGACCAGCCGATGGACCGGGCCTCCGTGGCCGGGGCCCTGACCCTTTCGCCGGAGGTCAACGGCGAGTTAACCTGGGTCAACGACGCGGTTGTGCGCTTTACGCCGGGCAGGGCCGGTTTCGTGCGCGGCCAGCGCTACAAGCTCAACCTCGACGCCTCGGCCCGGAGCGCCGCCGGACTGGCCCTGCAACGGCCCCTCGACCTGGCCTTCAGCGCCCTCGGTTTCCTGGAAGTGGCGAACGTCCAGCCTGGCGACGAAGCCGAGGAGGTAGCCACGGACGCGGTGATCACCGTCCTCTTCAACCGGCCGGTGGTGCCCCTCAGCGCCATCGAGGACCAGGCGGGCCTGCCCCAGCCCCTGACCTTCACCCCGCCCGTTTTGGGCGAAGGCCGCTGGCTGAACACGGCCATCTACCAGTTCACCCCGGCGGAGGGCTTCGCCCCGGCCACCGCCTACACCGCCCGCGTCTCCGCCGGGCTGCAAGACGTGAGCGGCAACGCCCTGGAGGACGACTTCACCTGGACCTTCACCACGGTCACCCCCTTCGTGGTCGCCACCTACCCGGCTGACGGCGACATCTTCGTCAGCCCCACGCCGGTCATCAGCGTTGCCTTCAACCAGTTGATGGACCGGGCCAGCGTCGAAGCGGCCTTTAGCCTGCGCGACAGCCGGGGCAACGAGGTTCCCGGCGATTTCCGTTGGGCCGAGGCGGGTCTGATCCAGCCCCGATTTGAGGATTCCTCCTTCTACGATTACGCCTACGATCCCGGCCAGGGCCCGCAGGCCGCCGGAGTGGAGACCGTCGGCTTCACCCCCGCCGCACCGCTGGACCTGAACCAGACCTACCGGGTCAGCCTGGGGCGCAACGCCCAGGGCCGGGAGGGCGGCGGGGCCAGGATTCAAGCCGCCTACGACTTCAGCTTCACCACCATCCCCACCTTTGAGGTGGTCAGCACCTTCCCCGCCGACGGCGACGAGCAGGCCGACCCCTTCGGCGGGCTGTCAATCACCTTCAGCGGCCCGGTCGATCCGGCCAGCGTCGTCCTCGGCCGGAATCTGATCATCGAACCGACCGTTGAATTCAGCCGGGTTTTCACCTACTGGCGCGACAGCAACTCCCGCGTCAGCCTCAGTTTCCCCACCGGGCCCAGCCGGCGCTACACCGTCACCCTGGGCGCGGACATCCGGGGGCGATACGGCCAGCGGCTGGGCCGGCCGCAGACCGTCGCCTGGGAAACCCGGGCCCTGAGCCCAATCGTCTTCCTGCACCAGCCGGACCGCCTGGCGACCTACAACACCCTGACCGACACGGTCGCCTTCGTCACGGCCCGTAACACCTCCGCCGTCTACTTCAACCTGTACCGCCTGCCCGCCGCCGAGTTTATCCGGCTTAACGGCGACCGCTGGTGGACCCTCTGGGATGATTTCCAGCTCGGCTACGGCAACCTGCTGCGGAGCTGGCAGGTGGACATCGACCCGCCCCTCAACGAGAACGTCATCTACCGCACCCACCTGGCCGGGGAGGAGGGCGGAGCCTTGCCGCCCGGACTTTACTACCTGGAGGTCCACATCCCAAGGGACGCGGTTTACCCCGAAGCGGAAGGCTACGGCTCCCTGGGCCGGGCCCGCCAGATGCTCCTCGTCAGCAAGTACAACCTGACCTTCAAGCACGGCGACCGGGAAGCCCTGGTCTGGGCCACCGATCTGGCGAGCGGCCAGCCGGTCCCCGGTCTGCCCCTGACCGTCCGCTCGCAGGAGATGGACCTGATCGCCGGCCAGACGGACGCCGATGGCCTCTTCTTCGACAGCCACGCCTCCCTGGAACCCTGGCTGCCGCGCTTCGCTTTCAGCGGCGACCCGGATAACCCCGGCGAAGACTTCGCCGCCGCCATCAGCAACTGGAGCGACGGCATCGAACGCTTCCATTTCGGCCTCAACACCGAAGATTACCGGGAACCGGTCAACAACTACCTCTACACCGACCGCAGCATCTACCGCCCCGGCCAGACGGTCTACTTCAAGGGGGTCATCCGCCTGGACGACGACGCCCACTACAGCCTGCCGCCGCCCGGCACCGGGGTGGAAATCACCATCAGCGACAGCCAGGGCCGGGAACTCTGGACCGAAACGCTGCCCCTGAGCCAAAACGGCACCCTCCACGGCCAGATCGAGCTGGACGAAGAGGCGGCCCTGGGGCCTTACTTCATCCAGGGCCGTTACGAGGACACCTTCTTCAGCCAGGATTTCCAGGTGGCCGAATACCGCAAGCCCGAATTCCAGGTCGAAGTGACGACCGACCGGGCCGAGTACCTCAACGGCGACGAGATCGAGTTGAGCGCCCAGGCCAGCTTTTTCTTCGGCGGCCCGCTGGCCAAGGCCGAGGTGCGCTACAACATCCTGTCCGAGGACCATTTCTTCGACTTCCAGGGCCGGGGCTTCTATGATTTCACCGATTTCGATGAGGGCCGCGCCCGGGGCGAGGACTTTTTCTTTGGCTTCGGCGAGCTGATCGAGGAAGGGACCGGCGTCACCGACGCCCAGGGCCGTTTCAGCCTGACCCTGCCCGCCGACATCAGCCAGCGCACGGCCAGCCAGCGCTACACCCTGGAGGTGGTCGTCACCGACCCGGCCAGCAACCAGGAGGTCGCCAGCCGGACCACGGCCATCGTCCACAAGGGCCAGTTCTACACCGGCCTGCGCCCGGAGCGGTACGTCGGCCAGGTCGGGCGGGAGGCCACGGTCAACCTGATCACCGTCGATTGGGACAGCAACCCCTACCCCAACCAGGACCTGACCGTCGTCGTCAGCGAGCGCAACTGGTTCAGCGTCAAAGTCCAGGGCGACGACGGGGGCTTCTACTGGGACAGCGTGGTCGAGGATGTGCCGGTGCTGACCACGACCGCCACCACCGACGCCCAGGGCCAGGCAACCATCAGCTTCACCCCGGAGAGGGGCGGCATCTTCAAAATCCAGGCCAGCGGGCGGGACCCGGCGGAGAACGAGGTGCGGGCCTCGACCTTTATGTGGGTCAGCGGGCGCAACTTCGTCAACTGGCGGCAGGAGAACAACGACCGCCTCGAGCTGGTGGCCGACCAGCGCAGTTACCGGGTCGGCGATACGGCGACCCTCCTCATCCCCCACCCCTACAGCGGCACGGTCACCGCCCTGGTCACCCTGGAGCGGGGCCACATCTACGACCATTGGGTGCAAACGCTGGAGACGAACAGCGAGCAGCTCGAAATCCCCATCACCGAGGATATGATCCCCAATATGTTCGTCTCGGTGGTCATCATCAAAGGGGTGGACGAGGCCGACCCGGTTCCCAGCTTCAAGCTGGGCTACGCCAGCCTGCCGGTCGAGGCCGCCGAAAAGGCGCTGCACCTCACCCTGACGCCCACCCCCCCCAGCCCCCCCCTTTCAGGGGGGGGTGAGATAGGGGTCTACCAGCCGGGCCAGGAGGTGACCTACGCCGTCA
This sequence comes from Anaerolineae bacterium, assembly GCA_046757065.1. Classification (GTDB taxonomy): domain Bacteria; phylum Chloroflexota; class Anaerolineae; order 4572-78; family JBHHXL01; genus JBHHXL01. The sequence continues at coordinate 27,743 of JBHHXL010000009.1, forward strand.
AAGCCACCGACGCCCAGGGCCGGCCGGTGGCGGCGGAGCTGTCGCTGGCCCTGGTGGACAAGGCCGTACTGAGCCTGGCCGACCAGGGCCTGGGCGGGTTGTTCAACCGCTTCTGGCGCGAGCGGGGGCTGGGCATCCAGACCTCGAGCGGGCTGGTGCTGGCCATCGACCGGGTCAATCTGGCCATTGCGCCGGAGGCCAAGGGTGGCGGCGGCGGCGGGTTCGACGAGAGCTTCGGCGTCATCCGCAGCGAGTTCAAAGACACGGCCCTGTGGCTGGCCGATTTCACCACCGACGAGAACGGCGAAGGGCAGGTGACGGCTACCCTGCCCGACAACCTGACCACGTGGACCCTGACCGCCGTCGGGGTGACCGGGGCCGACACCCTGGCCGGCGACAGCCGGGTCGAGATCGTCAGCAGCAAGCCGCTGCTGGTCCGGCCCGTCCTGCCCCGCTTCCTGGTGGTCGGCGACCGGGCCGAGCTGGGGGTGGTGATCCAAAACAACACGACCGAGGACCTGACCCTGGAAGTAAAGGCAGATGCCAGCGGGGTCGAGTTCCCGGCGGAAGCCTCCTCGCAATCGGTCACCGTCCCGGCCAACGGCCAGCGCAAACTGGCCTGGCAGACGATCGCCGCCGGGCCCGAGTCGGCCACGATCCGCTTTGGGGCCAAATCGGAAGACGGCCTGGAGGACGCGGTTCAAATCGACCTGCCGGTCTACCATTTCAGCACGCCGGAGACGGTCGGCACCGCCGGGGTGATGGAGGTCGGCCAGGAGCCCTTGCGCCTGGAAGGGGTGGCCCTGCCCGCCCGCTACGATCCGGACCAGGGCCAACTGACGGTTGAAATCGATCCCAGCCTGGCCGCCGGGATGCGCGACGGCCTGGACTACCTGGAGCACTTCCCCTACGAGTGCACCGAGCAGACGGTCAGCCGCTTCCTGCCGAACGTGGTCACCTTCCGGGCCTACCGGGCCCTCCACCTGGACCGGCCCGACCTGGCCGAGCGCTTGCCCGGCCTGGTCCAGACCGGCCTGCAACGGCTCTACGCCCAGCAACACGCCGACGGCGGCTGGGGCTGGTGGGTGCAGGACGACAGCCAGCCCTTCCTGACGGCCTACGTCCTGCTGGGCCTGGTCGAGGCGGAACGGGCCGGCTTCGCCGTGGAGGAGGAAGCAGTCTCCCAGGCCATTGACTACCTGGAGGGCAGCCTGCGCGCGCCCAAGGACGTGGAGAAAGCCTGGCAGGCCAACCAGCAGGCCTTCATCCTTTACACCCTGGCCGAGGCCGGGGCCGGGGACCTGGGGCGGACGGTGGCCCTCTTCCAGAGCCGGCAGAAGCTGGACATCTTTGGCCGGGCCTACCTGGCCCTGGCCCTGGCCTTGCAGGAGCCGGACGAACCCCGGCGGGTCGAGACGCTGCTGAGCGACATCACCAGCGCGGCGGTCGTCAGCGCCACGGGCGCGCATTGGGAGGAGGCGCAGGTCGATTACTTCAGCATGAACACCGACACCCGCTCCACGGCCGTCATCGTCGCCGCCCTGAGTCGCTTGCAGCCGGACAATCCGCTGGCGGCCAACGCCGTCCGCTGGCTGATGAGCGTCCGCCAGAACGGCGGCCACTGGGAGACGACCCAGGAGACGGCCTGGGCCATCATCGGCCTGACCGATTGGATGGTCGCCAGCGGCGAGCTGGAGGGCAACTACACCTGGCAGGTGGACCTCAACGGCCAGGCGCTGGGTCAGGGAACGGTCGACGCAACCAACATCGACGAAACGGCCCAATTGCAGGTGGCCGTGGCCGACCTGCTGGCCGAGGAGATCAACCGCCTGGTCATCCAGGCCGGGGCAGAGGACGCTCAGGGGCGGCTCTACTACACGGCCCACCTCCAGTACTTCAAGCCCGTCGAGGAGGTCAAGGCCCTGGCGCGGGGCATCGTCGTCACCCGCCAGTACAGCCTGCTCGACGACGAAGCGGGCCGGGCCGTCAGCGGGGCCCGCGTGGGCGACCTGATCCAGGTCCGGCTGACCCTGATCGCCCCCAACGACCTGCACTACGTGGTGGTCGAAGACCCCTTCCCGGCCGGGGCCGAGGGGGTGGACGCCAGCCTGCAAACGACCAGCGTCGTCGGCCAGCAGCCGGCGCTGGCCCGCGCCGACCGGCGCAATCCCTGGGGGCGGGGCTACGGCTGGTGGTGGTTCTCCCACACCGAGCTGCGGGACGAGAAGGCGGTCCTGTTCGCCACCTTCCTGCCCAAAGGCACGTACGAGTACACCTACCTGATCCGGGCCTCCCTGCCCGGCCGGTACCGGGTCATCCCCACCCAGGCCGAGGAGATGTACTTCCCGGAGGTCTTCGGGCGCGGGGACGGCGGGGTGTTTACGATTACGGAGGATTAGTGATTAGGGGTTGGTGGTCAATTCTCAGCCAGGTACGTTGGCAAAGGGGAAATGCCGATGGAATTTGAACACAAACGACACGTCTTTCACTCGCGCAAATTTCGGAGTGTTGTTGACGAGGCGATCCGATTTTTCACAGTAACACCTGCACATAAATTGCCCCCACCCAGCCAATTCATTGGGGCTGGTGTTTATGGATTGTACTACCTCGGTGATTACGAATTGTATGCCAAAATCGCCAGGCTTAACAAAAATACCTGTATACAACCAATCTATGTGGGCAAGGCCGTACCGCCAGGGTGGCGAACCGCCCGGACTGTAGATACCACAACTCCAGACCTATATCGCAGACTACGGGAACACACGAGGAGTATTCAACAGGCAAAAAATTTAGAGATCGGTGATTTCCGGTGTCGGTTTATGATTTTGACCGGGATTGAAAGTGACTTGGTCGTCCCTGTGGAAGCCGAGCTGATTAGACGATACAAGCCACTTTGGAATACTGTCATAGATGGCTTCGGCAATCACGATCCAGGCGCAGGCCGGTACAATCAAGCACGATCCGAATGGGATGTGTTGCATCCCGGTAGACCGTGGGCAGCACGTTTAACTGGGGAGTCACCGCGCCTGGAAGACGTGATCGCAAAAGTGCAAGGGTCCCTGGCCTGATCAAGGTTTTCGCACCTCTACTACCGCCTCATACAACTGATGCGAAGCCTTGGCTTTCGCCACGCGAACGTCAGACTGAATGATGCTATTGCCAACACGAGTTGCTCGTGGAATCTCTATTGTGACTAATTCAAGACCAACAGATCTGGCAATCTCGCCAAAATAACGGTCGGTTGGTATTAAAACGCCCTGCAAAATGCTGTTCCCAATGACCACTAAGGCCGTGCCCCCCGGTTTGAGAGTATGATCAATGCCTAGGGCAAATCTGTAGCAGTCGTTAAAGTACGAGGCAGCATAGTTGGCCCAGCCATTTCCGCCGTAGATACCTCTGTCGGGATTAAGATGCCTGAGCATTTGTAATCGTTCAGCTATATCTGTGTTCGGCAAGGAAAAGTCCAGATCCACACGTTCGTGATCGCGAACGGTTTGCCAATACTTGCCAAAATTTGAAAATTCCAGGGGTTTTAAGTCTTGAGGAGCCTTGGCGTATCCCAGCCAATACAGTTGCGGCCGGGTATTGCGATTGTAGTGATAATTATTCAGATAAGGCGGTGAGGTAACAATTAAATCGACTGATGCCGGCGCCAGGTAGGTTTGGAAACGGAAGAAAGAGTCATTGATAACCTGTGAATTTGGCCGTACATTGGGCAGATGTGCCTGAAACCAGACAATGTCTTCCGCCATTTCTGTCAATTTGCTCAAAACAGATTGCCCAACGGGGAAATCTTGGACTTCTTTTTTGCCGGCACTTACTCGTCTACCCAAGCTTGGCTCATAGGAGTAATTTGAATACCGGATCATTGTTGCAGCAAAAGCTAATCTGAATAAGTCTTGCAAGTTGCTATCTTCAATACTGTCAATAAAATCTTGGATGATTAAGACTTTGCGCAGCACTTTGGGGCTGTAAAACTCAGCCCGCGTTCTAAATCCTCTTGGTGAGCTGCTCTTCGGGATATAATCCAACGAGGTTTTTTCATTGTAGAATTGGTAGAACCTTCCAATCTCGTCGTCTAATCTCTCGACGGCAACACGATCAGCTTTGATTTTTGCGCGACACGCCAGAGCGGCGTAGGGATTGATTTCAAATCCGATTGCGTCATGGCCGAGTAGGATGGCTTCTACCAACGTTGTGCCTACACCCGCAAAAGGGTCCAGAACAGTACATTTGCCATCCAAGTACCGTTGCAAAGCATCTCTAACAAAATCTCTGGAAAATCCAGCAATCCACGGTACCCATCGATGTACAGGCAGGGTCTTATTGGTGCTAAAAGCAGGATCGTTGAAGCCTTCCCTCTTATCAGCCAACGAGGAAAGTTGTTGTACATCTTCTATTTCAAACAATCGCAATTGTCTCATCTTTTCCTTCCACGTGCCTATGTGGAATACCGTTCCGACCTCTTGGAGATATTATTCCAAACGCCTTGATACATTATAGCGTATAAATATTTTTCTGGCAAATATGTTTTAAGAATGATGCGTGAGAGAACAACAATTTACCAAACAAGGTATACAGTACACAAAGGGGAAAAAGATGTCAAAAGCACGGGACTATGATATGATCCCAATAACGGTATTTGCGGAGACGAACGATGACAGCCCAACTCAAGATCGGACAGTTGGGGCAGGCCACCGGCCTGAATCCCAAAACCATCCGCTCTTCAGCCTGGACGAAATTCGGGAAATCCTGGCCTTTCGCGAGCGGGGCGAAGCGCCCTGTCTATTCGTCCTGGACCGCATCGACCGGCAACTGGACGCCATCGACCACCAGATCGCGGAGCTGCGGCAGCTCCGGAGGGAATTGCTGGGCGTCCAATCCGAGGCCGAGAGCCTGCCCACCGACGACGTCGAGGGCAAGAACTGCGTCTGCCACGTCATCCAGAACCACGCTTTGCAGCAATTAGCCCAAAGCCATAGCGAAACTGAGAGCCAGCCGGCCCGGCTCAAATTCTAGCTCGACCAGTAACTACTCAGGCCAGCCCAGGTGCGACGCACTTTGCCCTCAAAATGCCCTCTGTAGCTATGCGATGTGGAGATAAAACGGCATCGATCGCGCAAACGAAGTGCGTCGCACCTTCCGGCTGAGTAGCTACCTTGACCAGACCCTTAAACCTGTCGCCCTTCTGATATGAGAACAAAACTGATGGGGGCTGCCCTGGTCGCTGCCCTGACCTTGCTCATCATCGTCGCCGCATCCGCTACCCGAAGGGTCGAACAGCCGCCGGCCATCGCAACGCCGGACCTGTCGGACCATTCCCTCTACCGGACCTACAATTTCGGTGAGGATGCCAGCGTCATCGACGTCGGCATCCAACCCCTCTGGCTGCCGACGGGCACCATCGCCGAAGCGATGATGCGCGACGACATATTACGGAAAAACCTGTCGGACCAGGGCCTGGAGATTCGCTTTCACCCCTTCCTGAAGGGCGCCGACGTCAATTTCTTCCTCCGGCGCGGCGACCTGGAGGTAGCCATCGGCGGCGATATGCCGGCCCTGACCGCAGCGGCCGAATCCAACGTGGTCATTGCCGCCCTCATCCAGCAGGGCTTTTCGGCCATCGTTGCCGGGCGGCCAATGCTGATCCGGGA
>JBHHXL010000010.1:0-32658 GCA_046757065.1 Anaerolineae bacterium
TGGCGGCGCTCGAGTTCGGCCACGACTTCCGGCCAGGTCGCCTCTCGCGTGGCCAGCAAGACCATACTGTGATACACCAGGTCGGCGATTTCCTCCACCAGGCGCTCCTTGGATTGGGTCAGGGCGGCGACGAGGGCTTCCGCCGCCTCCTCCCCGACCTTTTGGGCGGCTTGATCCGGGTTCGCCAGGAGGAAGTTTGTGTAAGAACCTTCCCTGGGGTTTTCTTTGCGGTCAGCGATCAATCCGGCTAAACTGTCCAGAAAGTTGGCCATTCTACTTCACTTCAAACATTTCTTCGCGGGCCGGTCCCACCGACACGTAGCGGATCGGCGCTCCCGCCAGTTCTTCGATGCGCTTCAGGTAGCGTTGCGCTTCGCCCGGCAGGTCGCCCCAACGCCGGGCCGGCGTGGTCGGCTTTTGCCAGCCGGGCCAGGTTTCGTAGACGGGTTGCACCCTTTCAAGGTCCGGCGTGTCGGGCACAGTATCGATCGTGTGGCCATCGGGGTGGCGATAGGCGAGGCACAGCCTCAATTCCGGCAGGCCGTCCAGAACGTCGAGCTTAGTGATGGCCAGGCCGGTGAAGCCGTTGAGCCAGGCGGCGTGGCGGATGGCCACCCCATCGAACCAGCCGCAACGGCGGGGCCGGCCGGTGGTTGCGCCGTATTCGTTCCCTTTTTCGCGCAGCCATTCCCCGGCCTCGTCGTGCAGTTCCGTGGGCAGCGGACCTTCGCCCACGGCGGTGCTGTAGGCCTTGACCACGCCCAGCACGCCCTGGATGGCCTGGGGCGGCAAACCGGCGCCCACGCTGGCGAAGCTGGCCGACGGGTTGGAGGAGGTGACGTAGGGATAAATGCCCCAATCCAGGTCGCGCATAATGCCCAGTTGTCCTTCGAGCAGAATGGTCTGATCGCTCCGGTACGCCTCTTGCACGATTGGCAGCGGGTCAACGATGCGCCGGCCCAGTTGTTGGCCCCAGGCCAGACATTGTTCCAGCAGAGCGGCCAGGTCTAAAGGATCGGCTTCGAAGTGGACCAGTTCGCGGTTGGCGTTGGCCAGGGCCGCCGCCAGCCGTTCGCGCAGCCAGTCCGGCCGCCGCAAATCTCCGGCGCGCAGGCCGCGCCGGGCGCTCTTGTCCGCGTAAGCCGGCCCGATGCCGCGTCCGGTGGTGCCGATGGCCTGCGCTCCGCGAGCTCTTTCCCGCAGGCCGTCGAGGAGGCGGTGGTAGGGCATCGTCAGTTGGGCCCGCTCGCTCAAGCGAAGATTGCCGGTTTGCACCCCGGCCGCCTCAAGCTGGCCCAGTTCCTCCAGCACCGTTTGGGGGTTGACCACGCAGCCGCTACCGATCAGGTTCACCGTCTGGGGGTTGAAGATGCCGGAGGGGATCAGGTGTAGTTTGAAGGTGCCATAGTCGTTGACGACCGTGTGTCCGGCGTTGTCTCCTCCCTGGAAACGAATGACCAGATCGGCCTGCTGGGCCAGATAATCGATGATGCGACCTTTGCCTTCATCGCCCCACTGGGCGCCAACGACGACGGTTACAGGCATTGGGATACTTCCTTATCAACGAATCCATTGAACATAGCGCAAACTGGTGAAGTCCGTTGTCTTCATCCGCTGGCCTTGCTAACGGACATCCGCTGGATTTGACGAATATTTTGCAGCAAAGTGACAGGTAGCACGTCGCAGGTAGCAGGTTTCTTGCGTACATTTTGCGACTTGCTACCTGCGACCTGCTACCCTTCGTCCTCCGTCCTTTGTCAACAATCGCCTGCATCCAGCCGGCGGAAAAAGCAGCTTTGTTGCCCTGTGTGGCAGGCCGGACCGGCCGGCTCAACTTTCAGCAGGAGCGTGTCCCCGTCGCAGTCGTAACGCACGTCGAGCACGCGCTGGGTGTTGCCGCTGGTTCCGCCTTTGTGCCACAGCTCGCCCCGGCTGCGGCTCCAAAACCACGTTTCGCCGCTGGCCAGGGTTCGTTGCAGCGATTCCGGGTTCATCCAGGCCATCATCAATACCTGCCCGTCGCGGGCATCCTGGATGATGGCCGGGATCAGCCCGCGCTCATCCCATTTCAAATCCATCATTAGCCTCGCTGTGTTCCCGGTTAGGGCGCACCCTCACCCCCTGTGTCGCCAGGAAATGTTTCACCTGCCCGATGCTAAGTTCCTGAAAATGAAACAGGCTGGCGGCCAGGGCGGCGCTGGCCCGGCCGGTCGTCAAGGCTTCGCTAAAGTGGGCCAGCGTCCCCGCCCCGCCGGAGGCGATAACCGGGATGCTAACCGCCTGGCTGACGGCGCGGGTCAGGGCGATGTCAAAGCCAGCCCTGGTCCCGTCGGCGTCCATACTGGTCAGCAGGATTTCGCCCGCGCCGCGCGCCTCACATTCTCTGGCCCAGGCCACGGCATCCAGCCCGGTGCGCCGCCGGCCCCCGTGGGTGGTGATCTCCCAGCCCGCCTCGCCGGCGCCGGTGCGCCGCCGGGCGTCGATGGCGACCACGATGGCCTGGCTGCCGAAGGCTCTGGCCCCCTCGCTGATGAGCTGCGGGCGCTTGACCGCCGCCGTGTTCAGGCTAACCTTGTCCGCGCCGGTGGAGATGATGGCGTGCATATCTGCCACCGTTCGAATCCCCCCGCCGACGGTAAAGGGGATGAAAACGGTTTCGGCCACGCGGCGGGCCACGTCGAGCATCAGGCCGCGCCCCTCGTGGGAGGCGGCGATGTCCAGGAAAACGAGTTCGTCCGCGCCCTCGCGATCGTAGATTTGGGCTTGCGCCACCGGATCGCCCGCGTCGCGCAGGTTAACGAAGTTGATGCCTTTAACCACGCGACCGTCTTTGATGTCCAGGCAGGGGATGATACGTTTAGCCAGCACGCTGATCACTCTTTGGTCCCAGCCCTTTGGCCAGAACCAGCAACACGCCTAATTGCAGCGAGCCATCGATAAATTCCCCCTCGGTGATGCGCTTGACGATGGCCCGGAAGGGGATTTCGATGACCTCAATGTCTTCGTTGTCATCCAGATTTTGCGGGCCGGGGGTCAGGTCCCGGGCCAGGAAAAGGTTGGTGCCGGCCTGGACCGCGCCGGGGAACTGGTTGTAAAAACCCAGGTGAACCATTTCTCCGGCCTCGTAGCCCGTCTCCTCTCGCAACTCCCGGCGGGCGGCCTCGATGGCTTCTTCGCCCCGGTCGGTTCGACCGGCCGGAAGATCGTAAATAATGCGCCCCACCGGGTGACGGTACTGGCGGGTCAGGACGACGTTGCCCTCGTTTGTCAGGGCCACCGTCGCCACCGCGTGGGAGTGGCTGGCCAGGTAGTAATACTTGTAGCTGCGGCCATCGTCGGGATGTTCCAGGACATCTTCGATAACTCGAATGAAGGGATGGTTGATCACCCGGCGCGATTCAACAACATTCCACGGTATTATTTTTCTCATGCACTTGCTACCTTCAACGCCTCCGGCAGGGTTAGCCTGCCGGCATAGAGAGCCTGGCCGATGATGAGACCCTCTACGTTATCACCCTCGACCGCCTTGATGCGCCGGACGTCTTCCAGGCCGGCCACGCCCCCGGCGGCGATCACCTTTAAGCCGGTTTGCGTAGCGAGCCTGGCGCAGGCCTCTGCATTGACCCCGGTTAGCATACCATCGCGGGCAATATCCGTATAGACGATGCGCCGCACGCCCCGGGTTTGCAGTTGGGCGGCCAGGTCCATCGCCTCTAGATCGGTGATGTTGCGCCAGCCGTGCGTGGCGACTTTTCCATCTTGAGCGTCGATAGACACCACGATTTGCTCCGGCCCGAAGCGGGCCAGCAGGTCAACCAATTGCCGGGGGCGATCAATGGCGATGCTGCCCAGGATCACCCGTGTCACCCCCAGGCCGAGGACCCAGGCGATGTCCTCGGCGGTGCGCAGGCCGCCCCCGAATTGAAGGGGGGTGTTCACCCGGTCCAGAATGGATTGCAGCGCGTCGAGGTTCCTGGCGGCTTTTGTCTCATCGCCGAGGGCGCCATCGAGGTTGATCACGTGGAGCCACTCAGCGCCTTGCTCGGTCCAGGTCTCGGCCACAGCCGCCGGATCATTGCTGTAAACCGTTTCGGCCTGGGGGTCTCCCTGTTGCAGCCGGACGCAGCGACCGTTTTTCAGATCGATAGCGGGGAAAATCAGCATAATTCCACCTCTTGGGCGATTTTGGCGAAATTCTTCAGCAGGCGCAACCCGAATTGCTGGCTCTTTTCGGGATGGAACTGGATGGCGCAGACGTTCTTGCGGGCGACGATGGACGGAAAGGGCCGGCCGTAATCTGTCTGGGCTACGATGACGGACGGGTCCGACGGCTGGGCGTGATACGAATGGGCGAAGTAGGCAAAGTCGCCAGGGGCCAGGCCGTCCAGCAGGGGATGCTCGCGTTGCGGTGCAATTTGATTCCAGCCCATATGCGGCACAGTCAGTCCCTCGGCAAAGCGCACGACGCGACCGGGCAATAGGCCCAATCCACGGTGGAGCCCCATCTCCTCGCTTTCCTCGAACAGGAGCTGTAACCCGACGCAAATGCCCAGCAGCGGTTTGCCCTCGGCGATGCCTTGCAGCAGGGGCTGTTCCAGATGGCGTTCTCTCAGGTTGTCAATGGCATCGCCGAAGGCCCCCACGCCGGGCAGAACCAGCGCCGGGGCCCGGCTGATGCTGGCCGGGTCGCTGCTGATCAGGGCCTCGACGCCCACCGCCGCGAAAGCTTTTTGCACGTTGCGCAGGTTGCCCGCGCCGTAGTCGATGATGGTCAATGGCCTGCTCATCTCGTTGTGGAGCTGCCTCCTCGTGTAAATTAGGAGTGCAGAGCTTGCTCTGCAGACCAAGGTCTGCACTCCATCTTCACCCTCCGTGTCGTTGTCGTCCCACAGGGACTGTCGCCCTCCTGGCGAACGATGCGTCACGTGGTCAACGTGCCCTTCGTGCTTGGAATCTGTCCTCCCAGGCGGGGGTCCAGGCGGGTGGCCTGCTCCAGGGCGCGGGCCAGGGCCTTGAACAGGGCTTCGGCGCGATGGTGATCGTCCTGGCCGGCCAGCAGGCGGGCGTGCAAATTCATCCTGGCCGCGTGAGCCAGGCTTTCAAAGAAGTGCGGGATCAGGCTCGTGCCGACCTGACCGATGCGATCCGTATCAAAGCAGCCCTCGAAGACGAAATAGCCGCGCCCGCTAAAATCGACGGCGACCAGAGCCAGGGCCTCGTCCATCGGCACGACCGCGTGCCCCATGCGGACCAACCCGGCCCGATCCCCCAGCGCCTCGTCCAGCGCCCGTCCCAGGGTAAGGCCCACATCCTCAACGGTGTGGTGTTCGTCAACGTGCAGGTCGCCCACCGCCTTGATCGAAAGATCGAAGCGAGCGTGGCGGGCCAGGGCGTGCAGCATGTGATCCAGAAAGCCCAGGCCGGTCTGGGCCTCGGCCTGGCCGCTGCCATCGAGGTTCAGGCGGACGGTAATATCGGTTTCGCCCGTTTGGCGGTGGATCGTGGCCGTTCTCATCCCAGCAGTAGCCTCCCCAAATCGTTGGGGTGGTCCAAAATCACATCGGCTCGATGAGCCTCCAGCGCCCGGCGCACCGCCGCCTTATCCGAAGCCGTCGGCAGGCAGCCGATGGCGATGAAGGGGAGAATGAGGTTGGCCGCTCTGGCCGCGCGCATATCGTCGGGCGTATCACCGACGTAGGCGCTGAAGCGCGGCGGTGGCTGTAAGCGGTTGGCGGCTTCCAGCAGGCTCCACGGGGCGGGCTTGCTCATAGCGTTGGCTTCCAGAACATCGTCCAGGCTGACCACGGTTTGGAAATGGTGGCGGATGTTGCGTGACTGCAAGGCGTGCTCCGCCTCGGCCCGTGGCCGCCCGGTGGCAACTCCCAGCTTGAGTTTCGCCGACAGGTTGCGCAACAAAACAAAATCCATAATCAGCCTCTCGTTTTCAATGTGGCCGGTGGTTTGAATGACCACTGCCGGTTCATTGTAGGTTTGCTCGAAAAGGTTGGCCCCCAGGTAAAGCTCCTGGAAGATGCGCTGCACCAGATTGCCGTTTTTGACCGTTCCCCGCGCCAGCAGGAGGTGTGAATTTTGAGGGTTCAGGGCGGCTTTCAGGCCGGATAGCCCGCCGCCGGCTTTTTCGACCTGGTCGGCCAGCCTGGGGATATTCTTCCATTCCCGCAGTTGGTCAATGGTAGTTTTTAGATGATAGGCCGCCGTTTGCAGATAGGCCAGCATCGAGGGAACATCTCGTCGCAGGGAAAAAGTTGGCGTGGAAACGGGGGGCAACATCTCCAGAAAGTAGGCGATGAAGGCCGTCGTCAGGTCCCAGTCATTGTTGAACCCCCCCGCCAGCTTCAGCATTTCCACCTCGTCGGCGGTCAGCAGCGGCCGGCTGCCGGCGGTTAAGCCCAGGCCACGCTCCAGGTATAGTTGCACGGTCTGGCGCACCGCCTCGCGGTAGGAGCGGGAAACATCGATCAGTACCCCGTCGATGTCGAAAATCAATGCGTCCAGTTTTTCCAACCTCGGATCGGCTTTCATAGCGCGCGCAGGGCCTCCATCAGAATGGTCATTTGGGCGGGGGTACCGATGCTAAAGCGTAAATGCGCTTGAAGTTCCGGGGTGTGGTAGTAGCGAACCAGTACGCCGAAATCGCGTGCCAGGCGGCGGCGAATCGCCTGCGCGTCGAGTTTGGGATGCTCGACGCGGCATAAGATAAAGTTGGCCCGGCTGGGATAGGGTGTCAACCAGCCCAGGGTCTGTAATTCCCGGAACAGGCGGCGGCGTTCCGCGACCAGGTGGGCTACGTTTTGCAGCAGGTGCGCCCGGTCTGCAAGGGATGCCAGCGCAGCAACCTGACCGGCGACGTTGACGTTGTAAGGTTGCTTGATTTTCCATAGATGCCGGATGATCTCCGCCGGAAACGCGCCGTACCCCACGCGCAGCCCGGCCAGGCCGGCCCACTTGCTGAAGGTGCGCAGCACCACCAGATTGGGGTAGCGGGGCACCCAGTCTATCCGGCTTTGCCCGGCGAATTCGGCGTAGGCTTCGTCCAGCACCACGACGAGCGGCAACGCCAGGAGCCGTTGCAAAGCGGCATCGGGAACCAGGCCGCCGTCGGGGTTGTTGGGCGAGGCGATGAATAGGAGCTTGGCCCGGGGGGTTTGGGCGACAGCCTCCGCCAGGGCGTCGATGTCGAGGCGAAAATCGGGGCAGCGCGAGATGTTGATCACCTGGGCCCCGTTCACCCTGGCATCAAACGAGTACATGCCGAACGTCGGCGGGCAATTGATCAGGACATCGCCCGGTTGGATGAACAGCCGCATCAAGAGGTCGATCAGTTCATCGGCCCCGTGCCCGGCCATCAAGTAGGAGCTGTCCACATTCGTGTAGCGAGCCAGGGCGTTGCGCAAGTGCCGCGCCTCGGGGTCCGGGTAAATATGGGGGTGAGGCATTGCGGCCAGGGCTCCGGCCACGCGGGGGGAGGGCCCATAGGGGTTTTCGTTGGCGTCGAGCTTGACGATGTTTGCCGGCTCTCGACCCAATTGTTCGCTCAATATTTCCAGGGGAAGGATGGGAGTGTACTCCTCCATCGAGGCGATGTCGGAGCGAAGGAGCGCCTGTAATGGAAAGGAAGGGCTCATAAAATCTCGCTTCAGTCCTCCTCAACGGGATGGCGGGTTGGAAACAGACGCTTCAAATCGAAAAAGGGTTCTCTTGATAATGTTCCTGGTCGGGCTCGCGCAGATAAGTTTCTTCGATCCACGAAAAATAGCCCCCGTTTTCCAGGCTGAACCCCCGGCAGATGATCATGTAGCCGACGGTTACCTGTTCATCGTAGATCAGGTAGGCTTCGCCAGCCTGGGTATCGTTAAGCAGGGCGTGCAGGGCGGTTTTGATCGAGGGCCAATCCACCAGTCCCTTTTTTCGCGAGTCCTGGTAACATTCCCGCATCATGTCCAGCAGGGCCGATTCGTCGCTGGAGGTGGCAAGTTGGATTTTCATAATCGAAACCCCTATGGCTGGCGATATTCCACGGCGCGCGCGTGCGCCGTAAGACCTTCGGCCAGGGCCAGTTTCTGCGCCGTGGGCCCAAGCGCGGCGGCCTCCGTTGCGTCCAGCCCAAACAGGCTGATGATCTTCGTGAAATCCCGCACGCTGAGCGGGCTGGCAAAGCGCGCGGTTCCCATCGTGGGCATCACGTGCGTCGGGCCGGCGGCGTAATCGCCCAGGACTTCGTAGCTGTGCTCACCCAGGAAAATGCCGCCCGCGTGCCGGATTTTGCCGACCAGCGCCCAGGGATCGGCCACGTGCAGGCAGAGGTGTTCCGGCGCGTACAGGTTGCTCAAATCGACCGCTTCGTCGAGGCCGGCGCAGAGGACAGCGCCCCCCTGATTTTGCAGGCTGCCGGCGATGATCTCGGCCCGTTCCAACGATTCGAGCTGCCGCCCGATTTCGGCCTGGACCGCTTCGGCCAGGGGGCGGCTGGGCGTAATCAAAATGGCCGAGGCCAGGATGTCGTGCTCGGCCTGGGCCAGCAAATCGGCGGCGACGAGCCTGGCGTTGGCCGCCTCGTCGGCGATGATCAGCGTTTCGGTTGGGCCGGGCAGCCCATCGATGTCTACCAGGCCGTAAACCTGACGTTTGGCCAGGACGACGAAGATGTTGCCGGGGCCCACAATTTTGTCCACGCGGCGAATGGTCTCAGTGCCATAAGCCAGCGCCCCGATGGCCTGGGCGCCCCCCAGGCGATAGACCTCGTTCACTTCGGCCACTTTGGCCGCCGCCAGCAATACGGGCGCGATCCGGTTTTCTCGACCGGCGGGCGTGGTGACAACCACCTCCTCCACGCCGGCGACGCGGGCCGTGACGGCGCACATCAATAACGTGCTGGGGTAGGGAGCCGTGCCCCCTGGGGCGTAGACGCCGACGCGCTCCAGCGGTCGAATTATCTGGCCCAGCGCGCCGCCGGCGGGCCGCCAGTCGAGCCAGTTGCTCGCCGGCTGTTTTTCGTGGAACGCCCGGATGCGGTCGGCTGAGAAGTGCAGCGCCTGGCGCAAGTCCGGGTCGAGGCTGTCATAAGCTGCCTCGATCTCCGCCGGGTCTACGGCGAAACCGGCCAGAGCAAAGCCGTCAATTCTGTGAGTCCACTCCTGGACGGCGGCGTCTCCCCTGGCTCGCACATCGGCCAGAACCCGCCGCACTGCCGCTTCCGGGTCGATGGCCTCGCCGAAGACGCGCTCGATACCGGCCGCCAGGGCAGGCGAGAGGCCGGCATCTCCCAGCGGCTTGCGGTGGAGAATCGTAGTTTTGGCCTGGCCGGAGGTCAGGATGGGCAAAAGGGTCATAGCAATCAACTTTTTTGTTTACGCCTGAGCATCATTGCCAGCTTTGAGAATCTTGCGCCAGCGTTTCCAGCAAGGCTTGCCAGCGGGGCGGCTCCTCTTCGAAAATATAGGTGATCGGCGTGACGACGACGCCGCTGCCGCCGATGGCCCGTAGCTGCCGGATGGCTTCCTGGAGTCGATGCTTTTGAACGACCAGATTGATGGCGTACCAGCCATTCGCTTGTTGCTCCCGAATATAGACGGGGGCAACCGTTGGGCCTTGCAGGCCCCCCAGATTGGGCTGGGAAAAGACCTTGGCCGCAACCTCTTCCGGTGACTCGCCGCGCATATTGGCGATGACATAGTGATTCTGGCTGGCTCTCAGGTGAGCCTCGATCAATTCCAGCATCTGGCGGGTGGTTTCCAGCACGTTAGGCCGTGTTTGCAAAGCCGTTCGATTTCCAATGAAAACCGCCTGGCTCTTAAGGAGACAACCGTTTTCAAGCTGCTTCAGGCGATTTTCCCGCAAGGTCACACCGCTGGAAACCAGGTCGGCGATCAGGTCGGCTGAACCCATCAACGGCGCGGCTTCTAACGCGCCATAGGCGTGCAGGATGTGGTAGGGTTGTACCTGATGTTTATCCAGAAAGTTTGCCACCAACCGCTCGTATTTGGTGACGACGCGCAAGGGTTTGCTGGCGTTGGCTGCGTAGCGAGCCAGGTCTTGCACCGAGTGGACCTGGTCCCAGGCTTCGGGCACGGCCAGGGCCAGGGAGCAATGGCTATATCCTAACGCTTCGTGAATGATGATGATTTCGTTGTTATCCCCGCCGTGCTCGGCCACAGAATCCAGGCCGGAGACGCCTAAATCCACGTCGCCGTCGCGCACCTTGCGCACAACATCGGCGGATCGCTGAAACCAAACCTCCAAATCGGGCAGGGTACTGACCTGGGCGACATATTGGCGGGGGTTTACCTTGGCCACAGGAAGACCACAATCACGCAAGAATTGCATGGTTTCCTCTTCCAGGCGGCCCTTACTGGGTAAAGCCAGACGTATTTTTTCACGGCCGTAAGCGTTTTTAATCAGCACGCCGTGGATTTTACATCTTTTCCGTGAGTGTGTCAACGATAAAAAAATATTGAGGGAAAAGTGTGCGAAAGTATGATATGATCTCCATGCATGTTTGTATTGCTTTGGAGCTATGTTCATGATATACTGGCGTGGATGCGGATTGAGCCAATTGGTAAGGGGTGGTAAGGGTCAGTAATTGTCATCGAGACGGCTCACGGAGATGGGGGGCAGGCTGGAACAACCCTGGCCAAGTAATCTTTATTACCAGACAACGTGCTGTCCATCTAGCAGGAGTTATATATGAGTTATCGAATTCTTATGATCGAAGATGATCGTGATATGGTAACGTTGGGCAAGCTTATTTTGGAACGTGAAGGCTACGAAGTCTTAGCTGCGACCGATGGCGAGGCAGGGCTGGATATTCTGTTTGAGCCATCCAAGCCTGTAGATTTAGTGTTGCTTGATATTATGATGTTGGGTATGGATGGCTGGCAGGTTTTGGAGAAGATTCGAGGCAGTGAGGAATACAGCCATCTACCGGTGATTATGTTGACAGCCCGCCATTATCTGGAAGATGAAGCCGAGACAGCCAGCTATGCCGAAATGTTCGACGGTTATATTACCAAGCCCTTCGTTGTCCGGGAGCTATTATCGACAATTTCAAACTTGCTGACCGGAGAGGATTCAAGCCACAACGAGCACAAGCCGGATTTCCAGGGGGAGAGCTTAAGCAGCGATGAGCAATAACGGTACTTTTGAGCCGCAAGCGCCAAGATCAGTTGAAGAGACAGGTTTAAGCGAGGCGTTTCTGACTGATTTGACCCTTAAGATTATGTATTACGAAGGCGTCATGGCCGGTAACGCTATCGCCGAGGCCATTAAATTGCCGTTCAACGGGGTGATGGATGGGGTTATTGAGTCTCTAAAACGCGAGCGTATGCTCGAGGTCAAGGGAACCGGCACGGGTTTAGGCGAGGCTTCTTATGAGTACGTTATCACGGATAAGGGGAGCAGTCGCGCCCGTGAGGTGCTGGAACGTGGCCAATATGTCGGGCCGGCGCCAATTCCCCTGGATATGTATGTTAAGGCAATTCAAAAGCAGGGCCTGAAAGATGTTCGAATTCGCCGCCAGGATGTGGAGATGGCTTTGTCGCACCTGGTGGTTAACCCCGCTTTGTTTCAGCAAATTGGGCCGGCTGTAAATTCAGGACGGTCCATATTCTTGTTCGGTCCGCCGGGCAATGGGAAAACGACCATCGCCGAGGCCATCGGTTTCATGCTGATGCAGGGCGCTATGTACATCCCCTATGCGATTCAAGTCGGCGGGATGGTCATCCGTTACTATGACGCTATGAACCACAAGAAGGCGACGGAGGACGAGCCGTTGTATCCTGGCACCAGCACCCTGTCCAGTGGCCTGCGCCTGGACCGGCGTTGGCTGAAAGTTCGCCGTCCGGTGGTTATGGTTGGGGGCGAATTGACCCTGAATCAACTTGACCTGTCTTTCGATCCGGAAAGCCGTATTTACGATGCGCCGCTGCAATTAAAGGCCAACGGCGGCCTGTTCTTGATCGACGATTTCGGGCGGCAGCAAATGCGCCCTCAAGATTTGCTAAATCGTTGGATCGTTCCTCTGGAAAAACGCTCCGATTTTCTGACAATGCAGAATGGGGCCACCATCGAGGTCCCGTTTGATGTGTTGTTGGTCCTCTCCACAAATCTCTCCCCCAAGGATTTGGTCGATGAAGCCTTTCTACGGCGCATCCGGCATAAAATCGATGTAAAATCCCCCAGTTATGAAGAGTATCGCAAAATCTTCATAGCCGCTTGCCAGGCCAAAGGGATTGCTTATGATGAACGCGCCCTGGCTTATCTTCTGAAGGCTTACTATGCCGATACCGGCCGCGAGCTGCGGGCCTGCCATCCTCGAGATCTGCTGGACCAGATTCTTGATATTGCCAATTTTATGGAGATTCAGCCGACGCTCAGTAAAGAACTGATCGATCTGGCCTGCGCCAATTATTTTGCTGTGCTGGATTAGGTTCGGTAGACCCAAATTTTGGGTCCGAGGGGTAAACTGTTTAGGGCAATTCCGATGGAAGTAAAATCGAATATCTGGGTAGAAGTCGATGGCGAAGTGGCCCTGAGCCGCTGGCGCGTTTCGTTGCTTGAAGCGGTCCAGGAGACGGGGTCGATTTCAAAAGCGGCGGAGAAAATGGGGGTTTCCTATCATCGGGCCTGGGACAAAATCCGCGAGTGCGAGGAGCGGTTGGGGGTTAAACTTCTGGAAACCCAGATCGGGGGTAGCGGCGGCGGCGGGGCCAAACTGACGCGGGCCGGGCAGCAATACGTTGAGCGCTTTAAGGCATTTAGCGCCGGAATCGATTCCCAAATCCGCCAGCGATTTGAAGCGGTGTTTGTTGAAAATTCGTAGCTCGAAACTCAGTCT
Organism: Anaerolineae bacterium; assembly: GCA_046757065.1. Classification (GTDB taxonomy): domain Bacteria; phylum Chloroflexota; class Anaerolineae; order 4572-78; family JBHHXL01; genus JBHHXL01. Next base: position 12,854 of record JBHHXL010000010.1, read on the forward strand.
GCGTTTGAAGTGGCCCGGTTAGCGGCCTTTTTTTGATCTATTTCGGCCTGTAACCGTTTTAGAGCGGCTTGAGCCGCGGCTTGAGCCGCCTGTTGTTTGTTGAACCCGGTGCCCTGGCCGTAAGCCACCCCGGCCAGCAAGGCTTCCACCGTGAATTGCTTGGCGTGATCCGGGCCATGTTCTGAGATGGTGCGATAGGTGGGCGTGATTTTGTGTTCGCCCTGGGCCAGTTCCTGCAAAAGGCTTTTGGGGTCCTTGTTGCTGTCGTTGCTCAGGACCTGCTGAATTGCCGGTTCGAGGATGGGCATAAGAAATTGCCTGGTGGCTTCGATCCCCTGGTCGAGGTACAACGCGCCGACCAGCGCCTCGAAAGCGCCGCATAAAATCGCCGGGCGCTGGCGGCCACCGGCTTCTTGCTCGCCTTTGCCCATTTGCAAACACTCGCCCAGACCGATTTCGCCGGCAAAGCGGGCCAGCGTCTCGGTGCGAACCAGGGCCGAGCGGAGGTTGGTGAGTTGGCCTTCTTTCATTTCCGGAAAACGATGGTAGAGGAGTTCGCCTACGATAAAATCAAGCACGGCGTCGCCTAAAAACTCCAGGCGTTCGTTATCTTCCAGGGGGAAATCGGGGTTTTCGTTGATGTAGGAACGGTGGGTAAGCGCCCGCTGTAACAGGGTTTTATCCAAAAAGATGAGGCGCAATCTGGCCTCCGCCTGTTTGAGTTCCATAAGGTATCTCCTGATGGAACTGAGGAGGCCGAAAAACTCCAAGATTCCCCGGAGGTATCGTGGGTTGCTTGAGATCCTTCGGCATCATCAGTTCTATTTGTAAGGCCGGGTTATATCTTAATTATGTCAATCCTCAATGTGTGATCGGAGGACCCTATGCCCCAATTAACCATCGATCTGACCTGGAACGAGAAAGACGCGCTGGAAACATTGGCCGCCCGCGAGGAGATTTCGGTCGAAGAACTGGTACGCCGGGCCATCGACTCTTATCTGGCTGCAGATACAGCCCGCCAGCAAATGACGGAAGGCAAGTTAGTAGCCGCCGAACGCGACCACTTGTTGGGCTCGTCCGAGGCGTTGGACCTGGACCTGTAGCGTCGGTTAATCCGTTGTGCCGGGGTGATAGTCTCCCTCAATCCAGGTAGCCCCATCGGGGCCGACCTCTTTCTTCCAGATGGGAACAATTTGCTTCAAGCGGTCGATAGCGTAGCGGCAGGCTTCGAAGCAACCGTCATAGCGGTGGCCGCTGGAAACGGCGATGGCAACAGCCGTTTCCCCGACCTCCAGGTGTCCAATGCGCTGCACGATGGCGATGTCTACGATGTCCGGCCACTGGTCGCGCGTCTCCTGGGCCACCTGACGGAGTTTGGCCAGGGCCATTTCCTCGTAAGATTCGTACTCCAGGTAAGCAACCGCTTTCCCGCCGGTCACATTGCGTACCGTTCCCCCGAAGACGGCCACCGCGCCGGTATGCGGTTGAACGACGCGGCTGGCAACTTCATCCAGGCTAATCGGTTCAAAGGTGATTTGAAACCTCTCGGCGTGCTGCGCCTCACCGCCACTCACGGGCGGAAACAGAGCCACCTCATCACCCTCTTGCAGATGGGTCTCGGCAGACGCGAACTGTTGGTTCAGGGCAATAATCATCCGATTTGAGATGTGATCGAGGCCCGGAAACTCGCCTTGAAGCCCGGCCAACAGCTCGCTAATGGTTGCGCCGTCCTTTATTTCTCGTTCCAATTGGTTAGCGCCCACCGCTTCCCGTAAATGGGCAAACAGTTTGACCGTTACTTTCATATTTCTATGCTTTGCCTCTGGACATCCACTAAGCAAAGATCAGGTCGCCGCTTTTGCCGCCCGTTTTGCGAACCAACCGTAGCCCTTCGATGCGCATTTTCTTATCAACCGCTTTGCACATATCGTAAATGGTCAGGGCAGCGACGCTGACGGCGGTCAGGGCTTCCATCTCCACGCCGGTCTTGCCGGTTGTCCTCACCGTGGCGGTGATGTCAATGGCAGCCGGTTCTTCGCCCTGAGCCTGGCGGGGCGTGAACGCCAGGCCAACGTGGCTTAGCATCAGGTCGTGGCACATCGGGATCAGATCGGGGGTGCGCTTGGCGGCCATCACTCCGGCCACCTGGGCCACAGCCAGAACATCGCCTTTGGGCAGCCCTCCTTCCTGGACCAGCGCCAGGGTGGATGCCTTCATCAAGATGGAGCCCCGGGCCTCGGCTTCGCGGCGGGTATCAGGTTTGGAGCCGACATCAACCATACGGGCGCGACCCTGTTTGTCAAGATGGGACAGTGCCATAAGCGGTTTACCTCGTCAACGCTGTTGGGCGGAATTATAGCAGACTTGCCAGGTCCTGACAACCATTTTTGGGCCGGTTCAGTGGCAAATTGGCCGCCAGGTTTGGCAAGCGTTTGGCCTCGGTGTATAATGATGTGTTGTAGACCGTCATCAAGGGGAACAATTTGTTCAGGAATAGGTTCAAGGATAGCCTGGCGCGCACGCGAGGCGCTTTTTTTGGTCAAATCGCGGATCTTTTTGGCGCGAGCGAGATCGATGATGAGTTGTGGGATGATCTGGAGGCTTTGCTCATCCAGTCGGATGTGGGGGTGGAGACGACGCTGAGCCTGGTTGAAACGGTGCGCGATCGGGCGAGGCGCGAGGGTGTGGTGCGAGCCGAGCAGGCCAAAAGCATCCTCAAGGAAGAGATGACCGCTCTCCTGAATACCGGTGCGCCGGCTGAAATCGATAAGAAGCGGATTTTGACGGTCATTCTCGTTGTCGGGGTTAACGGCTCCGGGAAGACGACGAGCATTGCCAAGCTGGCCAACCTGTATCAGAAGCAGGGACGGACGGTGATGCTGGCAGCCGCCGACACGTTTCGAGCGGCGGCCATTGAGCAATTGAAAATCTGGGGCGAGCGGGCCGGATGCACGGTCATCGCCCATCAAGCCAACGCCGATCCGGGCGCGGTGGTCTTCGATGCCTTAAGGAGCGCCCTGGCGCGCAAATTCGACGTGCTGATCATCGATACGGCGGGGCGGCTGCACACCAAGTTCAACTTGATGAAGGAATTGGAGAAATTGCACAGCATTGCTCGCAAACAGGTTCACGCCGCGCCGCACGAAACCTATCTGGTGTTGGATGCTACCACCGGCCAAAACGCGGTCAGTCAGGCCCGGCACTTTAAGGATAGCGTCAAGATCACCGGGGTTTTTCTAACCAAACTCGACAGCACGGCCAAAGGAGGCGTCGTCTTCGCCATCGGCCGTGAATTAGGTGTGCCGGTGCGATATGTCGGCACCGGCGAGACCCTGAACGATGTCGCGGAATTTGAACCGGAATCTTTTGTAGACGCCTTGTTTGAGAGTTGACCCGCCCAAGCTAACAGCTTGGGCTACAAAACCACACCAAACTTCGAAGAACCAATTTTGGATGCACCCGATACGGAGGTAGGAAAGGTATGGACGACTTACGTAGTCGATTAACCGAGCTGCAACAGCGGATCGGTGAAATCCTGGTGCGGCTTTGACATTGCCGGCAAAGAGAAGGAAATTCTCAGCCTGGAGCGCGAAAGCACCGCGCCTGACTTTTGGGATGATCAGGTAACGGCTCAGGCCAAAATGCGCCGCCTCCTGGGGTTGGGCGAGAAAACTGCCACCTGGCGTGATCTGGAGAAGCGAACGTCTGAGGCTTTGGAATTGGTTGATCTGGCGATGCTGGAGGAAGACGATTCCATCACCGCTGAGTTGGCAACCGAGGTGGCCTCCCTGGAAGCGGACCTGAACGCCCTGGAGTTCGAGCTGATGTTCTCCGGCGAACACGACCGCGATGATGCCCTGTTGTCCATCCACGCCGGGGCCGGTGGGACGGAAAGCCAGGATTGGGCAGAGATGCTGTTGCGTATGTATCTGCGCTGGGCGGAGAGTCGAGGCTATCGAACGGAAATTCTGGATCGAACCCTTGGTGAGGAGGCGGGCATCAAGAGCGTGACGGTTTTGCTTGAAGGGAAATATGCCTATGGTTACGCCAAGGCCGAACGGGGTGTACACCGTCTGGTTCGCATCTCGCCTTTCGATGCTTCAAACCGGCGCCATACCTCCTTCGCCAAAGTGGAGGTGATGCCAGAACTGGATAATGATATTAACATTGTCATCAACCCCGACGATATTGAGATGGATGTTTTCAAAGCCGGGGGAGCCGGTGGGCAGCACGTCCAAAAGAACTCCACGGCCGTGCGCCTCAGGCACATCCCCAGCGGCGTTGTGGTTTCCTGCCAGAACGAGCGTTCGCAATTGCAGAACCGTGAGACGGCAATGAAGATTTTACGGGGCCGCCTGTACGATCTGGAACGCCAGAAGCGTGAGGAAGAGGCGGCCAAACTCAAGGGCGAACACGTAGACGCCGGGTGGGGCAATCAAATTCGGTCGTATGTGCTGCATCCCTACAAAATGGTGAAAGACCACCGCACCGGCTACGAGGTGGGCAACGCCGAGGCCGTGCTCGACGGACGCCTGGATGATTTTATCGGGGCCTGGTTGCGCCATCGAATGGGGAAACCGGTCGAGGCCAGCAATTGAGGCGCAGGCAGGTTTGCAGAGGGGTGAGGAACACGGCCCGTTCCATATATTTTAAGGTCCCCGAAATCTGGCGCGTGTTGAAAGCCTGTTAAGGAACTTGACAAATCCTCCGGGGGTTTTATAATTATTGAAATAAGTTCAAGGCATCAATGGCTGTCGGTAAGCAACAGCGTAAGTTGCGGCGCCCGCTGAGCGAGGCGTCTTTTTGTGCGTTAGGTGTTGTTGGCCCGATCTTTCATATCCGTGGGGATATTTGAACCATAATCCTTCATCTACTCGTTGACCGTAGTCTGCAAAATTCAAAAGATTCTGCAATCTCACCTCCACTTTGGGATTGTATCCGTTGTTTCCATCGGGATATTCTCATAAATCTGGTCATAAAACTTTTGTTCTTTGAATCTGCTGGTTTGCAGAGACGTGGACTCCTGTTCATAGTTTCCGCCGGGTCGTCTGCGTAAGTGTGTTGTAAATAGAGTATTTGTCGGCACATTCGAAGCCATAGGAGGCTATCTTGGAGGTAAAGGATTTTCGCGCGTTACGCATCAGTTTGGCATCGCCTGAAGAGATCCGAGGCTGGTCGTACGGTGAGGTAACCAAACCGGAGACAATCAACTACCGGCGCTTACGACCGGAGAAAGATGGGCTGTTCTGTGAGGCTATCTTTGGCCCGACAAAAGATTGGCAATGTTACTGCGGCAAATATAAACAGGTCAGGTATAAGGGTATCACCTGCGAAAAATGCGGGGTGTTGGTGACCCGTTCATCGGTGCGCCGCGAGCGGATGGGGCACATTGAACTGGCAGCGCCCGTGGCCCACATCTGGTACACGCGCCGCGTGCCTTCGTATCTGGGTTTGCTGCTCGATATTTCCCGCCGCAACCTGGACCGGGTGCTTTACTTTGCCCAGTATATCATCACTCGTGTTGATGAGCAGGCGCGGTCTAAGGCCCTGAAGCGGCTGGATGAAGAAGTCAATCGCGAGAAGAGCCGCGTTGATAAGGCCATCCAGGATCAGATCGATCAGGTGCGAGCCAGGGTTGAGGCAGAAGTGAGCCGCCTGCGCGATGTGGAACAGGAAACCGTCAAGCGCCTGGACGATAAGCAGGCCCGGGCGATTGAAGCGGTGATGAAAGAGGCGCAGAAGGTTCAGAAGAAGCTTGAGGATAGACAGGGTAAAACTATCCGCGCCGACATCTCGTATTCCGATGTTGACGAACCCGTGGCCGCCAAGGGCGATACGGTGGGCAAGGAGCATCTTGACCGCCTGAACGAGATGGTTGAAGCCCACCTCAACGACATCAAGGCTGAGATCGAAGAAGAACTATCCAGGGATCGGAACCTGATCGAGGTTGAGATCAGCCGCCTGCGCCATACCGCCGAGCAGGAAATCGAGGCCCTCCAGGATAACACTTCTCACGATCTTGACCAATTGATTGCCAGAGTCGAAGAGCAGCGTCAAGAATTGTTGGGGATTGCTCCTATGCAATTCTTGAACGAGATGCAGTATCGGGAACTGAGTGACCGGTGGGGCAACATCTTCGAGGCCGGAATGGGGGCCGAGGCGCTCTACGCCATCTGCTCCAACCTGAATCTGGATAAGTTGATGAAGGAACTGCGGACCCAAATCCGCACCACGCGTTCCAAGCAAATCCGCAAGAAGGCGATCAATCGCCTGCGGGTGGTCGAGAGCCTGCGCAAGAGCAACAACCGGCCCGAGTGGATGATCCTGACCGTCCTGCCGGTGATTCCGCCGGACCTGCGGCCTATGGTCCAGCTCGACGGGGGTCGCTTCGCCACCTCCGATTTGAACGACCTGTACCGGCGCGTCATCAACCGCAACAACCGCTTGAAGCGCCTGCTTGAGCTGGGCGCGCCTGATGTCATCGTCCGCAACGAGAAGCGGATGTTGCAGGAAGCCGTGGACTCGCTGATTGACAACAGCCGCCGGGGTAAGGCCGTCTCTTCGCGCGGCCGGCGCCAACTGAAGAGCCTGAGCGATATGCTCAAGGGGAAACAGGGGCGCTTCCGCCGCAATTTGCTGGGCAAGCGCGTCGATTATTCCGGACGCTCCGTCATTGTGATCGGCCCCGATCTGGAACTGCACCAATGCGGCCTGCCCAAAGGGATGGCCCTGGAATTGTTCCGGCCCTTCGTCATTCAGAAGCTGGTGGAGTACAACTACGCCAACAACGTCAAAGGCGCCAAGCGGATCGTGGAGCAGCAGCGGCCCGAGGTGTGGGAAGTCCTGGAAGAGGTGATCCAAACCCGCCCGGTGCTGTTGAATCGCGCCCCAACGCTGCACCGCCTGGGCATTCAGGCCTTTGAGCCCATTCTGGTGGAGGGCAGCGCCATTCAACTTCACCCCCTGGTTTGCTCCGCTTTCAACGCCGACTTTGACGGGGACCAGATGGCTGTGCACGTGCCGCTCAGCGAAAAGGCTGTGGCCGAGGCGCGCAACTTGATGCTGGCCAGCAAAAACCTGCTGCTGCCCGCCAGCGGCGAACCGGTGGTCAGCCCCACCAAGGATATGGTCCTTGGCGTCTTTTACCTGACGATGGAAGAGGAGGGCCAGAGGGGCGAAGGCAAAATCTTTGCCGACCTTGACGAGGTGGCCCTGGCTTACTCTCTGGGCAAGGTTGATTTGCATGCCAGGATTAAGGTCTGGGACGTTGGCGCGGCAACGCCCAACGGGGGCCCCATCGATACCACCGTCGGGCGTTGCATCTTCAACCAGATTTTGCCGGCCGAAATTCGTTTCGTCAACAAGGTCCTCGGCAAAAGTGAAATGAAGGACCTGGTCGGCATCTGCTTCCAGAAACTTGGCCTTGAGTTAACCGCCGTCGTCGTTGACGAGATCAAATCCATCGGCCTGCGGTTTGCGACCCAATCGGGGACAACCATCGCCATCTCAGACATTAACATCCCGGCGGTCAAGCGAAGCATCCTGGAACGGGTGACGGAACAGGTTGACAATGTCAATCAACAATACCGGCGCGGCCTCATTACTGAGGACGAGCAGTATGTGAAAACCGTCGAACTTTGGACCCAGGCCACCGATCAGGTCACCGAGGCGGTGCGCGAGGCCATCGACGACCAGAGCCCCATTCGCATCATGGCCGACTCCGGCGCGACGAAAGGTGGTTTCCAGCCCATCCGCCAGTTGGCCGGGATGCGCGGCCTGATGGCCGACCCCAGCGGGCGTATTATCCCCCTGCCGATCCGGTCGAATTTCCGCGAGGGCTTGAACGCCCTGGAGTATTTCATCTCCACCCACGGCGCGCGTAAGGGTCTGGCCGACACCGCGCTGCGCACCGCCGACGCCGGCTACCTGACCCGGCGCCTGGTTGATGTGGCCCAGGACATTATCATTAACGCTGAAGATTGCGGCACGATGATCGGGCGGGCGATCACCCGTGACGCCGCCCAAAAGGCCGGCCAAAGGTTTGGCGAACGGTTGCTGGGACGTCTGGCCGCCGCCAAGATTGTGGATGAAGCGACCGGAGAGGTGCTCCTCGACCGCAATGAAATGCTGACGGAAGAGGTCGTCGCCCGAATCGAGGCAAGCGATGTTGACGAAGTCTTGATCCGTTCGCCGCTGACCTGCGAGTTGCGGCATGGCATTTGCGCCGCGTGTTACGGCCGGGACCTGGCCCGGCGCGGTATGATCCAGGTCGGCGAGGCGGTGGGAATCATTGCCGCCCAGTCCATTGGCGAACCGGGAACGCAGCTCACCCTGCGGACCTTCCATACAGGCGGCGTGGCCGGCGTGGAGGACATCACTCACGGTTTGCCGCGCGTTCAGGAGCTGTTCGAGGCTCGCACCCCCAAGGGGGAAGCGGTCATCGCCGACATCGACGGGCGAGTCGAATTGGCAACCAAAGAGGATGGCAGCCGGGTGCTGAAGGTTCTTTCCTCGGAGGTGCGCCAGGAGCAATTTGATATACCCGGCAATTGGGCCGTACTGGTGGAGGATGGTGACGAGGTTGCGGCCAAAACGGTCGTTGCCAAACGCGGTGATCAGCAGATGATTACCGAACACGCCGGTCGCGTGTGGCGCCAGGATCGGGCTGTGACCGTCAGTTGGGAGCATCGCGAAGAGTACGAATATGAGATCGAGTCAGCCGCGCGCTTGCGAGTGAACAACAACGAGCAGGTCGTGGCCGGCCAGCAATTGACGGAAGGTTCGATGAACCCGCACAGCATCCTGCGGGTGCTCGGTCGTGAAGCGGTTCAATCTTACCTGGTCGATGAAGTGCAGATGGTGTATCGCTCGCAGGGCGTGCCCATTCACGACAAGCACATCGAAATCATCGTGCGGCAGATGACGGGTAAGATTCGAGTGTCTACCGCCGGCGATAGTCCGTTCTTGCCCGGCGAGTTGGTCAACAGCGTCGTTTTCCAGAAGATGAACGATCGGCTGATGGCTGAGGGCCAACGCCCTGCCAGTGGGCGGCCGGCGTTGTTGGGCATCACCAAGGCTGCGCTGGCTACCGATAGCTTCCTGTCTGCGGCTTCGTTCCAGCACACGATTAACGTCCTGGCGCAAGCCGCCATTGAAGGCAAACGCGATGAGCTGTTCGGCTTGAAGGAGAATGTCATCATCGGCAAGCTCATCCCCGCCGGCACCGGCTGGCTGGCTGCCCAACAACGAGACGGCGACGGCCGGGTTCAAGAAGGCGAGCTGGAAGCAATCGACGGCCAGGATGGCCAGGACGGCCAAGATAAGTTGCCGGAGGTTAACGTAGGGGAAATCTTCTCTATGCTTGATGATAATTTACCGGCTGCCTCGTGACCGCCTGGCAAGACCCTCCCGGCGCGCAACCCGACGGGTGCGCCCGGTACCAAATTGGGACAGCCCCAACCTGCTGAATCCACGATGGAAAGGAGGTGAGGGAGTTAATGAGTGTTGACCTTCGACCCGGCGAGTCCCCTGATAGCTTGCTGAAACGCTTCCGGAAGGAAGTGGTCAAAGATCGGATATTGAGCACTTATCGCAAAAAGCGATGGTACGTGTCTAAGAGCGAACAGCGCCGCCTTGCCAAACAACGGGCAATCCGCAAGGCGCGTCGGAAGATGCTGCGGCGACAAAATAAACGGCGTGGTAGACGGTAGTTGGGTGTTTACCTCGATTTCTCGCTACCCCAGGGGACGACAGACGTCGTCCCCTTTTCTTTTTGGAGGCCCGTTGCGGCGGTTTTGGTTTTGGTAGGGCTATGGTATACTCGACTCATCTCCGCAAGTGAAAAGGAGCGCTCCAGGACGAAGATTAGCCCATCCCGCCCCGCCCCAGGCTGTGATACTCCCGGTTGGGCAGCATGCCGGTGGCCGAGGCCAGCCGGTTGGTGAAGTTGAACATAGCCGCGATTTCGGCGATGTCGAAGATGGCCGGGTCTGAAAAACCAAGTCCGCGCAGATGGACGATGTCCTCTTCGCTGCACGCCAGAGGTTCGCGGGTGATCTTGGCCGCGTAATTGAGCATCGCTGTGGTGCGCTCGTCCAGGCCGGCCCGCCGGTAATCGAGCGTGATGCGGTCGCCGAGAACTTCATCTTCCAGCAACTGGCGCAAATCGGCTCCGTGGCTGACCAGGCAATAAAGGCAGTGATTCTCCGCTGAGACGACCACGGCGATCATCTCCCGCTCGGCCAGGGACAACTCCGATTCGCCCTGCATCATCTCCCTGAAAAACGAGAACCAGCGCCGGAAATGCTCGGGCCGGACCATATAGGCGGCGAAAACGTTGGGCAGGAATCCCAGTTTCTCCCGCGCTTTGGCGAACAGCTTGCGCAGGTCGTCGTCCAGGGCATCTTCATTGAGGATGGCCAGCCAGCAGATGCGCTCGTCCCGGCTGTCTTGAGCAAAGACGTGGGTCATTGGAATTATCCTCCTGTGTAAATAGGAGTGCAGAGCTTGCTCTGCACGCGAAGCGCAAGGTCTGCACTCCATTTTCATTACTCGGTGTCGTCCCGCAGGGACTGTCAGACTCCTGTGCGGATGGTCATTGGCGGATTTTTCTGGTACAATTGGCGCTCACGGACTAAACCCCCTTAGAGACGGTCTGGAAAGTCGGATTTCAGGTGACCGGCACTTAAAAACGTTCAAACCCGGGATAGAATAGGGCCGAATTTCACGAATTTCACCGCAAAAGTGCCGGTCACCTGCCCTGTCAAATACTTTTGGCTCTGTGAGGAATTGTGTGGTAATGTAGGACAAACTGTTAGTTTGTCCCGCACAAGCTAACAGCTTGTGCTACAAAACCCCATAAAAGCTCAAAGAGCCATACTTTTCAGACAGCTTCTTAGAAATCAGGGAACGACCGATGAAAAACCTCAAGATTTTGGCTGTTTTGTCGATACTCCTGGCCCTGGCTGGCAGCGGCTGTGGCGGAAGCGCAGCGCCGCCGCCCGCCACCCGGCCGCCCCGCGATACGCCGACGCCGGAGTCATCGACCGCAGCCGAGGGAGCCGCAGAACCGATGGCACTTGAACTGACCAGCACCGCCTTTGAGCCCGAAGCGTCGATCCCCGTCAAGTACACCTGTGACGGCCAGGACATCTCGCCCCCATTGGCCTGGGGCGAACCGCCCCCGGGCACGCAAAGCCTGGCCCTCATAGCCGACGACCCCGATGCGCCAGTGGGCACCTGGGTTCACTGGGTGCTCTACAACCTGCCCGCCAGCGTCCGCGCTCTGCCCGAAGCCCTCCCCGCCGACGAACCGCTGCCGGGCGGAGGCCAACACGGCCAGAATAGTTGGCGCCGCCTGGGCTACGGCGGCCCCTGCCCGCCCAGCGACAGCCACCGCTATTTCTTCAAGCTCTACGCGCTGGACGTTGCCCTCGACCTGGCCGCCGGGGCAGACAAGGAACAACTCTTGCAGGCAATGGAGGGCCACATCCTGGCCCAGACTGAGCTGATGGGGACCTACCGCCGGCAGTAGGCGAGGGGTTAGGTAACAGGTAACAGGTATCAGGTCTCCGGGCTGGCCTGGCGCAGTAAATCGTAACCGTAGATGCCGGTCGAGTGGCCGTCGGCCCAGAAGAATTGCAGGGCGTAGTTGCCCACCTTCTCCACCGGCCGGTCTCGCCGCAGTTCGCCCCTGGCGGCGGCCTGGTCCGGTTTCAAGACGCGCAGCGGGTCCTGGTTGCGGCGCTGCTCGTTGCACTCCGCGCAGGGGCAAATCTTGCGCAGGTGCTCCAGCGAGTAAACGCTGCGGTAGCCATCGGCCCAGGTGATGCGTACTTCGCCCTGTTTGAGATCGACCTCAATGTTGGTCGGCGTCTGTTGCTCGCGGGTCAAGGAAGTCATCGTTTCTCCTGACAAATCGCACCCTCATCCTCATCGATAATGCCGGGCCAGCTCCGAGGCGTAGCGCGCCCCAACCTGGCGGCCCTCTCCGTCCAGCCACTCGCTCAGGCGGGTGTGACCCGTCGGCGGGTCCTGGGAGACGAGCAGGCCGGCCATCAGCCCCTCTATCTCGTCCCGCGTCAGTAAAACATCCCGCACGACCAGGCTGAGCAGCCTGGACATCAGCAGGGCCAGGCCGGGATTGAGGTGAATGAGCCTGGCCCGGCTGCCGACTTTGGCCGCCACCAGGCGGACCAGATCGTTGAAGGTGTAGACCTCCGGGCCGACGGCGTCGATGAGGACGTCTGTTTCCCCCCGGCCCGCCTCGACGACGATGCCGGCCATATCCTCAACAAAGATGGGCTGCAGGCGATACTCCCCGGAGCCGGGGATGGCAAACAACGGAAAGCGGCGCAGTAGCCAGGCAATGTTGTTGATCAGAATGTCCTCCGGCCCGAAGATGACCGTCGGGCGGATGATAGCGTAGGATAAGCCGGACTGCCGGATGAAGGCTTCCAGCTTTGCCTTGCCTTTGAAATAGGGCAAGGGCGAGTCGAGGGAGGGGTTGGTGATGCTGACGTGGACGACCCGGCGCACGCCGGCTTCTTGCGCCGCGTTGATGAGGGTTTGGGTGTTTTCAACCGCTCGCTCGAAGGTGACCGGGCCATAGGAGAAGCGAACCCAATAGGTGTTGTAGAGCGTCGTCGCCCCTTGTAAACTACGCGCCAGCTCAGCGGGCCGGTCAAAATTAAACGGGAGCGCCCGCACCCGTTCGCCGAAAGGGTTGGGCCGGCCCGGGTGGCCGGTCAGCGTCAGCACCGAATGTCCCTCGGCCAGCAAGCGCCGGGTGATATATTTGCCTGTGTAGCCGAAAGCGCCGGTAACGACGTGCAACTCGGAAGAAGCCATAGTACAAATTCCTACGCGTTCCGGATTGTAGCACAATCCCCCCCAGCGGCCAATTGGTTGCCTTTGATGTGCGTTTTTCGGTCCACAAACAATATGATGGACGCCGGTTGAGAACCGGCTAAATAGCACCAATACCGGTGCAACATGATCTTGACCACTCCACCTCGTCGGTATTTCCCTAATTTTGCGACTGATATACAATGCGCTTCAGAGTCTCAGTTGACCCAAATTTCCCGGCAGAGGCGGCGGCTTGAAGATCGGAGGTCCATTGAGATTGAGACGGGCGCTCACCAACCTGCAACTGTATAGTATCCTGGCCTTGCTGATGATCCTGTGGGCCGTGGTCGCCTTTCAGGTGCAGGCGACCCTGGTCTACATCGGCATCCTGGTGGTTCAAAACCCGTCCTTGCGGCCGGTTGGCTGGAACAGCAGTACCATCGTCGGCCTGAGTAAATGCGGCGTCCTGGTTCTGGGCGCGATTTGGCTGGGACTGCTGCCGTTCACCGAGAAGTATCTGCGCGAGGGGTTGGAAGACGAGCGCCTTTGGACCCGGATCGGGCGGTTGCTGGTCGTCATTGGCGGCATCTACGGGATTAGCGCCGGCTTAATTTACGTGTTGGGCCGGGGATAACGCATTGGGGCCTGGCAGTAGACAAATAAACATCTATGGCCGAATTTAACCTCATCCGCCACGAGCTACGCAAACTTACGGAAATGCCTCCCTGGGGCCGCCTGCAGGGAGACCGGTGGGACCGGTTGAGCGAGTTTGTGTATCGCATCAAAACGCTGCGCGGCCTGCGGCGGCAGGCGCGGGCCCGGGCCAAAGCCGAAGGGCTGGATGTTGAGGCGTTTGAAAGTTATGCCTTGCGGCGCTGGTTTAATCACCACACCCACAACGAGATTTTGGCGATGTTCCTGGCCCATCCAGACGTTCAACCCGAAGAGAATCGCCGCCACCGCACCATCGACTTTTACCTGCGAGGAATCCCGTTTGACTTGAAGGTCAGCCGTTTTCCCCGAGCTTTCCCCCACAGCATCGAAGCGGCGCGGGCCAACCCCCATCTTTTAGCAAAGTGGCAGTACGAGCATCAATCCAGGCAGGGGCGATACCACATCGCTAATCGCTGCTTCGTCATCCTCCACCATCGGGCCAACCCGAAGGTAAGCTGGCGTCTTCGCTGCGATTTTGCGGGGTTGCAGGACTCGGTGCGGGGGTTTTTGGATGCCCCGACGCTGCTGGGGCTGGCCATCACCGATCACCATACCCGGAAAGTTCGCCAACCCTGGGCGGCGGTCATCTTTTATGTCAAATGAATTTCAAACAAATTTCCTGCATTTTTCTTATTGTTTTCCCAGGCGTATGCGGTTATGATTGAAGAGGATGAAAAAGCGTTCCGCGTTTCAGGTTCCGGGTTCCAGATGGGTGCGTCCAAATTTTTTGGAAAGCACAGGGGGGAATTGGGGGGACACCCCCCACACCCCCCGGTCCTCCTAAAATGTCTGTATTCTGCACTCTGGAATCCACCATCTTGAAAAAAACAGGAGACTCTTTCCAATGTGCGGTATTGTAGGTTATGTTGGGCCTCGGGCGGCGTCGTCCGTGGTGTTTGAAGGTTTGAAGAAGTTGGAGTATCGTGGTTATGACTCGGCGGGCATCGCCACCATTCAGCAAGGGGAAATCGTCATCCGCCGCGACGAGGGCAAGTTGAGCAACCTGGCCGATTTGCTGGTGGCGCGGCCCATCAATGGGCACATCGCGATGGGCCACACGCGGTGGGCCACGCACGGCACACCCAGCCAGCGCAACGCCCATCCCCACGCCGATGAGTCCGGCCAGGTGGCCGTCATCCAAAATGGTATCGTTGAAAATTTCCTCGAGTTGCGCCGGCAACTTGAGGCGGATGGGCATACGTTTCGCTCGGACACCGATACCGAGGTCATCGTGCACCTGGTGGACAAGTATCTAAACGCCGGCCACGACCTGGTTGAAGCCGGGCGGCGCGCCTTTCAAGAGATTAAGGGAGCGCACGCTATTGTGCTGATGAGCAAGCGGGAACCGGAGAAACTGGTCGCCGTGCGCCTGGGTAACGCCGGTGGGGTCACCATTGGCCTGGGCCAGGGTGAGACCTTTATCGCTTCCGACATTCCGGCCATCCTCGACCACACGCGGCGGGTGATCTTTCTGGAAGATGGCGAAATCGCCGTCATTACCGCCGGGGGCGCTCGCTTTTCCGCCCTCGACGGCTCGCCCGTGGAAAAGACCGTGACTGAGATCGCGTGGGACCCGGTCAGCGCGGCCAAGGGCGAGTACCGTCATTTTATGCAGAAGGAAATCATGGAGCAGGCCCGCTCCCTGACCGATACCCTGCGCGGTCGCATCGACTTTGAAACGGGGGCCGTGACCCTGGAGGACCTCAATATCACCCCGCAAGAGGCGCGGGCCGTCGATAAAATGATCATCGTCGCCTGCGGCACGAGCGCCTACGCCGGGTTGGTCGGCAAGTTCTTGATCGAAGCCCTGGCCCGGATCCCGGTGGAGGTCGATTACGGCAGCGAGTTTCGCTACCGCGATCCTATCATCGACGACCGGACGCTGGTTTTAGCCATCACCCAGAGCGGGGAGACGGTGGACACCCTGGCCGCGATGGAGGAGGCCAGAAGCAAGGGCGCGCGCCTGGTCAGCATCGTCAACGTCATCGGCAGCATGGCCCAGCGGGTCAGCGATGGCGTCATCCTGATGCACACCGGCCCCGAGATCGGCGTCGCTTCGACCAAAGCCTTCAGCGCCTCGCTGGTTGACCTGCTGCTACTGGGCATGTATCTGGGCCAGGCCCGGGGCGTGCTGCCGGCGGAGAAAAGCCGCGAGTTGGCCGCCGCCCTGGCGACCCTGCCCGACCAGGCCGGGCAGGTCTTATCCCTCGAAAACGGCAACACCTACGAAGAGCTGGCCAATATTTTCTACGACCGGGAGCATTTCCTTTACCTGGGGCGGGGCATAAATTACCCCATCGCCCTGGAAGGCGCGCTCAAGCTGAAGGAGATCAGCTACATCCACGCCGAGGGCTATCCCGCCGGTGAAATGAAGCACGGCCCCATCGCCCTCATCGACGAGGATATGCCGGTGCTGACGGTCGCCGTTCAGGATAGCGTCTACGATAAAATGGTCAGCCAGATCGAGCAGGTCAAGGCCCGGGGCGGGATCGTCATTGCCCTGGCCAACGAAGGTGACGACTACATTCGGACTAAAGCCGATTACGTTTTGACCGTCCCTACGGCGCATCCCCTGGTGATGCCCATCTTAACGGTTTTGCCGTTGCAGTTGTTGGCTTACCACCTGGCCGTCCGGCGCGGTTGCGATGTAGACCAGCCCCGTAACCTGGCCAAGAGCGTCACGGTCGAATAGTTGCGCCATCCTCAGGGGTGCGCGGCCTCCCTTGAAAATAAGTGTCAGGTGTCAGGTATCAAGTATCAGGTCGTGATTTTCACGCTTCGCGGTGTCGTCCCGCAGGGATGGTCCGACTCCCTTGAAAATAGCTATCTGCCTGGCGATGGGTGGCCGGGCATTGTATTGAGGGCTTCAGCCCTTGCCAGCCTCACAGGGCTAAAGCCCTTAATACGATTGCCTTCCGGCTGCGAAGTGTGCCTGGGCTACCGTATTTTCGCGCTTCTAGTCGTTGTTGTCCCGCAGGCCTATGAACACCCCGGTGAAAATAGATCGGTGTAGGAGTCCGGAATTCATTCTGGACTCCTACACCGGACTCCTACAAAAAAGGCCACCCCTTCATAGGGTGGCCGGTCTTGCGGCGCTCGTGGCCGAACGGCGTTACACGTCTAAGTTGCGGACCTGTCTGGCGTGCGTCTGGATGAACCGCTTGCGCGGCGGGACGGCGGCGCCCATCAGCATATCGAAGGTTTTGTCGGCGGCGGCGGCGTCTTCGATGGTCACGCGCAGGATCAGCCGGTTCTCCGGGTCCATCGTTGTGTCCCACAATTGCTCCGGGTTCATCTCGCCCAGCCCTTTGTAACGCTGAATGACGGGCTGGGATTTCCCGCTTCCGTTCATCGAGCTCAAGAGCTCGTCTTTCTCATCTTCATTGTAGGCGTATTTTACCTGTTTGCCCTGGGCCACGCGATACAGAGGGGGCTGGGCGATGTACAGCGCACCCGATTCGATCAAAGGCTGCATGTAACGGAAGAAGAAGGTCAGCAGCAGCGTCCGAATGTGAGCGCCATCGACGTCGGCATCGCACATAATAATGATCCGCCCGTAACGCAGCTTGCCCACATCAAACACATCGCCGATGCCGGTGCCCAGGGCGGTGATCAAGGCTTTGACCTCGTTGTTGCCCAGGATTTTGTCCAGGCGCGCCCGCTCGGTGTTGAGGATTTTGCCCCGCAAGGGCAAAACGGCCTGGAAGCGGCGGTCCCGGCCCTGCTTGGCGCTGCCGCCGGCGCTGTCGCCCTCGACGATGTAGAGCTCGGTCCGTTCCGGGTCCTGCTCCGAGCAATCGGCCAGTTTGCCGGGCAGGGTCATGCTCTCCAGCGCGCTCTTGCGGATGACCAGGTCCCGGGCTTTGCGGGCCGCTTCGCGGGCGCGGGCGGAGGTCAGGCACTTGTCGATGATGGCTTTGGCCGCGCGCGGATTCTCTTCCAGGAAGGCCGAGAACTCCTCGGCCACCACCGACTCGACCAGAGTTTTGACCTCGGCGTTCATCAACTTGACCTTGGTCTGGCTCTCAAACTGCGGGTCGGGGTGCTTGATCGAAACGATGGTGGTCAAGCCCTCGCGGGTGTCTTCGCCGGAGAAGTTGTTGTCGTTGTCCTTCAACAGGCCGTTTTTGCGGGCGTAGTCGTTGATGGTCCGGGTCAAGGCGCTGCGCAGGCCGGTCAGGTGCGTGCCGCCATCGGGGGTGTGGATAGTGTTGGCGAAGGCGTAAATGCTTTCGGCGAAGGCGTTGGTGTATTGCAGGGCGACCTCGATGCCGATGTTGTCAACCGTCTTTTCCACGTAAAAAGGTGGATGTAGGGCCAGTCGATTTTTGTTGAGATACCCGACAAAGGAAGTGATGCCGCCCTCGAAGTAAAAGGTGTGTTGCCGGTGCGGGATGGTGCGCTCGTCGCGGAAGCTGATGGTGATGCCCTTGGTCACAAAGGCCATCTCGCGGAAGCGCTGCAACAGCGAGGACCAGCTGTAGCCTTCGACTTCGGAGAAAATGGTCTGGTCGAACTTAAAGGAAATGCGGGTACCCGTTTCGCCGGCGCATTCCGGGGGCAGCTTGGCCACCTCCTCCACCGGCGTTTGGGGAATGCCGCGCGCGTACCGCTGGCGGTAGATGGCCCCGTCGCGCTTGATCTCGGCCTCCAGCCATTCGCTCAGGGCGTTGACGGCGCTAACCCCGACGCCGTGCAGCCCGCCGGAGACTTTGTAGGCGTCGCTGTCGAACTTGCCGCCGGCATGCAAGGTGGTCATCACCAGCTCCAGGCTGGAGATCTTCTTGGTGGGATGGGGCGCGACCGGGATGCCGCTGCCGTCATCGCTGATCGATACGCTCTGGTCGGGATGAATGACGACTTGAATTGTGGTGCAAACGCCCGCCATCGCCTCGTCGATGGAGTTATCAACCACCTCGTAGATCAGGTGGTGCAGGGCTTTGTCATCCGTGCCGCCGACGTACATCCCCGGCCGGCGGCGGACCGCTTCCAGGCCCTCCAGAACTTGAATGCTGTCGGCATCGTAATGTCGTTGGTTAATATCTGCCATGTGGGCCTCCACAATCGCCATGTTTTTTCGCTAGTGCCACATCTTATTATACCATATCCTGCTACCTTTTCCCAATCTGGCGGCGCCTAGCCTTAAGCCCACCCACTAGATGTAGTGTCCAAACAAGAAAAACGCCCTACATCTTGTGTAGGAGCGTTTTCCGAACGTTCTTCTCCCCCGAAAGTCCTGACTGCTTCCATCTTTTTCAACGCAAACCGCGCAGGGCCCGGTCTAGCCCAAGCGCCGCAATTCTTCAAACAGCTCGCGCTGTTTGGCCGTGAGGCGGGTGGGCAGGCGCACCTCGAGGCGGGCGTACAGATCGCCGTGTTCGCCCGGTTGGCGTAGTTTTGGCATCCCTTTGCCGCGCAGGCGGAAAACCTGGCCGTTTTGCGAGCCGGCCGGGATTTTCAGCCTGACCTGGCCGCTGAGGGTGTTGACCGGCACTTCCCCGCCCAGCACCGCCGTGTACAGGTCAACCGGCACGGTCAGGTGCAAATCGTCTCCTTTGCGCTCAAAGCGCGGGTCGGGGGCGACCTTGACCTTCAGATACAGATCCCCCCCGGCGGCCCCCTCGCCCCGCATCCGGACGCGGGTGCCGGTTTTGGCCCCGGCGGGTATCTTCACTTCCAGGCGGCGACCGTCCTTGGCCAGCAGCCGCGTGGCGCCGTGGAAAGCCTCGCTCAGGCTGATTTCAACCTCCTGGACCAGGTCCTGGCCGCGCCGGGGCCCGCCCTGGTAACCGAAACCCTCGAAACCGCTGCCGGGGGCGGTTTCGACGCCCAGCCCGCCGAAGATGCTGGTGAAAAAGTCGGAGAAGGGGCTGCCGCCGCCAAACAGGTCGCCCAGGTCACCCAGGTCGCCGGGAGCGCCATAGCGGACGTAGACCCGCTCGCCGTTTGGTGTAGCCGTCCAGCGGCTCCAGTCGAAGTCGCCGGGCTGGCCGCCGGCGCGTTGCCAGCGCTGCCATTCGGTCCCAAGCTGGTCGTATTTGGCCCGTTTCTCCGGGTCGCTGAGGACCTCGTGCGCTTCGTTGATCTCCTTGAAACGCGCCTCTGCCCCCGGATCGTCCGGATTCACGTCCGGGTGGTATTGGCGGGCCAGCTTGCGGTAGGCCGATTTTATCTCTTTTTCCGTGGCGTTCTTACCGACGCCCAATATCTGGTAATAGTCTTTGTATTCCATTCGGGTCCTCAAT
>JBHHXL010000011.1:0-31827 GCA_046757065.1 Anaerolineae bacterium
TGATCATCCCTGCTTCTCCGGGCGGGGCGGGGGCGCTGCGGCTTTCGGCAACCGGGTGATCTTCTCAGCATTGGGGAGAGGGTAGCAGGTCGGGCCGCTTGCGCGACGCCCGGCCATCCGCTGACCTGGTCCCTGCTTTCTGCGAAGATACAGGGTAACTACTCAGCCGCCTGGCAAAAACAGGTGACCGGCACTTTCATCAGGCGCTTCAAGGATAAGATTCGCCCATAATCTTGATGGTTTTGCCGTGAAAAGCGACCTTTATAAGTGCCGGTCACCTATAGCCTGAGTAGTTACGATATGGGATGCTCAGTAGATCCAAATTTGCCATAGGGCGGCCCGCTCTGCGCTATGCCCGCCCGCCGCGCGCTGGTGCGTAGCGCGAAGCGTGCCCCTGCTACCCAAAAATTGGATCTACGGATGCTGATTTATGCGCCGCGTCAGGCAGGTTCGTTAAGTTTGATGACGGAGAACATCGCCCCCTGCGGGTCCTGAATGATGGCGAATCTGCCCACGTCAGCGGCATCGGTGGGCGGTACGACGACCTGCCCGCCGAGCGATTGCGCCTTCTGGACGGCGGCCTCACAGTCCTCGACGGCGAAGTAGACCATCCAGTGCGGCGGAATATCGCCCCACTCCTGGGCTATTGGCATCATCCCCGCGCCGGGCTGGTCGTTATTGGTGAAGGTGGTATAGACCATCTGCCCTGTATCCTGAACCTGCGTACCCCAGCCGAACAACCCGGTGTAAAACGCGCCGGCCTTGGCGGTGTCGTTCGTGGCCAGCTCGTTCCAGCACAAGGAGCACGGCTCGTTGACCAGTTGGGCCCCGATGTGCGTTCGCGGCTGCCACATGGCAAAGGTGGCCCCCGTCGGGTCCTGGACCAGCGCCATCCGGCCCGATTCCATCACGTCAAACGGTTCCATCAGCACGTTCCCGCCCAGGGATTTGGCCTTGTTTGCGCTTTCGTCCGCGTCGGACACGGTCACGTAAGACAACCAGTGGGGTGGAACCCCTTGCGACCTTTGCTCCGGGACTTGCTCGTATAGGGCTGCCACCTCCTTGCCTTTGTGCTTCAACATCGTGTAGAAATTGCCTTCCCCCATCGGCAGATCTTCGAAGCTCCACTCGAAGAGCCCGGTGTAAAACTGCCTGGCCGCCCTGGCATCAGTGGTTGCCAAGTCTACCCAACTGAAGGTTCCAGGCGCATACTCGTTTACTTCCGACATTGTTGCCTCCTGATTTTAACTGAATGGGACTTAGGCCCAAGAAGTTATCACTGCCCCTATAATAGCACAAATGTTCTATGGAGTCAAGCGTGGGAAAGCGGGGTGTATGAACGATCTGTTGGTGAATTAGGAAGATTGAGCCTACCTGGGATAATGTGCTAACATAGGGGTCTTGAAATCAACCCCTGTGGAGGAGGCTCAATATGAAAACGCTGGCCAATCTTGGACAAGAATTTGGTCAATATGTGATTCAACTGACGGCAGAACTGATGGGAGGAGGAGAGCCCAAGAGTCTAAGTGAAATGGAGCGCCATATTCGACAGATGTTACTGAAGCTGGGTCGGTTTTTATTGGGAGCCTGGTTGGCGATGTTGGTCGAGCCTTATCCTATCGAGAGCGTGCCGTGTCAGTGTGGGGGTCAGGCCAGTTTCCAGTTCAATCGTGCCGGGACCTTGCTAACCATTGTGGGACAGGTTGAATACAAGCGTCCGTACTACTTGTGCGCCAACTGCCAACAGGGGGTCTATCCCCTCGACCAGCAACTCGGGCTTCGGCCAGGGCAAATGAGTGCGGAATTGGAAAGCCTGAGCGGGATGACCGGGGCCCAACTGCCCTTTGGCCAAGGGAGCAACCTGTTTGAAGCTTTGACTTTGGTCTCCTTGAGTGACCACAGCCTGGCCAAAGCGACCCAGACTATGGGCGCAGCAGTGCGAAGGCTCGAAGCAGAATGGCTGGCCCACAAGAGCAACAACGGCTGGCTGAGCGTCCAGAGCAGCTGTACGGCTCTCTGGATTTGGAATGGCCAGCTCGACGCCGTCATCCACGCTTTCGAGCGCTTGACTGAACACCCGCGCGCCGGTGAAGCGGCGACCAAGCCTGTCACTTACTTCACCAACAATCGCCACCGGATGAACTACCCCGAGTATCGGGCCAAAGGCTACCAAATTGGTTCAGGGACCATTGAAAGCGGCTGCAAGCAAATCGTGACCCAACGCCTCAAGGTGGCTGGCGCTATCTGGGACCAAGACAATGCCATCAAAACGGCCAAAGCCCGCGAAGCTTTGTTAAGTGGTCAGTGGCAAACTCTCACCTCCCGTCGCGAGCATCTTGCCCTCCCTCTGGCTGTCTAAAAACAGACCGTTCGTGGACCCGGTCAGTTCAAACTTAAGCTCTTCGACTATTTCTCCCATTTGGCTCAAGCTTAACTCTGTCCCCGCCCCTCGATCTAAGGCTACCTCAAAAACCGCAGCTGATTTGGCCAGCAATGCTTATCGCAGTTTTTCCTTCTGTTCTTCTGCCTTCATCGCACACCTCCGATTGGATCAGCTGTTCAGAGACCCTAGCCCTCCAAATCTGAACGCACCCCGTTCCGCAATTGCTGGTACAAAGCGTAGACGTTGGCTTTATGCAGGTCTTGCACCAGGCCGTTAAGCGGGATGCGGCTTTTGCCACACTTTTCAATCGTGATTTTGCTCAGGGCTTCCGGCCCGTGGCCCGCGTCAACCACGGCCTTGACGTGGTCGTACACTGCCTCAAGGTAACGGATGCTGGAGTCAATGGCTTCGGGAATCTCGCCGCGCAATAGCACTTCGCCGTGTCCCTGCACGATGCTCTCCAGATTATAATCTTTCAACCGGTGGAGCGAGGCAATAAACGCCTGGCGCGAGCCCCCCACAAAATGAGGAACCGGCATCATCGTGTCCGCCGCCAGCAAGACCTTGTCCTCGCGCACGTATGCCACGGTGGAATCGTGGGTATGGCCGGCCATCAGTCGCAACTCGATCGACTTTTCGCCCAGGTGAATGACCATATCGCCGTCCTCAAAGATGATGTCGGGCACGCGCAGGATAACTTCTTCCAGTTCAGGGTTGACGGCTTTATCCTCCTCGAGGGCGACGGCCCCGTCTTCCAGCAGCGCGGCCTGGCACAATTTATGACACACTAACTGCACCGTGTCGTCGAAAAGATAATTGCCATACGAGTGATCACCGTGCCAATGCGTATTGACCAAATACCGGATCGGCCCGCGCCCCAGCCCGCTCAGGTATTCGAGCATACTCACAGTTTCTGCAGGGAACGGCAGCGTATCCACGACCACGATGCCTTCGGGGGTGACCACCGCCGAGGCCGTTACCTGGACATATAAGCTGCTGGTAAAAACGTAAATATCATCGGACACGCGCTCGCGTCGCATAGGACCTCCGCTTCAACCAGGATCGATGAGATGCAACAAAGTGATTGCCCGGAAATAACCTGCCGGTTCCCCAGGATGTATCTTGGAAACAGCGCCAAAGTTGTTCGCGGACAATTACTAAAGTGGTGTAAGTGCAGAATAGCACAATCAGCGGATGAATGTCAAGGCTATGGGCGCTCCGATTTTGCATCGAGCTGCGCCGCCAACCGGCGGACATTGGCCAGGGCCTCAGGGGTGTTGACATTGACAAAGGAATGAAAATCGGGATCAAATGCGGCGATTTCCCCCCGTTCGACGTAACGCAAACGCACATCCTCAAAAAAGCCGATCACCTTGAGCTGGCCGGCCAGGATACGTCTTTCGATGGGTCCGGCGCAGGCTCTGCTATAGATGGCGTGTAGCGTTTCAGGATGGGGTTGCACCCTGGGCACGATCGCGTCGTGGTTTCCGGCCAGCGTAAAGAGATGGCCAATTAAAGCAACGTTCAGAAAGGGCATATCGCAAGCGACCACGAAGACGTAATTATGTCGCGCCCGGCAGACCGCTGTGTAAATCCCCCCCAGAGCAGCATTGCCCGGATATATGTCCCCGACCATCGGCAGGCCAAAGGCACGATATTTATCGGGGTTGTTGGTGACCAAAAACAAATCATTGGTCAGGGCGCGAAGCCGTTCTATCTCCCGTTGTAACAGTGGCTTGCCCCCGACTTCCAAGAGGGCCTTGTCCTGCCCCATACGCTGGCTTTGGCCGCCCGCTAAAATTGCGATGCTTGGTTGCGCCACTCAAAATCCTTTGCAAAAGCCCGCACCGATGGGTGCGGGCAATGCCATTCTTGAAATGACAAATTATTTCTGGACAACCACAAAGGATAGCATCCAGGTCTGAGGTGTTATGCGTTAGCCTGAAGATAGGAGACAGCTTCGCCAACTGTGGTGATCTTCTGAGCTTCCTCGTCGGAAATCTCACCGCCAAATTCTTCTTCAAAGGCCATAATCAGCTCCACTAAATCGAGTGAGTCCGCTTCCAGATGATCGCGGAAGCTGGCATCCATTGTTATCCGGCTTTCATCGACGCCTAATTGCTCAATGATGATATCCTTTACCTTGCTAAAGACTTCATCCTGATCCATTCGTTGCGAACCTCCTTCCAACGTTTTTCGTTCTGAGAATGTTGACGCACCGATTCTACCAGCCCCCGGCAAAACAGTCAATTCGCATTCCCTGAATTGCTGGAGCTGGCAGGCGCACCTAATATAACACCTGCCACAGAAAAAAGTTGCGGCCGGTAGGCGATCTTCTGCGTTCCCCACAGGCCGGGACGCACCCATCACCGCCCTTGGGTTGACAACCGGGGAAGACGCAAGTAAAATGCGGTCAGATTTGGCTACCGCCGTTCGGTCCCTGAAATTACCATCAAGTTCCTGAAACAATCCAGCCGGGGGGGACATCAGGGAGGCTCGCTCTGCGGCCAACTTATAATGCCCGGTCTCGCGGGCGCTGTTCATCCGGTTCTCATCATAAACGGTTCCATCTGGTTTTTTCCATCCGTTTTTGAGAAGAAGGGCGATGATCGATGAAACTAACTCCTCGCCAACAGGCCTTCCTGGACAAACTCTTCGATCTCTACCGAGAGTTTCAGGGACCGGTTCACTACTCGCTCGTGGCCGAGCGACTGGGCGTTAATAAATTCTCGGCCTACGATATGCTCAAGCTACTGGAAGAGAAAGGCGTGGCCGCGTCGGAATATGTGCTGGGTCATGACCAGACAGGTCCGGGCCGGTCGACGATCCAGTTCTACCCAACCAATCAGGCCATCCACTTCCTGAGCCAGCTTCGAGACGAAGTTCGACAGAACAAGGAATGGCGGCTTATCAAAGACCGCATTACCCGGCGTTTGCAAGAAGCGCGAGAAGGCAACCCAAGTCAGGCCCTGAAGGAAGCGCTGTCACGCATCTCGGATGCCAAAACCCCCTTGAGTTACTGCGCGGAGACAATCTCCGCTTTGCTGATCAATCTTGAGCGCGTTCAAACGGGCGTGAGCGAGATCAAACTCATCCCTATGCTATCCAAGCTGAATCTGTCTGGCGAAGCCAGGCTTGGCGCGCTGGCCGGGCTCAGCCTGGGTTCGGCGTTGACCCAGGAACTGGACGACCCCATCCTGACCGCCACCTTAGCCAGCCACATTCAAAACTTTCAGACACAGCTCTCCAACCTTAGCGAGGATGGAATTCGAATTCTCTCTGCATTTCTTGAGGATGCCGTCGTCATTCTTGAAGGCTGACGGTTCGTTTGGCTCAGGTATTGCGGGCGACGGGGTTGCCCGTTTTTGCTTTCCAGGCATCCTACCGCTGAGGGCATAGCCTGTGATCAAAATTGTAACCGACTCTGGCTGCTACCTGGCCTCCGAGTTGATTGCCAAAAATGACATCCGCATCGTCCCCCTGAAGGTCCATTTCGGCCACGAGAGATTTGACGAGATCAGCGGCATCAGCAACGAAGAGTTCTATCGCCGCCTGGCCGAGGCTCATTCCCTGCCAACCACCTCGCAACCTCCTACCGGTGAATTCAAAGCCGCTTACGAAACGGTCCTTCAAGAGGGCCACGATGTGCTGGTTCTGACCATTTCCAGCAAACTCAGCGGCACGTACGCTTCTGCGGTTGCGGCGGCGGAGATGCTGCCCGAAGCGAACATTACCCCCTTCGACTCGCGCTCCGCCGGGCTGGGGCTGGGCTTAATGGTTGTAACCGCCGCCGAGATGTTTGAAGCCGGCCATTCCCTGGCCGAGGTCATCCGCCGCCTGGAGCAGATGCGCCGGGATATGCACGTGGTGTTTATGGTAGATACCCTGGAATACATAAAAAGGGGGGGGAGAATTGGCGCTGCGTCCGCCTTTGTGGGCACGCTGCTCAAAATAAAACCCCTGCTCACCCTGACCGGAGGCGAAATCCTCCCCCTGGAGCAGGTTCGCAGTAAGCGCAAAGCCCTGGAGCGGTTACTGGCAGAAATACAAAGCTACGTCCCGGAACCCCACACCCCCGTTCAAATTGGGGTTATGCACGTCCGGGCGCCGCGCGATCAGGAAATGCTTGCCCAAAAAGTCCAGGGGCTTTTCAACATCCAACGCCTGCTCATCGGCGAAATCGGCCCGGCCATCGGCACGCACGTCGGGCCGGGCACGCTGGCGATTGGGATCTGTCCCAACCCGCCAGACCCTTGAAATCAACGGTCGCAACTTTTTTCAATGACAGGTGTTTTATCAACCAGAGCTTCGTCTGGTTTCCATTCAAGGAAAGCATCGTGGCTACCGACCCTGCGGATGACCAGGAAAGGGAATTGATTGAACGCGCCAAAACTGATCCGGAAGCCTTCGGTATCCTTTATGAACGATACGTAGACCAAATCTATAATTATATCTATTTCCACACCGGCAACCGCGAGGATGCCGAAGACCTGACCGCCCGCACCTTTCACCGGGCGCTCAGCAAGATCGGCGGTTATGTTCACAAAGGCGTGCCTTTCTCGGCCTGGCTATATCGCATTGCACACAACCTGGTGGCGAACTGGCACCGGGATAACAGCAGACGGAAGGTAGTTGCTCTCGACGCCGTAGCCGACATTCGCCAGCCTGAAGCAGGCCCGGCCCAGCAAGCCGAACGTAAGGAGCAGCAGGAAATCCTGCTGGAGGCTATACATCAATTGCCGCGCCAATACCAGCAATTGCTTGTGCTGAAATTTAGCGAAGGGATGTCGAACGCCGCCATCGGTGAAATTATGGGGCGTAGCGAAGGGGCGATCAAATCCCTGTATCACCGGGCCTTGATCTCATTACGAAAACTGTTGGTCCAATATCCCGATATGGTCCGCCAGATGGAAAAAGAGTAGGGCAGCAAAAGGGCAAGTATTATGGACAAGAGGTTGTTAAAAGAAGTCCTGGCGGCCCACGCCGACCAGATGCTTAAGGACAATGAAAATAGCGAGCAATTATTGGAATTATTTCCCCAAGAGACAGACCTGGCTCCCCTGCTGGATGTAGCTGCCAAAGTGAAATCAACGCTCAAACCGGCCCGGCCATCGACGGCTTTCGAGAAGACTCTGCGGCAGGACTTGATGGCCGCCGCGCACCTGCGCCAGGCAGGCGGCTACCCTTCCCGGCAAACGGGACAACTAGAATTGATTTTCAGCGCCCTTGTGATCGCCACCCTGGCCCTGGCTTTCGGTATCCTGGTAGCTTATCGTCGCTTCTGGCCGAGGCGGGCCGCCGCCCCGGCGGTCGTCAATCAAAAAGCGCCCCAATTGGGCTAGACGCCTGCGCTGGACGGTCGGGCGTCGCGCAAGCGACCCGACCCGCTACTCCGCCCCGAAATATTGAGAAGATGTCCCGGCGGTTTGCAAGATTCAATAAGTGTGATTAAACTTTAGAACACCGTTTTAGCGACATAGCACTGGTAACTGACTTTTTCTAGAAATCCTTCTGGTAGGAGAATTGCAATGGGGCAACGCTACAGTTCCATCTCCGGATGGGGAAAATACGTACCCAAACGTATCCTGACCAACGCCGAGCTGGAAAGTATGGTGGATACAAGCGACGAATGGATCGTGCAGCGCACGGGCATCAAAGAGCGGCGCATAGCGGCCGAGGATGAAACGACCTCGACGATGGCCGTGAACGCCGCCCGCCAGGCGCTGAAGGTGGCCGGTCTCAAACCCAAGGACCTGGACCTGATCATCGTTGCCACCTCATCCCCCGATTATTTCGTACCGGCAGCCTCCAGCACGATCCAGGACGCGCTGGGCGCAAACTGCCCTGCGTTTACGCTGGTAACCGGCTGCACCGGTTTCGTTTACGGCCTGGCCACCGGTCACCAGTTTATCGCCAACGGCGCTTATGAGCATATCCTGGTCATCGGCGTGGAGCTCATCTCGCGCTATCTCAATTGGGAAGATCGCAACACCTGCGTCCTGTTCGGTGATGGGGCGGGCGCGGTCATCCTCTCGCCGAGCGAAACGCCCACCGGCGTCCTCGCGTTCGATATGGGCTCGGATGGGGGCAAGGGCATGAACATCAACATTATGGGCGGCGGCTCGGCCAATCCTCTGAGCCAGGAAGTTCTTGATCGCAAAGACCACAAGCTCTATATGAACGGCCGCGAGGTTTTCAAATTCGCCACCCGCACTATGCCCAAATCGACCCTGGTCGCGCTGGAGCGGGCCGGCATGACCATCGACGACATCGACCTGCTCATCCCGCACCAGGCGAATGCCCGCATCATCGACCTGGCCATCCGCTACCTGAAAATCGATCCGGCCAAAGTCTACGTCAACGTCCATAAATATGGCAACACCTCAGCCGCCTCGATTCCTGTGGCCCTGGTCGAAGCTGTGGAAGACGGCAAGATCAACGAGGGCGATAAACTTGTTCTAGCCAGTTTTGGGGCAGGGCTGACCTGGGCCAGCGCCGTGGTGGAATGGGGTCCGGGAACCAGGCCGGAGCACGAGGAACAACGCTATTTCTGGGACCTGACTACCCTGCGCAACCAGGCAACCAAAGTCAAAGTTCAGGCCCATCAATTGCTCGATCTGGCTACCTACCGCGCCAGCACCTTCCTGCTCCCGCTTTACACCTTCACCGGCCGCCGGCCTCCGGGCGCGGCCAAAAAGAAGCAGGAGCGCCAATATACTGAGCGAACTTGAAAAGAGTGCAAAGTGACCGGCACTTTCGCTCCAGCCTATTTCGAGTGCCGGTCACTTTAATTACGCAGACCTTTTGAGGCAATAGCCCACCTGGTAGAGGCACACGGCGGTGTGCCTTTTTTGAATTAGCGGTTGTCCAGAAATAACCTGGCATCTTTGCAGAATGTTCCTTGGAAAAAAGTGAAAAGTTATTTACGGACAGTTACTTAGGCGAAATCAGGTATTGTCAGCGCCCTTCCTTTTTGATATAATGTTAAAGTCCTTGAGGGACGGTTGTTGGGTAGATGTTCGTTGTCCCGTCTGGTCTAATCCCTCCCTTAGCGAACGATAGTGCCGTAACATAGTGCGTCTAACGCAGGAGTAGCGATTTGCTGACCAACGTTAAAGAGAGAGCTTCAAATCGAGAGCGCCTTTCCCAATCGCTGCAAAGAGTAGTCGCCCAACTGGTTCCCCAGCAGCTCTCTCATGTAGAGGTTCAATTTGATCTTGATTTTTGGGATGCCAAGGCCGAAAACCTGGTTCCCGTGGACATCGGCCTTTGGGTCGAGGCCGGCAGAACGCGGCGGCTGATCATCGTCGAAGGGTGGCAAAGAAACCAGGCGATCAACGCGATGTTTGTGCGCGCCGTCGCTAAGAAATGCGCTTTGAGCCAGGCATACCGGGCCATCATCGTTGCCAGGAAAGTCCCCACGCGGGCGGCGATCAATGTGGCCAGGGAACTAGGCATACACATCCTAATCTGGAAGCAAGCCCACGCCCCGGCCTGATCACCAGACCGGTTATCTCCAATTCGTTTCCGGCAGACGCCCCCTTGTGATATAATATGACCATCACACACGTGATTTTTGGAACTTGCTATGGCCCTTGCCAAAAAAGCTCCGAACGCAGATTCCGCGGCAATCAGCCGGCTGGAAATCATACTGGCCGCACTTCAAGAGGAACGCGGCCGTTATGACTTCATTGTGCCGTCCAGCCTGGTTCGGGAGATACAAGAAACCGAAGCGCAACTCGACGCCCTGAGAGCAAAATTGCCCGCCTCCGCCGCCAATGCCTGGCTGTCGTACTTGCAGGGCGTCAAATGCTTCCTCGACGACAATTTTGGGGACGCGGCCAGAGCCCTGCAACAAGTTCTGGCCCTGGAACCGGACCACCCCCAGGCCACCGTGCTGCTGGAAGAGATCCGGCACATTCTGGACAACGCTTATGCCAACCGGAACATCGTCAATTTGCGACATGCCAACTTAGAAGGGCTTGACCTGGTGGGGGTCAACCTGTACCATCTGGACCTGGCCTCGGTCAACCTGGCACAGGCTGATTTAACCGGGGCCAATCTGGAAGACGCCAATCTGACGCTGGCCGATTTATCCAAAGCGAATCTATACCTGGCCACCTTGCGCCGCGCGGTGCTGAACGATGCCGACCTGCACAAGGCCAATTTGCGGCGTGCGATTTTGGAGCGCGCTAACCTTGGCCGGGCCAACCTGGAGGAGGCCAGACTGATCGGGGCCAACCTGACCGAGGCAATGCTCAGCGGGGCCAATCTGACGCGCGTCAATCACTCCGAGAGCCGGGCCGGGGTCCGGGCCGAGGTTAACCTTTGGAAGGCCAGTTTGGAGCAGGCCCGTCTGGTAGAAGCTCATCTGGATAAGAGCAATCTCACCCGGGCCAACTTGCGAAACGCTGACTTAAGCCGGGCAAATTTGAACGGCTCCAGCCTGTGGAATGCCCAATTGACCGAGGCCAACCTGTCCGAAGCCAGCCTGATCGGCACCGATTTGCTGAATACCGATTTGCGGAATGCGATCCTGAAGGGCGCTAACCTGGAAGGGGCAGATTTGAGCGAGGCCAACTTGAGGGGGGCCATCCTGGACGATGCGAATTTGTGGGATGCCAATCTAAGCGGCGCGACGATGCCGGACGGCAGCGTCCATCCCTGACGGCTCCGCCCGATCTTTCCGGTGCTGCTCGCCTTGCTCGCTTTGCTCGTAGTCGGTCAGGATGGCGATGAACGCTTCCGGTTGGGTGCAGGTCACCAGTTTTGTTTTGATGGCGGCGCTGCCGGCCAACCCCCGAATGTATTTCACCACGTGCTTGCGGAAAAGGATCAGCCCTCGTTCTTCCCCGTAAAATTCCAGCATCAGCCTCAGATGCCGGCGGACCATCGCCTTTTTTTCGGCAAACGTGACCTGGTCGATATCCTTATAGCGGAATATCCAGGGGTTGCCAATCGCCGCCCGGCCGATCATGACCCCGTCGCAGCCGGTGTGGTGTTTGATGCGCTCAATATCGGCCACGCACCGCACATCTCCGTTGCCGATGACCGGTATCGTAACCGCCTGTTTGATCTCGGCGATGGCATCCCAATCGGCCCGGCCCCGGTAAGCCTGGGCTTTGGTCCGCCCGTGAACGGCAATCAGGGCCGCGCCGTTGTCCTCCAAAATGCGAGCCACGTCCAGATAATTGCGCGAAGAGTCATCCCAACCCAGACGGATTTTTCCGGTAACCGGTATCGATAGCGCCCGGTTCAGTTTAGCAAAGATGCGGCCGATCTTGGCCGGATCGCGCAACAGGCCCGCTCCGGCGCCGCCTCCTGCCACCTTTGGCGCAGAGCAGCCCATATTGAGGTCAATAATATCCGGTCCCATCTCCTGGATTTTCAGCGCGGCCTCGACGATCTTAGCTTCATCCCGGCCAAATATCTGAAAGACCATCGGCGACTCGGCTGGCGAAAACTCCAGCATCTGGGCGGTGCGCTGATTGCCGTGCAGGATGGCGTCGACCGAGACAAATTCGGTGTAGCTCATAGCCGAACCAAATTCCCGGCAAATCAGGCGATAGGGCAGATCGGAAAACCCGGCCATCGGCGACAGGATTAACTCGCCGTAGACAGGAATGTGGCGAACGTAAAACGAAGGTCTCGTCTCGGCAGGCGCATCAGACATAAGCAACATTATAGCCAACTTTCGCCGGGGGAACAATCGCCTCTCTTGAGACTGTCAACCTGCGGCCAACGCCTCGCGCAGCACCTGGGCCGGATGCAGCGCCCGCCGGCCCGCCCCGTGCTCGATCTGCGCCCGGCAGGATGTGCCGGCGGCCACCACGATGGTTTCCGCTCCGGCGGCGCGGACGGCCGGCAGCAGGCGCCGCCCGGCCATCGCCAGCGACAGGTCGTAGTGCTCGCGCTCGTAGCCGAACGCGCCGGCCAGCCCGCAGCAGCCGGAGTCAACCTCTTCAACGGTGTAGTTGGGCGGCAGGGTCAGGGCCCGGCGGGCGGGGCCGGTGCCGACCAGCGCCTTCTGGTGGCAGTGCCCGTGCAGCAGAAGATGCCGGGCCTCGCCGCTGAAGCTCAGGTTCAACGCGCCTTCGTCGGCCAAACCTGCGATGAACTCCTCGAAAGTAAAGCAGTGTCCGGCCACCAGCTCGCGGCGCGGATCGTCGCTCAGGTACAGGTAATCGTCCCGCAGCGCCGAGGCGCAACTCGGCTCGCAGACGACGATGGGTAGCCCTTGCCCGGCCAGCGGAGCCAGGCGGTCGAGGGTCGCCCGCGCGGCCTGCCGGGCCTGCTTGACGAAGCCCTTGCTGATGTAAGGCCGCCCGCAGCAGCGATGGCCGGGCAGCATCACCTGGAAACCGGCCGCCTCCAGGACCTCGACGGCGGCAACTCCCACCTCGGGCTGGTTGTAGGTCAGCCAGGTGTCGTTGAACAGGACGACCTGCCGCTCCGCGACGGCACGGCGGCGGGCGAACCAGGTCGTGAAAGGCTGCCGGGCCAGGGCGGGCAACGACCGCCGGGCGTCGAGGCCCAGGACCCGGTCCAGCACCCGGCGCGCGGGCCTGCTGCCCAGCACGGCGTTCGCCAGCGGCGCCAGCGGACCGCTCCCCAGGCGATTCAGAGTCGGGATACCGGCCAGCAACCGCGTCCGCAGGTCCGGCGGGTGGGTCTGGTAATAATGGACCAGGAACTCAAACTTGATCCTGGCCATATCGACCGCTGACGGGCACTCGGACTTGCAGGCTTTGCACTCCAGGCACAGATCGAGGACCTGGTACATACGGCGGCTGGTCAATTCCGATTGGGGCAGAAACCCGGACATCGCCGCCCGCAGGGCGTTGGCCCGCCCCCGCGTGGAATGTTCCTCCTCGCGGGTGACCATATAGCTGGGGCACATCGTGCCGTCGAGGGTCTTGCGGCACACCCCGGCCCCGTTGCACATCTCGACCGCGCGGGCAAAGCCCCGGTCGGCGCTGAAGTCGAGGTGCTCTGCCAGCGGCACAAGCCGCCCGGCGTAATCCGGGCCGTAACGCAAATGCCCGGTCATCGGCGGCGCATCGACCACCTTGCCGGGGTTCATCAAGTTATAAGGATCGAAGGCCGCTTTCACCTGGCAAAAAGCCCGATAAACCGCCGGGCCGAACACGCGCTCGTTGAGCCAGCTACGGGCCAGGCCATCGCCGTGCTCGCTGCTGAACGCGCCGCCGTACTCCAGCACCAGGTCGCAGGTGGCCTCGGCGATGGTTTTCATTTTCAGGAGGCCGTCTTCGGTTTTGAGGTTGATCAGGGGCCGGATGTGCAGGCAGCCGGCGCTGGCGTGAGCGTAGTAAGCGGCCCGCGTGTTCAACTCGCGCATCAGGCCCTCCACCCGCCCGATGTACCCGGCCAGGTGCTCGACCGGCACGGCGGTATCCTCGATGAAGGGGATGGGCTTGAAATCGCCCTTGATGCCCATCAGCAGGCCCAGGCCGGCCTTGCGCACCCCCCAGACATCCGCCTGCTGCGCCGGGGTGACCGCCCGCACGTAAGCCGTGCCGGCCTTCCGCCGGCGCAGGTGTCTTTCCAGGCGATCCATTTTCGCCCGCAGTTCCGCCTCGCCCTCCCCATAAAATTCAGTGACGAGAATACATTCCGGCTGCCCTTGCAAGAAGGTCAGGCGGCGGGCGTACTCCGGCACGCCCCGGCAGAGGCTCAGGCCCATCTCGTCCATCAACTCTACGGCGCTCGGTTCGCACTCCAGGATAAGCGGGGTCGCTTCCAGGGCGGCCTGCATCGCATCGAATTGAACGATGACCAGGGCCGTCATCGGGGGCCGGGGGACCAGGTTGAGCCTGACCTCGGTCACGGTGGCCAGGGTTCCCTCGCTGCCGCAGATGAGGCCGGCCAGGTTGAAGGGCCGCGCATCGACGAAACGGTCCAGGTTGTAGCCGCCGCAGCGCCGCCAGGTTTGGGGCGTCCGGGCCTGAATGGCCGCCCGATTCTCGTCCACCACCCGCCGCACGGCCCGGTAAATGTCCCCTTCCAGCCCCGGCAAGCGTAGTTTGTTTTGCAGGGCCGCCTCGTCCAAAGGGCCGCAGGCAACCGCCGTCCCGTCGGACAGGAGCGCCTTGACCGCCAGCAAATGATCGGCGGTCATCCCGTACAGGATGGAATGGGCTCCGGTCGAGTTGTTGCCAACGATGCCACCCAGGCTGGCCCGGTTGCCGCTGGCCGGGTCCGGGCCGAATTGCAGGCCGTAGGGCTTGAGATGCAGGTTGAGATGGTCCAGCACAACGCCCGGCTGGGCCCGGGCCCATCGTTCCTCCGGGTTGACCTCCAGGATTTGGCTCAGGTGGCGGCTCATATCGATTACGATGGCCTCGCCCACCGTCTGCCCGGCCAGGCTGCTGCCCGCGCCGCGCGGCAGAAGGGGGATTTTGTAGCGAGCGGCGGCCTCCACCGTGGCGGCCACGTCCTCCATCGTGCGCGGCAGGACCACGCCCAGCGGCTTGATCTGGTAGATACTGGCGTCGGTGCTGTACAGGACGCGGCTGTAGTCATCGACCCGCACCTCGCCCGCCAGTTGGGGGGATAATTCGGCCAGGAACGCCTGTAGATTTTCGGATGGCACTGCCACGGATCACCTCACGGAAACAGGGAACTTGCCGGGAGATTAGGAGGTTAGGAGGTTAGGAGGTTAGGAGGTTAGGAGATTGGGAGATTGGGATTAGTGGGCGAATCTCCAAATCTCCCAACCTCCAATCTCCAATTCGATTGTACACCGGAGGGGATATTTTTCCAAAGGGATGATGCGTATCACCCGCGCTTAAACCCCGGAGAGGCGAGGTTCCAACTGAAGCGGGGGGAGAGGGTTCGTCTTTTGCCGGAAAACGCGCCCTTGCCTGGCCAGCTCCCGCCGGAAGAGGTAAGTTTGGGCCATCTCGTAGCCGGCGGCCATCAAACGCAGACCCTGGCTGAAATCGTAAAAGGGTAGATTGGCGAGGGCGGTCAGGCGGAGGTAATGCACGGTCAGGCCGGGCTGGCCCCGGGCCCAGGCCAGTTCGGCCTGCGTCTGCTGCTCTACGAGCTGCGACAGCGCCCAGCGGGCCGGGCCGAAGACCCCCTTCAGGCCGGCCGGCCTGGGCGGTTCGCCGCTGATGTGCAGGGCGTAAATCGTCCTGGCCCCTTGCTCCCAGGCGATGCGCAGCGGCAGGTTGGCGGCGATGCCGCCGTCGGCGAAAAGGCGGTTGGCGTAGGAAACCGGCGCCCAGACCGGGGGGATGGCCGTGCTGGCCAGGACCGCCGTCAGCATATCCTCCCCCCGATCCTGGCCGAAGACATACGGCCGGCCGCTCATCATATCGGTGGCGACGATGTACAGTTGCGCCCCGAAAACCTGGCGAAAATAGCGCTTGCCGGAAGGAGCGCAATCCAGCAGGAAGCGGGCGTAGGGTTCCTGGGGAAACAGGCTCTTCTCCCGGCGCAAAACCCGCCACAAGACGGACAGCAGGCCGTTGGGATAAACCCTCCGGCGGTGGACCGTGCGCCAGATGTCTTCCAGGGCTTCCACCCCGGCCAGGTTGGGCGCATTGGCAATCTGGACCGCGTTCAGCGATCCCACGGACGAGCCGACGACGATCTCGGGCCGGATGCCACATTCCACCAGCGCCCGTAGAGCGCCAACCTGCAACGCGCCTTGATTGCTTCCACCGCTCAATACGAAGGCTATCATCGATGTATTCTCCGCCAATCGAACTTAAATAATCTTCTCTCAATTGTAGTTGAAAATGGGTCGGGCTGTGGTTTCAATCCGGTTACAATTTGACCAATTTGCATTTTCGGATACCCTGCACCCTATAATCTGAACGCTATGCGGAGATTACCCTTGAACGTTAAACGTATTTCCTGGCGCGTTGGCCTGCTGATGTTGCTGCCCGCCCTGGCCGCCTGCGGCCTGGGGGAACAGGATGAGACTTCTGCGCTCCCCCCTTCCAGCGGACAGCCGCTGGCCTTTGTAACCGAGGTGATGCGCTTTGAACCGACCGCCACCTTTACCCCGGCCCCGACGCCGACCCCCAGCCCCGAACCGACCGCTACGCCGGACATCCCGCCGACGGCCACGCCGACCCCCCGGCCCAGCGACACGCCGCCGGCGCCCACCGCCACCTTTGAAACGATCTTCGAAGAGGCCACCGACGCCGTGGCAAGCGAGGCCACGCCGGTCGTTCCGGACTCGCCGCCGGACCCGCCCCGCCAGGGGGAAAGCTGGGATATGGAGGATGGCTTTGTGGCCTGGAACAACCCCTACGGCGACGACTGCTCCGGAGCAAAAGTGGCCCTCGGCTGGAATGGATTTACCTCGCGCGGGGTGTATGGCTCCTCCTGCTTCGTGCAGAACGAATATGCGCCCAACGTCCACTCCGGGCGCTACTCGCAGGAGGTGACGTTCGATTTTGTTGATTCGCACGCAGGGTTGTACCGGACGTTTGACACCCAGGCGGGGCATCGCTACGAAATCGTAGCCCATCTCAAGCACGCGCCGAGCATTGCGCCCTTGCAGTTTCATCTGGGGGTTGATCTGGAAGGGGGGGTAAACTGGGAGTCTGAGAGCGTGCAGTGGTTCCCCTGGGACGCGCCCAGCGCCGATACCTGGGCCGCCACCAGAGAAACCATCACGGCCACCGGCTCGACGATGACCGTCTTCATCAAAGGCTTCCACCCCGCCGCCGAGCAGGGGGGCGCGACCTATATTGATAACGTGAGCGTGACAGACCTGGGGCGCTAGTATCCTATCAGACTGATGCAGCCGTATTGAGGGCTTTAGCCCTTTGCGGCGGGCAAGGGCTGAAGCCCTCAATACAACGCCTGGCTACCGACCTTTATCAAATTCAGTTTGATGGGGCGCTAGCTCCTGACCGCCGGCAGCAATACGAAGAAGGTGCTCCCCGGCAACCGCTCCGGATCGTGCCCGTTGCTTTCGACCCAAATGCGCCCACCGTGGGCTTCGATGTAGCCCCGGGCGATGGTCAATCCCAGCCCCGGCCCGCCCCCCATAAACTGCGTTTTGCTGGAGCTGTGCAGCCGGGTGTCCTCTGCCGTGTAGAACTTCTCGAAGATCAGGCGTTGATCTGCCTTGTCGATCCCAATGCCGGTGTCCCTGACTATGACCTCGATGAAGCGCCGTGCCCCGTTTTCCCTGGCCCCGTTCAGGTGAGGCCGGGCCTCGATGGTAATTCGCCCGCCGTCCGGCGTATACTTGATGGCGTTGCTGACCAATCGTTCAAAGACCTGGCGCAACTGGGCCTCGTCGCCGTTCACCGCCGGCAGATTGAGGGGCACATTGATTTGAATCTCGAGATCGCGGCCAGAGGACTGGTCCTTCAAACCGGTCACCGCCTGGTTGATGATCGGGCCCAGGGCCAGCACAGAATAATCCAGGTCCTCCGGCGTCTGCTGGACCCGGACCAGACTGAGCATATCGTCCACGATGGCGTGCAAACGATCGGTGCCCTTTTTCAGGCCATCCACCATCTCCCGCAACATTGCATCGCTATTGACCGAGGGATGGGCGTTCAGCATATCGGCGTAGCCCTGGACCATCGTCAGCGGGGTGCGCAATTCGTGAGAGGCCAGGAAGATAAAGTCGGTTTTGGCTTCGTCCAGGCGTTGCAGGCGTTGGTGTATTGCCTCAAGCTCATCGAGCCGGCGCTCCAGCTTCTCAACCAGGCCCAAACTTTGCTCGCGCAGGTAAAACTCGCGGGGGGTGGGGGTCTCCACCTGCCGGGGTTGCGACAGGTACTCGGAAACCGCCGCCAGCAGTTTGGTGACGCTGATCGGCTTGTTCAGGTAGCCATCGCAGCCGATGGCCAAAGCGCGCTCTTGATCGTTGGCCACATCTCTGGCCGTCAGGGCCACAATGGGGGTATCGACCAGGTCGGGGTAGGACCTGATTTTGGTGACCGCGCTAAATCCGTCGATGTCCGGCAGGTTAATATCCATCAGAATCAGGGCCGGTCTCTCCTCGACGGCTTTGGCGATGCCCTGGCGGGCGTCCTCCGCCTCGATCACCCGGTAGCCGCGCGCTTCCAGGATGCGGCGAACCAGGGCCCGGTTCTCGGAGACATCTTCAACATTTAAAATAGTTAATGCCATCGCTATTTGCCTGACAAGGCCATCCATTCCAACCGGCTAGATACCGCCACGTTCCCCGTTTGATCATAGTCAATTCTGAAGGCAGTGTCAACGCTCAAAACGGGCGATCAGGCCCTTCCGGCATAGTTATTTAATCCTATTGATTTGAAAACCGGGGGTATTCAGGGCGACGGGGTGAATATGGGCAGGGGGTCTTCCAGAATCCGGTAGCCTTGCAGCATCAGATTGAACCACTCCAAAGCCACCTCCCACAGCGGGGCCGGGGCCGACAGCACGACCCGGTGCAACTCGTCCTTGTACGCCACGACGATCACCGAACCGGCCCACAATACCCCGGCTTCATCTCGATAGAGGTAGTCAATGGTTACCCCCTCCGCGCCGGACAGGTTAAACCCGGCCGGCGGCAGGCGTTCCAGATCGGGGTATTGGCCGGCGAGGCTATCGACCCAGCCTTTGGCCTCGTTTAACTCGACGGTCCCATCCTGCCCCGCGCCGGGGTGAGGGATAAGCTCGGCGGAAAAGGAAAAACCGCTCGAGGGCAACGACACCTCGACCGAGGTTTGGTCCTCAACGAGGCTCCAATCGCTGGCATAGGCAAACCCAAACCGTTGCGAAGGGTGAAAGTAGAGGATCAATTCGGGCGGCCCTGGGGCTTCGGCAGAGGGGGTCACGGCGGGTGGCTCAAGCGCTACCTGCAAGCTGTTGGTCAGGTTGCGCAGAGCATCGGCGGAAATGGACCACTGCTCCTCGACGGCGGAGACGACCACGATGTAGATACTCCGGCCGAACTGGGCCACGGTCGCCTCGCTGATCGATGGCCCCAGCACCTCGTCCTCCGAGCGGAATTGGATGATGGACGCGCCCACCAGCCCATCCGAGCGATCCAGGATGCGAAATCCCGGGTCCTGGCCGTAGTTTGCCAGAACAAAACCGGTGGCAAATTGGGCCAGGTCCGACGCATTGTACGGCTCGTCCGTATCCTGGAAGAATACGCCGTAACCGGCCTGCGCGCCGGGGTCGATGAAGACCACGCCATTCTCGCGTTCAAACGGCTGCCAGTTGGCCGGGTACTCAATCGTAAAGCGACCGCCGGGATGCTCATAAGCCAACGCAGACTGGTTACCCGGCACCACCGAGGTTGGATTTGGGCCGGTATTCTGGGCCGGCGCGTCGGTTGGCGCGGGGCGGGCGGGGCCGCTGGGAAATGCGGGCGGCGGCGACGGGGCGGCGGCGCTCTCCAGGCCGCAAGCGGCCAGCAGCCCTAAACTCACCACGATGAGAACGCTTGTGGTCACAGCCTGAATGTTCACAGCATTTCTCGCTAGTTCCTGGTGCGAAACAAAAAAGGAGCAGACACGATGCTGCTCCAGCGTATGCAGACAGGCAATGGCTCAGGCCTGGCCGGGCACCACGAAGCGATATCCGATGCCGCGCGCGGTCAACAGGCGGGCCGGTCTGCTGGGGTTCCTCTCAATTTTCTGGCGGAGCCAGCGAACATGAACATCCAGGGTGCGCGTATCGCCCAGATAGTCGGTTTGCCAGACCTGGTTCATAATCTCCCGCCGGCTAACCACCTCGCCCGGCCGGCTGGCCAGTAGATGCAGCAAGTCAAACTCCTTGGGCGTCAGCAAAAAGGTTTTCCCGGCGTGCAACACCTGCCGCAAGGTTGTATCCAGAATAAGGCCGCCGAGCCGCCAGAATCGCCTGGTGCTTGCGGCTGCAACGTGGTCCAGTTGTTTAGCCAGCTCGCTTTGCGAGTAGGGTGACTTCAAAACGGTGGCGGCATCGGGAGGCACCGTCATCGTTTCATCTGTCACAATCAGGCAAGGGATTTGCAGTTCCGTGTCATCCAGCTTCTGGCAGACCTTAACCGGGTCGAATTTACCGCTGATCAGGTTGAGAATGACGGCATCGGGCCACTGCCGGGTGACCTGCCGGGTTGCAGCTTTTGAGGTATGCACCAAAGTGATGTGATGCCCCTCCCTCTCCAGCCCCGGAACCATCGAAAACGAAGCCGCTGCTTTGTCTTCTACCAGCACCAATTCATACCCCACCGTACTACTACCTCCTCATGACAAGACAAACCGCCCTGCACCCACTTCAGGAAGCTGATTATAACCCAACTGGCCCCGTCCCGCAACAGAATGAAAAAATAGCCCCGGCCGGCCCAACCGGAGCTATATTATAGTGCAAAAACCGCCACAGCAAAATAAGGCCGTAGCAACCTATTCGGTTACGGTAATGACACCCGACATACCCGCTCCGCCGGGGCCGCCGTGAAACCTACAGTAGTAGGCAAACGTCCCGGCCTGGTCGAAGGTGACGGTGAACGTGCCGCCGTTGCTCAGCGTGCCGCTGTCGAACGAGCCATCGTCCGCAGTCACCGTGTGGGGATTGCCGCCATCGTGCGTCCAGACGACGGTGGTGCCGGCCGGGACGGTGATGGCGCTGCCCTGGAAAGAATTGTCAACGACGGTCACCGCCGATTCTTGGGAGGGTCCGGGCGCTTGAGGGGCCTCCGGGGCTTCCGTCGGCGGCGCTGCGGGTGGTGGTTGCGCAGAACCACCGCAGCCAGCGGCGGCGAGCGCTGTCACCAGCAGCACAAGCAACAACAAACACTGGGATTTCATCACGTCCTCCTACGAAAATACCCCTCCCCTGGCCCTTCCCCGCTGGCGGGGAGGGGTTGCGCGCAAGCGGGGGTGAAATTATCGCGCTTCGCGTCGTCGTCGTCCCACAAGGACTGTCCGACTCCTGTGAAAATAGGAGTGCAGAGCTTGCTCTGCACGCGAAGCGCAAGGTCTGCACTCCATTTTCATTACTCGGTGTCGTCCCACAGGGACTGTCAGACTCCTTTGCGATCACAGATCAATTACGGTGCTGCTCCACTTGTTCCAACTCTACATCTTCCTGGACAAACTCTTCAAGCCCCTGGCCGTTGTCGAGATGACCGTTTTCCCGGACAGGCTCACGTTGATCGTCGTGAGAGAATTCTTCCTCCGGTTCAGATGGCACCTGGCCATTGCCCCGCCAATCGGACGAGAAGATGTCCTCGATCCCGCGGACGGTGCGCACCAGGCGCGAGCGAAGGCCGGCATATTGGTACAAAGCCCAGCGCAACATTCGATACCACCACTGGCGGCGCTTGTAGGGCATCGGCACCCCCCATTGCACCACGGTAGCGCCCCAGGTCAGGCCGCCGCCAAAGCCGACCAGCACCAGGTGATCGTTGCGTTTTACACGGCCCTGGGCAATGGCCTCACACAGGGCAATGGGAATGGAGGCCGTGGAGGTGTTGCCGTATCTATCCAGGTTGACAAACACCTTCTCCTGGCCGATCTTGAGATATTTTGTGGCCGATTTGATAATGCGGTCGTTGGCTTGATGCGGCACAAACAGATCGATGTCATCGACCGAAAGGTTGGCCTTTTCGCAGGCTTCCAGGGCCGCGCGGCCGACCACCCGGCTGGCAAAACGAAACACGGCCCGGCCGTTCATTTTGATGAAGTGACCTCCCTCGGCCACGGTTTCAAAACTGGCCGGGCTTTTGCTGCCCCCGCTGGGGATGATCAGGTCGTTGGCCCCCGAACCATCCGCCCCCAGGACGGTGGACAGAACGCCGCCCGGCTCCCCGCTGGCCTGCAAGACCACGGCTCCGGCGCCATCGCCAAAGAGCACGCAGGTGTTCCTGTCGGACCAATCCAGGACACGGGACAGGGTCTCCGAGCCAATGACCAGGGCCACCTCGGTGGAGCCGGAACGCACAGCGGCAGAGGCCATCGACAGGGCATAGATGAAGCCGGAGCAGGCCGCGCTGAGATCGAATGCGCCGGCGTGAGGAATGCCCAGGGCATCCTGCACCAGGCAGGCGGTTGAGGGGAAGACGTGTTCCGGCGTGGAGGTAGCTACAATAATAAGCCCCACACTGGCCGGCGTCAGCCTGGCCCGGTCCAGGGCTTCGCGCGCGGCCTGGATGGCCATCGTGGCCGTTGTCTCCTGCTCGTCGACGACGCGCCGCTCGCGGATGCCCGTCCGGCTCTGAATCCACTCATCGGACGTGTCAATCATCTCGGCCAGGTCGTCGTTGGTGACTACTTTGCCGGGCACATACATGCCCCAGCCCACAATGTGGGCATACTTTAGCATATCACGTCTCCCCCAAAGGCAAGCAATGGAAGGCGGACAAATCCCCGGTTACGAGATTTGCCCTCCCTCCGATATAAGGAATAACCCTCGATACCAGGAATAGTTACGGAATCTACCTCAATCTGGCGCGCTTGGCAATTTGAAGGCGTCGTTTTATTCGTACTTTCTGAAAATCAGCGAGGCGTTGTGCCCACCAAACCCAAACGAATTGGACAATGCCACCTTGATGTCAGACCGGCGGGCCTGGTTGGGCACGCAGTCTAAATCGCACTCAGGATCGGGGGTTTCATAATTGATCGTTGGCGGAATGATCCCCTCCTCCAGCGCCTTGAGACAGGCCAGCGATTCCAGGGCGCCCGCCCCTCCCAACAAATGGCCGGTCATCGATTTAGTCGAGCTCACGGAGATATTGTAGGCGTGTTCCCCCAACACGGTTTTGATGGCCAGCGTTTCAGATTTATCGTTCAAACGGGTACTGGTGCCGTGGGCGTTCAAGTAATCGACCCCGGTCGGCTCAATGCCGGCCCGGCGCAAAGCATTCTGCATTGCCAGGCTGGCCCCCTCGCCCGAATCGAGGGGGGCGGCCATATGGTTGGCATCAACCGAGGTGCCATAGCCAATGACCTCGCCGTAAATATGCGCCCCGCGCGCTTTGGCGTGCTCCAATTCCTCCAGAACCAGCGACACGGCCCCCTCGCTGATGACAAAGCCATCTCGCGTGGCGTCGAACGGGCGGCAAGCACTGGCGGGATCATCGTTGCGGGTGGAGAGGGCACCCATCATATTAAAACCGGCCACCAGCATGGGATGAATGGCAGCATCCGCGCCACCGGCAACCAGGGCGTCTGCCGACCCACGTGCGATCATCTCAAACGCTTCGCCGAGGGCGTTGGTCCCCGTCGCGCAGGCCGAAACAATGGACATACTCGGTCCGCGGAAACCGTATTCAATCGCCAGGCGGGCGGCCGGGCTGTCGGCCAGGATCATCGGCACCATAAACGGGCTGACCTTGCGCGCGCCACGCTTGCTGTAAATATCGTATTGTTTCAGCAGGGTCGTGACCCCCCCAATGGCCGAACTGAGCGTCACCCCTATCCGATTGCGGTCAACGCCATTCTCTAACAGCCGCGAATCGTCCAGCGCCTGCCGGCCAACCTCCATCGCAAAATGCATCACCCGG
The DNA here is from genome assembly GCA_046757065.1 of Anaerolineae bacterium. GTDB lineage: Bacteria > Chloroflexota > Anaerolineae > 4572-78 > JBHHXL01 > JBHHXL01. The sequence continues at coordinate 23,844 of JBHHXL010000011.1, forward strand.
TCCATACGCCGGGCTTCTTTCCGGCCAAAGGCGTCAACCGGATCGAACTCCTTGACCAGTCCGGCGAAGCGGGTTTCCAAGCCGGCCTCGGCCAGCACTTCGGCCTCGGTGATGCCGGATTGGCCGTTGATCAAGGCCGACCAGACCTCATCAACGGTATTTCCCACCGGGGACAGCGCCCCCAGACCGGTAACAACCACACGTTTATTCACACTCGTAACCCCCTGGATTCTAGCAATTCAGGTCGATCAATCACACCATCGCATTATAATAACACCACTTGCCGCAAATGGATGCGCGGGTTTTGGTGATGGGCCTCTCATTCCGCAGCTTTGCCGGGAGCGCCCCGCTTTTTTAGGTTTTTTGGGTCACACCCGGACAAAGCCAATACTCCTATTGCCCCACGTCGTGGGCTTTGTTATACTTTTTTCGATGCCAGATTGGTTCAATCTCGGAGATTGAACCAATCTAATCCCTAATATTGACCAGGTTGCCTGGAGAGCTCCATGCCATCACTAACGCCTTTGAATAAACTTCGCGCGGCAATCCGCCTGCTGGGGTTGCCCCTGGTTTTGCGAAGCCTCTGGTACCAATTTCGCAAAGCCTATATCGACGCTCGCTACGCGAATGACGGCCAACTCACGCCCCCGATCGATGCTTTCTTTACCGCCTTGCAAACCCTGAACGAAGCCCGCCCCGAGCCGCCCCCGCCAACCGCCTTTGAGACAGCAGGCAGCGTGCTCCGCTGGACGCTACACGGCGCCACCGTTACCCTGACCTGCGCCAGGGCCGCCGTTCAGGTGCATATCCTGGCCCCGAACCTGGTTCGGGTCCGGCTCAGCCCCTCCGGCAAGTTCGAGCCGCCCTTCTCCTACGCCGTGGTCAAACCGGAGGAAAAATGGCCGCCGGTCGACGTCACCGTGAGCGAGATCGATGACCGGCTGGACATCGAAACCGGCCAACTGATCGTCAGGGTTCACAAAACCGGCGGCTACATCGATTTTCTGGACGAGCGGGGGGAGATGATCAATCGCGACAGTGGCGGGCTGGGCTGGCTCGACAACTGGGTTGGCCTGTGGCGCTCCCTGCCGGGGGGCGATCCGGTCTATGGCCTGGGCGAGCGCGCCGCCGGCCTGGACCGCCGCCGGGGGCGCTACGAAATGTGGAACACCGACCCCGGCGGGCAGTACCGGCCCGGAGACGATCCGCTCTACCAGGCCCAACCCTGGCTCCTCAGCCTGTACCGGGGGCGGGCTTTCGGCCTCTTTTTCGACAATTCCTGCCGCGCCCTGGTAGACGTCGGCCAGGCCCAGGCGGATACCCTGTCCATCGTCGGCGAGGGCGGCGAATTGCGCTACTACTTCTTCTACGGGCCGGCCATCCCGGCTATCCTGGAGCGGCTAACCGAGCTGACGGGCCGTATGGATTTGCCCCCGCTGTGGGCGTTGGGTTTCCACCAGAGCCGCTGGAGCTACTACCCGGCAGAGGAGGTCTACCAGGTGGCGAACGAGTTCCGCCGCCGCAAGATACCCTGCGACGTCATTCACCTGGACATCCACCATCTGGACGCGTATCGCTCTTTTACCTGGGATCGTGACCGCTTTCCCAACCCACACGAGATGATGCTGGACCTGCGCGAGCGGGGGTTCCGCGTCGTCACCATCGTCAACCCCGGCATCAAGGCCGATCCGCACTACGAGACCGCCCGGTCCGGGCTGGCCCGCGACGTGTTCCTCAAACTGCCCAACGGCCGCCTCTTTCACGGGCCCGTCTGGCCCGGCGAATGTTATTTTCCCGATTTCAGCAGCCCGGCCGTGCGGGCCTGGTGGGGCGGGCGGTATCGAAGCCTGCTTAGAACCGGGGTGGCCGGCTTCTGGAACGATATGAACGAGCCGGCCCTGTTCGGCGCGGAGAGCACGACCATCCCCAATGCCGTCCGGCACGACGCGGAGGGCCGGGGCGCGTCTCACGCCGAAATCCACAACGTTTACGGCATGCTAATGGCCCGGGCCAGCTTGATCGGCCTCCGCGCTCTGAGGCCCAAGCGACGGCCGTTGCTGATCTCTCGCTCGGCGTTTGTTGGCGTGCAACGTTACGCCCTGGTCTGGACGGGCGACAATGAGAGCACCTGGGAGCATCTGCGGTTGAGCCTGGGGATGTGCCTGAACCTGGGTCTCAGCGGCGTCGGTTTCTGCGGCCCGGACATCGGCGGCTTTGCCGGTTCCCCGGACGGCGAACTTTTCGCTCGCTGGATGCTGGCCGGCGCTCTGCTGCCTTTCTGCCGCGTCCACAGTTCCGCTTTCACCGCCCGGCAGGAGCCGTGGGCCTTCGGCCCCGAGGTCGAAGCCATTGCCCGCCACGCCCTCGAGCTGCGCTACTGCCTGCTGCCCTACCTGTACACGGCCTTCTGGCAGGCCAGCCAGACCGGCCTGCCCCCGATGCGCCCCCTGGTGCTGGCTTTTCAGGACGATCCGGCCTGCACCGCCATTGAGGACCAATTTATGGTCGGCGATGACTTGATGGCCGCCCCGGTGGTTGAAGCGGGAGCCAGGCAACGCCAGGTTTACCTGCCCGCCGGGAGCTGGGTAGATTATTGGACAGGCGAAGGGTTTTGCGGCGGGCAAACCATTGAATTGGCGGCTCCGCTCAACCACCTGCCCCTCTTCGCCAGAGCCGGCAGCGTTATCCCCCACTACCCGGTCATCCAGCACACCGACCAGGCCCACACGCTCGATCAGCTCCTGCTTCACGTTTATCCGGGCGATGGCAGCAGCGATTTCTACGAAGACGACGGCGACGGCAGCAGCTATCGCCAGGGGCATTACCGCCGCATACAATTTCGCTGTCGCCACCAGGATGACGCGCTGACCATCACGGTCCGCATCCTCAACGGTTCAACCACCCGTGACCTCAGCTACGTCCCCCTCTACGACCGCCTGCGCTGGGTCATCCACCTGCCCCACCCCGTCCCGATTGAGGTTAAAGCCGACGGCCTGGCCATCACCGACTGGCAAATTGACCACCAGGCCAACACGCTGACCTTTGAAACCCCGATCGTGCAACGCCTGGAAGTCTGGTGGTAAAACGCAGTTCTTTGTTTCTAAAATTGCCCCTGCATCGACCGGAAATAGCCGGTCAGTTCCACGTAGCCGTAGCCGGTTACCTCCCCCTCGACCGCAACCGCGCCCTCCCAGTACACAAACGAAACCGGCAGCTCCTGGTTTGCCAGCAGCGGGCGAACCGTCAGGTCCAGGTTTTCGGCGGGCACTCGCAGCCGCCAGCGGGCCGGATAAGTGGCTTGACTGAGGGGACTGGTCCAGGTATCCAGCACCTCGACATCCACCGCGTCGAGTGACAGGTAGCGGGTAGACCCATCCGGTTCGACGATCAACCCGCCGGACACCGGCTCAAGCCCGCCGTCCGCCCGTCGAATTTGGGCGAAAACCAGCTCCCGCCCGTCCTCCAGTTGCAGCCCAAACCAATCCCAGCCGACGGCGTCGGGCCCCAGGGCGCTGGTGCTCCACTCGTGGTCCAGCCAGGCGTTGCCGGAAACCGCAAACTCGCCGCGCGGGGTGACGATCGCGCCCTGGGCCGGCAGGCGGCTCAGCGAGTAGTAGTAGCTGGCGTTGCCGGGCGCTTCACTCTTGGGGCTTAAGCCCCGCTCGCCGTGCAAGACGGGCGGTTTGGATTGGCTCAAGCGCAGGTCCAGACGCACGTCTTCCCCTCGCGCCTGCAGGCGAATCGTGCCATCGGCGGCCAGCGTCGCCGACCAATCCTCAAGCCAGACCCGGAGCGGTTCGCCGCCGGCCCCGGCCACCCCGGCTGCGCCCCGGCTGAAGCGCTCGTGAGGGTAAAAGCGACGGCCCTCGACGTCGGTCACGGTGAAGTGGGCGAAGTAAATCTGATCGGTCCCCCACTCAGAGGAGCGAGTCGGGCTCTCCGAGGGCGGGGCCAGGCCGCGCCGGAAGAAGGTCAACTGGAAGCCAAACCGATCCCCGGTTTCATCGGCCAGGTTGCCGGTGTAATACCACCACTCCGTTTGAAAGCCGGGGTGCGGGCCGTGATCGGCCGGAAAGGCCAACGGCCTGGGCGCGTAAGCGCGCTCAAACCGGTCCGAATTAGCGGCCACCGGCGCCAGGCCGGCCAGCCGCCCCCGGATTTCCAGGTCGCCGGCCCGGCTCTGCGTCCAGGCGACGATGACCACCCCGGCGGCGACGAGCAAGCCCACCAACACGTAGATAAAGCGCATATCACCTCAATTCATTCGGGTGTGTCCAAAACGAATTGGTACACTGTAGGGGCAGACCCGCGGGTCTGCCCCTACGGCCTCAACTCGCTTTGAATGCACCCCAATTCATTCTTGCCGGACGGCCTCGGCGATCACCAGGCGGCCCATACGCAACGCCGGATAAACCCCGGCCAGCAAGGCGGCCAGCACCGCCACGAGCAGGGCCTGCCCCAGAGCTCCGGGCGACAGTTGAAGCTGCAATGACCAGCCGAACGAGCGCAAATTGATGACATAAATCAGGACCAGGGCCAGGGCCAGGCCGGTGGGTATCGCCAGCAGCCCGGCGACCAGTCCCATCAGCCCGGTTTCCAGCAAGGTCAGGGACCACAACTGGCGCAAGGTCATGCCGTTGGCCCGCAGCGTGCCCAACTCGCGGGTTCGCTCCAGTTGCAGCGACATCAAGGCGCTAAGGATGCCGATAAAAGCCACCACCGTTGCCAGCAAGCGCAAAGCCGAGGTCACGGTAAACGTCTGGTCGAAAATATCCAGCGCCACCTGGCGCAAGCTGCGGTTCGGCGAAACCTGTAAGGCATACTGCCCGGCCAGCCCCGCCCGAATATCCTCCGCCAGCCGCTCGACATCCACGCCCTCATCGACATAAACGGCGACCGACGAAACAGCCGGGTCGTCCCAGTAGCGGCGATAGACGGTCTCATCCATCAAGACCACGCCCCGGCCCGCGTTGTAGTCGTAGTAGACGCCGACCACATCGAACATTTGCGGTCCGGATTCCGTGGTCAGCACCAGGCGCGAGGGGCCGTGGCGCGGCAGGCCGTTCAGGAAAGCAAACGGCTCCGAGACCAGCACGCCCCCCGCGGTGAAGGCCCGGAACGTTTCCTCCAGGCTGCCCACCGACCACAGCAGGCGACGTTCATCCCACGGCGAAACATCGGACACCGCCATCAAATCCACCTCGCCCAAATCGGGGGCGTGGACGGGGACGCGGCGGGCCCGGGCCACCTGGGCCACGCCCGGCCAGGTATCGAGTTGGGCGAGCACGTCAGGCTCCAACGCCCCGCCGATGCCCGCCGGGGCGATGTAAATATCGGCCTGCAAGACGGCGTCCAGCCACTCGACCACGGTGCTGCGGAAAGAACCGATCATCAGGCCAATGCCGACAATGACCGAGACCGACACCATCAAGGCCGCAATAGCCACCGAGGTTCGGCTCAACGAGCGCACGATGTCGCGCGAGGCCATACCCCCCAGCACCCCGAATACCCGCGCCAGCAAAGGGCGGGCGGCCCTCATCAAGCCGATGGTCACGGCGGGCGTCAGCAGGGCAAAGCCGATCAAGATGGCAAACAGCGCGCCGAAGCCCAGGATCAGCGAGCGCGAGGGAATCAGCAAGCTGGCCCAGCCGGCCAGGCCCAGGACGATCCCGGCCAGGCTCAACCAGGGCACCAGGCGACGGACGCGTTCCTCTCCAACGGAACGGCGCAGTACGCCTTGCGGCGGCACGCTGGTCGCCTCCAGGGCCGGCACCAGGGCAGCCGCCAGCCCCGCAGCCAGGCCGATCAGCACCCCTTTGTAAACGCTCAGCGGCGAGACCTCGACCGCCCGCACGGTCACCGTAAAATACAAGTCGTTTACCGTGCGCGTCACCAGGCCGACCAGGCCCCGGCCCAGGACGATGCCCAGGGCAACGCCGATGATCGCCCCCAGGATGCTCAAGACAGCTCCCTCGCTCAAGACCATCCCGAAGATCTCGCGCCGGGTGACGCCCAGGCAGCGCAAGGTTCCGAGCACCGCCCGCCGCTGCATCACCGAGAAATTGATGGTGTTGTAAATCAGAAAAGCGCCGACGACCAGGGTCAGCAAACTTAGGGCGGTCAGGTTCAGATTGAAGGCCGCCGTCAATTGGCGGATGGTTTCGTTCCGGGTGGCGGTTCGTTCCAGGCGGAGGTTGGGCGGTAGCCGCTCCCGAAGGGCGGCCATCGTGGCCCGATCGCCCGGATCGTCCTCGTCCAGGATGAAGTCAATATGGCTGAGGTAGCCTTCCAGACCCAGCAGCTCCTGGGCGGTGCTGATGTCGGCCAGAACCAGCCCGTCCAGGGCGCGGCGGCTGACGGCATCGGCGGGGGCCACGAGCGCCAGCAGCGTGACCGTCTCATCCCTGGCCCCAACGCGCAGGGTCAAGGCATCGCCCGGCGCAAGGCCGTAGCGCGCCCCCAGGGCTTCCGACAGGACCACCGTCCCCGGCTCCAGCAGCAATCGGGAAAAAGCCGCCAACGGCAGCGCCTCGTCCGCGCCGGCAAAATAGGAGCGAAAGGGCGCTTCGGCGAACGGATCAACCCCCAGCAAGCGCAGCGGCAGACCGTCTGCCTCTTGCAAAGCCACGATGCCTTCGACGACCGGCGCTACATTTCGAAGCCCCAAGTCTACCCGAACGTCGCGGTACAGAGAAACCGGAACCCGTCCGGCGCTGCCCGCCAGCCGGTGCGTCGCTCGCCCGGCGACGCTTTCAGTGGACAGTTGGAAGGCGCGCCCGGCGCTGCTATTGGCCAGGTCAACGCCGATAATGACTGCCACCCCCAGGGCGATGCCCAATATCAGCAGCAGGCCCTGGAACGGATGTTGCGTGGTGTGGCGCAGGCCCATCAGCCACAGATGCTGGCTACGGATGATGCGGGGCAACTTCATCGCCTCTCTCTAAAATTCGGATGGGGATTCGATAATGGCGAATGGCAAACGGGCAATTGCCAATGGTCAATGAAAATCCAAACCCGACAGGCCACACGCCATTCACAATTCATCATTCACAATTACACCACGCCATTCTCAACCAGATTCCGCCCCTGGATGCGATACACCCGGTCGGCCAGCCGGGCCACGCGCTGGCTATGGGTAGCCATCAACAGGGTCTTGCCTGCGCTGCGGGTCAAATCCAGGAGCAGGTCCATCACCTGCCGGCCCGACTTTTGATCCAAATTGCCGGTGGGTTCATCGGCCAGGACCAGCGTCGGGCTGTGGGCCAGCGCGCGGCAAATGGCCACCCGTTGCTGCTCCCCCCCCGACAGCTTATCGGGAAAAGTATCGCGGCGGTCCGCCAGCCCCACCCGCGCCAGCAAATCGAGGGCGGCTCGTTCGTCCTCGGCTTGCAATCGCCCGGCAAGTTGCAGGGGCAAGGTCACGTTCTCCAGAACGGTCAGGGTCGGGATCAGGTTAAAAAACTGAAAAACAAAACCGATGTGACGCCGCCGGAAAAGGGTGCGCTCCTGCTCGGACAGGCGGTGGATAGGGGTTCCGGCGACGAACACCTCGCCGGAAGTGGGTTTGTCAAGGCCGCTGACCAGGTTCAGCAACGTGCTCTTGCCCGAACCACTGGGGCCAAGCAAGGCCACAAACTCACCCGATGCAAAGCCAAGCGATACGTTTTCCAGGATGACTCGCTCGCGCCCAACATCCTGAAAAACTTTCGTCAGCGCCTCTAACCGAACCGCCGGAACCGATGTATTCATCGCCAAATCCAGGGATGGTTCAAAAGCTAACCAAAACAGGTTGACAATTTGAGACGAAGGACGAAGGACAAAGGACGAATTTCCTGCCTAAATCCGTTCGTCATTCGTTTTTCGTCCTTAGTCGAAACAGAAACCTGTTAACCAACTTTTGAACCATTACCAAACCCACTTCGAGAATCTTAACTGCGCCAAAAGTATAGCCTGCCAGCAGAGCCAAGTCAAACGCCTTTCCTTG
>JBHHXL010000012.1:0-30864 GCA_046757065.1 Anaerolineae bacterium
CGGTTTATGGCTATCCCATCGGCGACGCTTACCTGATCGATATGGGCACGCCGGAAACGTACGTCCGGGCCCAGGCAGATTATGCCAACGGCGAATGGTGAATTGCAAACGATTAATTGCCAATGAATAAACTACGGTCATCAGACCGTTCACAATTCGCAATTCATAATTCAGAATTCACAATTAGCGCCCGATGATCATCGTCCAAACCCCGTTACGTATCAGCCTGTTCGGCGGCGGGACCGACTTTCGGGAGTTTTTTGAAACCGAAGGCGGCTGCGTCCTGTCCAGCGCTATCGACAAATACATCTTCGTCATCATCAAATCTCGCTTCGACGACCGCATCCGGGTCGGCTACACCCGCACCGAAATGGTCGATCATCCGGCCCAGGTCCGGCACGAACTGGTGCGCGAGGCGCTGCTGCTTAGCGGCATCGAGCGGGGGGTGGAGATCGGTACCCTGGGCGATATCCCTTCCGCCGGGTCGGGGCTGGGCTCTTCCAGCACGGTGACCGTGGGGCTGTTGCACGCTATGTACGCCTACCGCGGCCGGTTGGTCGAAGCCGAGCAGTTGGCCCGGCAAGCCTGCCAGATCGAAATCGACCGCCTTCAAAAACCCATTGGCGTCCAGGACCAGTACATCGCCGCCTACGGCGGGCTGCGCCTGCTGGGATTTGGGCCCGGCCCGGAGGTTCACAGCCAGCGCCTGTCCATCTCCGCCGAGGTCCGGCGGCGCTTAAACGAAAACCTGATGCTGTTTTTCACCGGCATTACCCGCCAGGCCAGCGCGGTCCTGAGCGAGCAGCAAGCCAACATCGACCAGCGCCTGGAAACCCTGCGGGCGATGAAGGCCCAGGCATTGGAAGCTTCCGGCTACCTGGAAGCGGGGCAGGTGGACGGCATCGGCGCGCTGCTGGACCGGGCCTGGCAAATGAAGAAGCAACTGGCCAGCCGGATCAGCAACGGCGTTATCGACGATATGTACCGGGAGGCCCGGCGGGCCGGCGCGCTGGGCGGCAAGATCAGCGGGGCCGGGGGCGGGGGCTTCCTGCTGCTGTATTGCCCGCACCAGTACCAGGACCGGGTCCGGCAGACCCTGCGAGGGCTCCAGGAATTGCCTTTCAATCTGGAAGACGAGGGCAGCAAGGTTATTTTTAGCTACCGGCGGTGATTAGTCTTTCCCGAGCCGCCGTCTTCCTCGACCGGGACGGCGTGATCAACTATAATCGTGATGATTATGTGAAGCGCTGGGCGGAGTTTCGTTTTTTGCCGGGCGCTCTGGCTGCCTTGCGCCGCCTGGCGGCCAGCCCCTTCCAGATTGTGGTGGTCACCAACCAATCGGCGCTGGGGCGGGGGCTGCTCGACCCGGCCGGCCTGGAGTGCATCCACGCCCGCATGAGCCGGGCCGTGCTGGCCGCCGGGGGCCGCATCGACCGCATTTTCTACTGCCCCCACCGGCCTGAAGACGGTTGCGCCTGCCGCAAACCCAGGCCGGGCTTACTTGAACAGGCGGCCCGGGCCCTGAATATCGACCTGGCCCGCTCCTACCTGGTGGGCGATGCCCTGAGCGACATCCAGGCGGCCCAGGCCGCCGGCTGCCTGCCCCTGCTGGTTCTGACCGGCCGGGGGGCGGCGGCCCGGCAGCAATCCGCCGGTCGATACCAGGTCGTGCGCGACTTAGGGGCCGCCGTCGATTGGATATTGGGGCGAGAAACCGCCTTCGAAAGCTGATGGATCGTGAAGGACACAGACTTGAAACGCCAGTTGGAGGGTCAACTCTCTGAAGTGAACCGCACCCGCCAGACTCCCGGGCCGGGCGAGGTCGAATCTAACGGCCCCTTGCGGAGGCTCTTCTCCGCCGGACCGGCCGCGCCCCAACATCCGCCTGCCGCCTGCCCCTATCTGGGCCTGGCCGACGACCGCGACTCGCGCTTCTCCTTCCCCGAAGGGGCGCATCGCTGCTACGTCGCCGAGGCAGAAGACGCTATCCCGCTGGAACATCAGGTCACCTACTGCTTCAGCCGGCAGCACCCAACCTGCTCGCGCTTTGGCCAAGCCCCGGCGGGGCCGGAACCGGCCTCCCCGGAAATCCGGCAGACGTCCGGGCCAGACTCCGAAGAGGCAGGATTCCTTTCGCCGGGGCGGGTGCTATTGTGGGGTCTGGCCCTGGCGCTGGCCGTTTTCACCGTCGCCTACTACGCCAGGGCTTACCTGCCGGGCCAACCGGCCACGGAGCCCACCCCTCAGGCGGCGAGCGGTCTTTTCGCCACGCCCAGCCCCACGCCGCCGGCAGAGGTCTTCACCGTGACAGGGCCAACCCCCACCCCGGCGTTTCTGGCCGCGCCGACGGCCATCCCCACCCCCGTGCCCGGCGGGCGGATTTACACCCTGTCGCCGGCCGCGGCCGACATCGGCTGGGTGGTCAGCGGCGAGGAGCGGGGCAATCACTTTGGCGACTCGTACCTGTACAGCGGCATCTTCGAGGGCCAGGTCTACCACGGCGCGTTCCAATTCGACCTCAGCTCCATCCCGCGCGGCGCGCCGATCCACAGCGCCTCGCTCCACCTGACCGGCCTGCGCGACGACCGGCTGGGCGAAGGCGGGGTTTGGACCCTGCGCCTCCTGACGCCGGAGGTCGATCAGGGCTGGCGACGGCGCGATTACCAGGCCATTTTCAACGCGCCGACGCTGCAAACGCTGAATCCCATCCTGGGGAACCAGGACCTGGCCGTAGGCCGGCCGAACATCTTCGAGCTGTCATCGATGCAGGTGCGGTTGCTGGAACAGCGGATCGTCGATGACGAAGACCCGGCGGTCTCCTTCCGGCTGGATGGGCCGCTGGTCGGCTCGGACAACCTGTTCGCCTGGGATACGGGCTACGGCCCGCAAAGCCTGGGCAACGCCGTCGTCCTCTTCCTGAACGTCGGGCCGCCCCCGGCCACTCCTCCGCCCTATGACTACGTGGTGGTGACCAGCACCCCCACCCCGGAGAACGTGGTCACTGCCGCCGCCATCGCTTTGCAAATGACTGCCGAAGCCACCCGCATCGGCACGGCCACGCCGCCTCCGCCCAATATGGTCACGGCCACGCCTATCCCGGATAACCTGGTCATCACCGCCACCCCGACGCCGGAGAACGCGGCCACGGCCCAGGCGCTGGCCGCCCTGGCCACCGCTTACGCCCTGACCACTGGCACGCCGACCCCCATCCCGGCCAATGCCGTCACCGCCACGCCGACGGCCAGCGCCACACCCACCCCGACCTGGGTCTTGATCACCGCCACCCCGACGCCGGAGTCGGTCCTGGCCGCAGCGACGATGTCTGCCGCCGCCACGGTCCAGACCCGGCAACACGGCACGCCCACGCCGCTGCCCTCGAACTGGGTCACGCCGGTGTTCATCACCCCCACCCCGACCCCGGCCAACCGGGCCACGGCCCAGGCGCGAGCCGTCCTGGCCACCGCCCAGGCCTTCACTACCGGCACGCCCACGCCCTTGCCGCCCAACGCCGTCATTGCCACGCCGATGCCATACGTTCTGATCACCGCCACCCCGACCCCGGAGTCGGTCCTGGCCGCGGCCACCCTGTCGGCGGCGGCAACCACGCAGGCCCACCAGGTTGGCGCGCCCACGCCGCTGCCCTCGAACTGGGTCACACCGGTAGTCATCACCGCCACCCCCACCCCGGCCAACCGGGCCACGGCCCAGGCGTTGGCCGCCCTGGCCACGGCCCGGGCCTTCACCACCGGCACGCCGACGCCCCTCCCCCCGAACGTGGTCACCGCCACGCCCACGCCCATCTTCATCGTGCTGGACGGCCAGTACCCGCCGCTGACGCCCAGCCCGGCGCCCACCTTCCAACCCGGACCGGTACCGGCAGCCCTCATCGGCAAAATCGCTTTCAAATCGGACCGGAGCGGCCAGGAGGAGATCTACGTCATCAACCCCGACGGGAGCGGGTTGGCGCTGCTCAGCGACCGCTGGCCCTACGACCTGGCCCGGCAGGCCGACGCCTACTCGGCGGATGGGCGGTTCAGGGTGTTCACCAAAGAGGCGATCCGCTACGGCACGGCGGGGGATAGAATCGACGCCCCGGCCCTGTTCTGGTACGACGCCTACTACCGGGTTGAACGGCAGCTAACCTTGTTCGGGACGGGCCTGGCCTACGATGGGGCCTGGTCGCCCGCCGCTGAGCGCATCGCCTTCGTCACCAACGACAGCCAGAACGACGAAATCTGGGTGGTGAATCGCGACGGCTCCGGCCTGCGCCAGTTGACGCAAAACGACTGGGCCTGGGACAAGCACCCCTCCTGGTCGCCCGACGGCCGGCAGATTGTCTTCTGGTCCAACCGCACCGGCCACGGGCAGATTTGGGTGATGGACGCCGATGGGGGCAACGTATACAGCCTGAGCCGGACCGAGTTCAACGACTGGGACCCGGTCTGGATCAAATACCCGGATGTGCCGGAGTATGAAGCGGGCGAGGGAGCAGGCGAGTAGGCAAGTGGGCAAGTGGCGAGTAGACGAGCAAACGTTCTAACTTGTCAACGTGTTAACGTACTAACGTTTTAACGATCTGTCGACTAAACGAGCTAACGAACTATGGAACTACGCCAATATGCAAAAATTATCTGGCGGTGGTGGTGGTTGATTGCCCTCAGCACGGGCATCGCCGCCGTTACCAGTTATGTAGCCAGCCTCCAGCAGCCGCGCATCTACAAAGCCACCACTACCCTGATAGTGGGCCAGGTCATCCAAAAAGCCAACCCGACCGGCCAGGATTTCTACACGACGGAGCGCCTGGCCCAATCCTACGCCCAGGTAGCCCGGCGGCAGCCCATCTTGCAAGCGGCTATCGAAAGCCTGGGCCTCCAAATGAGCTGGCAGAGCCTGAAAGAGCGGAGCAACATCCAGCCCCTGCAAGGCACGCAGTTGCTGGAGATCAGCGTCCTGGACAACTCGCCGGAGCGGGCCAAAGCCATTGCCGACGAGGTAGCCCACCAACTGATCCTGCAAAGCCCAACCTCGCCGGAGAACCAGGCCCGCCAGGAGCGCGGGACGTTTGTCCAGGCCCAGTTGGATGACCTCGAGGCCAGAATCGCGGCGGCCCAGGCCCGGATCAAAGACCTGGAGGCGGAACTGGCTACAGCCTTCAGCGCCCGCCAGATCCAGGATTTGCAGACGGAAATCTCCAACCTGCAAACCCTGATCACCGGCTGGCAGGCCAATTACGCCGAATTGTTGAGCTTCCTGGAGGGGGGAGATAGCCCCAACTACCTGGCGGTCATCGAACCGGCCCAACTGCCGGCGGTCCCGGTCAGCCCCAAGGTCCGGCTCAACGTCCTGCTGGCGGCGGCGCTGGGGCTGGCGCTCGCTCTCGGTGGGGTGTTCCTGCTGGAATACCTCGACGATACCATCAAGTCGCCCGATGACCTGAGCGAGTCGCTGGGCCTGACGACGTTGGGCGCGGTCAGCCGCATCGAGGGCAAGGACTACCAGGACAAACTGATCACCGCCGGCAGCCCCTTCTCCCCTGTGGCCGAAGCTTACCGTATGCTGCGGGGCAACATCCAATTTATGACCGTCGACCAGCCGGCCCGGTCGATCCTGGTCACCAGCCCAACCCCGACCGACGGCAAAAGCACCACAGTAGCCAACCTGGGGGTGGTCATGGCCCAGGCCGATCTGAAAACGATCATCGTCGATACGGATTTGCGGCGACCGGTGATGCATAAGATCTTCGGCGTGCCGAATTTGGGCGGGCTGACCGATTTGCTGCGCTCGCCGGGGCTTGAGGTCAACAGCCAGTTGAAGAATACCGGGATCGAAAACCTGCGGGTGCTGACCAGCGGGCCACTGCCGCCCAACCCCTCGGAGATGCTCGGTTCGCAGCGTATGGCCCAACTGGTGGAACGCCTGGAAGCGGTAGCCGACGTGATCATCTTTGACAGCCCGCCGACCCTGGCCGTCAGCGACGCCGCCGCCCTCTCCAACCGGGTTGATGGCGTCATCCTGGTGACCCAGGCCGGGCGCACCCGCCGCGATATGACCCGGCGGGCGCTGAAGAGCCTGCAACAGGTGGGGGCCAACATCCTGGGCGGCGTGCTCAACCGCGTTCCGAGTCGACGCGGCGGCTATTACTACTACCAGTATCACCACTACTACGCCCGCAACGGGGACGGGCCTGAGACCGCGCCGGGCAGGGCCTGGGCCCATCGCTGGTGGCGGCGCATTTCAGCCCGCCGCCCCACGCGCCGCAAACAACGCCCTGAACAGGCCGGGCGGATTCGATAAGGGATATGATGATGTTGATCAGCCCCAGCTTGAAGCCGATCCCCCCAACGAAACAAGCCGCCCAACGCCCCCCGCCCGGCGGGTGGGTCTGCGCTGTCGTCCTGGCCCTTTACCTGCTGGCCGGGCTGGTTCCTCCGGCCCGCGCCCAGGGACCGGAGCCTTTTGCCAACTGCCGCCTGGGCGTCGGCGGGGTCGAGCCGGACGTCCTCGGTTACGACCTCGAGCCACTGAACCTGGGCCTTTATCTCGATTGGTGGGTTCGAGACCCGACGCCGCCCGGTCTACCCCCCGGCGTGGATTACATATACACGGTCCACGTTCACCAGGACAAAGTGGGCAGCGTCTGGTGGGGGCCGGGCCCTTACGTGGACCCGCCAAGTTACACCGTGGCCCCCAACCTGGCGACGGTCGCCAATATCGCGGCCAACCATCCGGGTAGCCTGTGGCGCGTCGGCAACGAGATCGAGCGGCGCGATTGGTCGAACGGCGATGGCACCTGGGGCGGCCAGAACGAGATCACCCCGGAGCTGTACGCCACCGCTTTCCACGAGGTGCAACAGGCCATCAGAGCCGCTGACCCCACGGCCCGCATCGCCATCGGCTCGGTCATCGAGGCCACCCCTCTGCGCCTGGCGTACCTGGACCGGGTCTGGGATAGCTACCTCAACCAGTACGGTTACTCGATGGGCCAGGACATCGACGTCTGGATCGTGCACGGCTTCACCCTGCGCGAGGTCAGGGACAGTTGGGGGGCGGAAATCCCCGCCGGACTGGACGATACCAGCGGCTTTTTGTATGGGGCCAGCACGTCCGAGGTCCTGGCCGCCCACCTCAACCTGGCCTACTTCCGGCAGTTCACCGAGGCGATGCGGGCCTGGATGGCCGCCAAGGGCGAGCGCAACAAACCCCTGATCAACACCGAGTACGGGGTTCTCTACCGGCAGCTTGGCGGGATACAGGTCACGCCGCAACAGGTCAACGATTACCTGACGGCTTCCTTCGATTATCTACTGACCGCCACGGATGACCAGACCGGCTTCCCCGCCGACGAGAACCGGCTGGTGCAGGGCTGGGTCTGGTACAGCCTGCAAGACGGCTATTGGAACGGAAACCTGTTCGACTCGACGACGAAAACCCTGACCAGCGCCGGCACCACCTGGCAGGGCTACGTCTCCGACCTGGCCCCCCGGCAGAACCTGCTGGCCATCAACCTCCGGGCCAGCCCCAACCCGGCCTTCGCCTGGACCGGAAACCCCATCTCCGTTACCCTCAAGGCCGACATCGCTAACAGCGGCAATTCCCAAACCACCACCGGCAATAACCTCCGCGTCAGCTTTTGGGATGGACCGCCTGGCGACCCCGGCTCCAGCCAGATTGGGAGCACCCAAACCCTGAACGACCTGCCCGGCTGCGGCCGGTTCACCCCCGTCGAGGTTACCTGGCCCAACCTGACCGGCGGCGACCATACCTGGTACGTCCAGATCGAGCCGGTTGCCAACGAAACCAATCCGGACGATAATACCGCCAGCAGCCTCGTCTCGGTCATTGAGAACGTGCCGCAGGCGGACCTGGCCGTGAGCAAGACCGTGGACAACAGCGCCCCCTACACCGGCAAACGCATCGACTACCGCCTGACCGTGGCCAACCAGGGTCCCGACCCGGCCTTCAACGTGGTCCTGACCGATACCCTGCCCGCCGGCGTCACCTTCGATTCGTATGCGGCCAGCCAGGGGACCTACGGTGGTAACGGCCTGTGGGGGGTGGGCACGCTCGACAGCGGCCAAAGCGCCAGCCTGACCCTGACCGTCAAAGTGAACGCCGGCCAGGGGGGGCAGACCGTCACCAACCGGGCCACGGCCAACGCCGTCGGGGATGATGCGGTGGCGGGCAACGATGAGGATAGCGTGGATATTATCCCGGTGGCCAACGCCGACCTGGGCCTGTTCGTGGGGGTCGATAGCAGCAGCTCGCGGCGCATCGTCTACACCCTCATCGCCCGTAACCTGGGGCCGGACCCGGCCACGGCCGTGGGGGTCAACCACGTCCTGCCGGCGGGCCTGACCCTGGAGTCGACGGTTGCCTCGCAGGGCAGCTACAGCCCGGCGAGCGGCGGCTGGACGGTGGGGGCTGTGGCCCCGGGTCTGGAGGCCAGGTTGACCATCACCGCCACGGTGGATGCGGGCCAGGTGGGCCAGACCTTCAACCCGCAGGCGGAGGTCAGCGCCGCCGAGGCCGACCTGGAGCCGGGCAACAACCAGGCCAGCGCCTCGGCTATTGCCCTCGACAGCCTGTACCTGCCCCTGGTGCTCAAATCGCCATAACACAATAACTACGCGAACACCTTTGATTCATCCGTGAGGGAGGGGAAAAATGTTGCATCGTCTCATAACTGTTGTCGCGCTGGCGCTGGCGCTGGCCCCGCTGGCCTTTATCCAGGCCGGAGGGGAGATCACCCGCGCCGGGAGCCAGCCATTTGCGCCCCGTTTCAGCGGCAGCACCACCCTGGTCATCAACGAGATCGATTACGACCAGGCGAGCACCGACACCGCTGAATTCATTGAGATCAAAAACGTCAGCGGGGCAACCATCAACCTCGCCGCATACGAAATCAGGATCATCAACGGAACCGGAGGGGGTGCAAGTCTGAAACGAACCATCTCCCTTTCCAACACAAATCTGGCCTCCGGCAGCTACTACGTCGTGTGCGGCAACGCGGCCAACGTCGCCAATTGCGATCAAGATGTTTCACCGGATAAAAATCTGATCGAAAACGGGAATCCTGGTGGAACAGACCCGGATGCGGTCGCCCTGGCGCTGAAGGGAAGCGGGACGGTGGTGGACACGGTCAGCTACGAAGGCGACACCGCCGCGCCGTACACCGAGGGCTCAGGCGTGGGTTTGGAGGATGATCCAGCTATCGGCCAGGCCGGCATCTCGCGCTACCCGGATGGGACGGACACGGACCAGAACAACGTCGACCTCAGCCGGCGCTGCATCACGCCCGGCGCGGCCAACGCTTCGGCCAACTCGAACTGCGAGCCGGCCACGGCTGTCAGCCTGCTCTCTTTCACCGCCGAGGTGCAGGGCCGCGCCGTTACGCTGGCCTGGGAAACGGGCACGGAGATCGACAACGCCGGTTTCAATCTCTACCGGGCCACGGCCCCGGACGGCCCATACGTCCAGATAAACCCGGCGCTCATCGCCGCCAGGGGCGATCCGGTTTCCGGGGCCAGCTATAGCTTCACAGACAGGCCGGGCTACGGCGTCTTTGCCTACAGGCTGGAAGATGTAGACTACGCCGGAGTCAGCGCCTTCCACGGGCCGATCTCGGTCGTCGTCAGGGGGTCGCTGCGGCGGCCACGCTACCGGCCAATCCCGCCGCAGTAAGCGCTGAATAGACCATCTCGAAGGAGGGCGAGAATGAACCAGACCAACCCCCGGCGCAGGCCGGGTATTGTCGTCAAAAGCATCGGCGGGGAGACGTTGCTCTACCACGTCGAGAGGAAAACCATCCACGTTCTCAACCCGACCGCCCGTTGCATCTGGGACCTGTGCGACGGCGGGCACGCGGTCGATGACATCGCCCGGGCCATCCGGGCCAGGTTCGCCGTAGCCGGGGAAGCGGACCTGGCGGGGGATATCCAACAAACCCTGGATGTTTTCGCCGGCAACGGCTTATTGCAGATTCAACAGTGACGGCACGGAACAAAAGCACTGCCACATAGCCTCGCCGATGAACATTCACAAGCGCAACCTGTGGCTGGGGAGTATGGCCCTCCTGGCCACAGCCGGGCTGTTGCTCGGCATCGGATCAACGCTGGCGGCCGGTTTGAGCCTTGGCCTGGCCTTCCTGCTTCGGACCGGCAGCCGGCCGGAACCGGCGCCCCCGCCGCCGGCCGTCGCGGTCATGATCACGCCGGCGGCCAGCTCCACCCGGACGCCGCTACCGACCTTCACCCCCTCGGCCACCCCCCTGCCGCCAGCGGACACAGCCACTCCGTTGGCCACGGCTACCATAGCCCCTCCCCCCTCAAGTACACCGGCCCCGTTGCCAACCAACTCGCCATCGCCGACGGCAACCGGGTCAAACACGCCCACTGATACCCCCACCCCCACCTCAAGTCCAACCCAAACGCCCACGCCTACCCCCACGCCATCCCCCAGCCAGACAGCAACCCCCCAACCACCGCCAAAGCCATCGCCGACCGCGACGGCCACGATCCCGCCTGCGCCGCCGGCGACGGCGACGATCCCGCCGACCCCGTTGCCCAGCCCCACGCCGTCCCCCCTGCCGCCCGGCCGCATCACCGGCCGGGTCCTCCTGAACGGCGCTCCGCCGGACGGGGGGGCGACGCTCAAGTTGGAGGACCCGGCTTACAACCTGATCACCCAAACATCTGCGGGCAATGACGGCGTTTATGCCTTCGGCGATTTAGCCCCCTCAAGCCAGGGCTACAACGTGGTCTTTGCCCAGGAATGGAACGAGCACCTTAGCCTTGAGGAGGTGGTTAGCTGGGCCTGGCTGGGGCCGGTGGCCGTCGAGGACGGGACCGTGGCCCAACTGCCCGATCTGGAAATCTCCCCCCTGGGCTTTGGCCCGATCAGCCCGGAGGCCGGGGCCAGCTTCCCGGCAGGGGTCATCTCGCCCGAAAACCCGCTGCGGTTTGCGTGGACGGTCTACCCTCAGGCCACAACTTATTGGGTAGACCTGGTTCGGGGGGAGGAACAAACGCTGGTCTGGCAGTCGCCCCTCGTGCAGACCCCCACCGCCGCTTTCGAGGGCGCGTTGAGCGACGGAACCCGCCTCGAGCCGGGGGAGTATTGGTGGGACGTCGGCGCCCGGCGCGCCCTGGGGCCGTACACGTTGACGGTGTATGGCTACCTGCCCGGACTGATCATCGAACCCTAGGACCCAAAATTCCATCGAAAGGAGACAAGCATGAAACAGCAGCGCCAACAACCACGCCCATCCCAAACCACCCAGCCGGAAAAGAAACTTCCGGAATACGAACGGCCGGCGGTAATCACTTACACCGAGAAACAAATCCTGGAGCAGTTGGGGCCGGCGATGGCCGGCTCTCCGGGCGGGGACAGCGTGTTCCCCGGCGGCGCGGGATTTCCGTATAACCCGTAGCAGGATGCAGGCAGGAGATGACGACCCACTCGTTGAAACTGCGCTTTTTTGACCTGGAAGCCGACATCCGCTCGGACTGCCCTGCCCACCTCGACCGGTTAGCCCAGATGTACGGCCGCTTCCGGGACTGCGGTAGCTCCGCGCCGGTCCGGTCATCGGTCGAGATAGCCATTTGGACCAAACCCGGCAACCCCTGGGGCCGGCCAGCCCTGGTCCTCGATGGCCGGGCCTGGCCGCTGCCCAACTCCCTGCCGCCCGGCTATTTGCAGGCCATCGTCTTTAACACGGTCGCCGCCCGCCTGCGCAGCCATTACCTGATCCACGCCGGAGCCGTTTCCCTGGACGGCCAGGGCATCATTCTGGCAGGCGACTCGGGCCTGGGTAAGACGACCCTGGTCCTGGAACTGGTCCGGCGCGGTTTCAAGTTCCTGTCCGATGAATCGGCGGCGCTGGGGCGGGCAGATCGACGGCTGCATCCCTTTCCCCGCAGCCTGGGGCTTACCCCCGGCACGCTGGAACTTGCCGGGCGAGAGGCGACGATGGCCGGCGCGCCGAACGGACGGGCAAAATGGCTGCTGGATATTGAGGCTTTTCAGGCGGACAGCCTGGGCCGGGCGGCCAGGATCGGCCAGGTCATCATTTTGCGGAATCCCGCCGCAGCGCCCGCAGGCGAGGCGAATCGCCCCAGGCAAACGTTCGGCCTCTGCCTCGACCGCCTGGACGAAGCCTTCCTGGCCGCCGTCCGCCAACTCGAGGGGGTGGCCGGAGTCCGCCCTCTTGCCGGGCAGCCCTTCCCCCAACTCAGGTTGCAAATCGCGGCGGAAAGCCGGTATTCCGTCCTGTCCCGGCTGGAAACCCTATGCCGGGCGCAACGAATCTGGCTACTGGATGCCATCACCGGCCCACAACAGCCGGTGACCTTCGACCGGCCCGCCCGTCTCGAAACCATCCCGCCCAGCCAGGCGGTGTGGGAACTGCTGGGGCGATTTCAAGGCGGGTACAACTCGGTCATTTTGCAACAGGAACTCGACGGCAGCTCGACACGCCTGTTTATGGAACTGGCGGCCATCATTGGCCGGGCGAGGTGTTACCAACTTTCGGTGGGACCGCTGCCGCAGATGGCCGATCTCGTATGTAGCCTGTTCCCCCGGCAGGAACGCAGTCATAGCAAATGAAGTCCAAATACCGGTGGGCCGCGTTGGCTGCGATGGCCCTGCTGCTATTGGGCAGCCTCTCCAGGCCGCCGGCTATAGCTCAAGGGCCGGCGGCCAGCCGCTTAAACCTGTGGTCTACCAGCGACCGGGCCATCGTCCTGGAACTGGCCGTGCCCGACTTTCAGATCGAAACGGTAGCCATTGCCGGGCAGACCTACCACCGGCTGCGCATCCCCGGCCTGGCGCAAACCGGGCAGACGGGCCGGCCTCAACTCCCGACGCGCGGCGCGCTGGTCGGCCTGCCTTCCCCCGAGGGCCTCTCGGTGGCAATCCTGGAGGCCGACGGCGAGATGCTGCCGGGTCGCTACCGGCTCTACCCCGCTCCAAAGCCTGAACCGGCCGCCGATGCGCTGACCGGTTCGACGGCCGAGGCTGTACCAACAACGGATGCTTTCCAGCCGGGCCGGTTGGTCCAGATCGGCCAGACCGGCTATATCCGCGATCAGGCCGTGGCCCAGGTTCAATTCTACCCGGCCCAATACAATCCGGCTACAGGCCAGGTGCGCCTGTACCGGCGGATCGTGGCCCGGCTGACGTGGACCGCTTCCCCCTCCGGGTCTACCGTCGAGAGACGGGGCGCAAGCCCGGCCTACGAGAAGTTGCTGCAAGACACGTTGCTGAACTACGAGGCCCTAAACCGGCCGGTTTTTCCAGGCGGGGGAACCTCGCCCGAAGACCTCGCCATCGGGCCGGCGGCGGTTGGCGACAGCGCCCCCGCGCTCAAGATCGGGGTTGTCGAAGACGGCCTGGTTGAACTGACTTACAACGACCTGGCCGGCGCCGGCCTCGATCCGGCCGGGGTCGATCCGCGCACGATCAAGATCAGGGTTCGCGGCGCAGAGATTCCCGTCTACGCTCCGGGCCAGGACGACGGTGTCTTCGATCCGGCGGACACGCTCCTCTTTTACGGCCAGGCCATCACCGGCATTTACACCGTTGAAAACGTTTACTGGCTGACGGCGGGCGGGGACCCCGGCCGCCGTATGGCCGTCCGGGATGGAAGCCCGTCGGGCGCTCCGGTCCCCGCCCATTTTCCGGCCACGCTCCACGCCGAGGAAAACAGCGCCTATTGGCAAACGATGCCCAATGGCCAGGGCCAGGATCACTGGTTTTGGGGGGATAAGTTAACTGCGCCCGCGTCGCGAGAATATAGCCTGAGCCTCAACAACATCTCGACCACGGCCAGCACCGCCACCGTGCGCCTCAGGCTCAAAGGGCGCACGGCGGTTCAAAGCCTCGATCCGGACCACCACACGAAGCTCTACTTGAACAACGTCGACGTCGAGCCGGGCGGGCAATGGTGGGACGGCCAGACCATTTTCGACCAGGAGCTAACGGTTCCCCATTCCACGCTGAGCGAGGGGGAAAACCTGGTTCGGCTGGAGCTCGTGGGGGATACGGGAGCGACGGTGGATCAGGTCTATCACAACTGGATCGAGATCGATTACTGGGACACCTACGTGGCCGAAAACGACGAACTGCGCTTCGGCGCGCCGGGGGCGGGGACGTTCCAGTTTGAGGTGACCGGCTTCAGCAGCAACGACGTCGAAGTGTTTGACGTGACCGACCCGGCCAACGTCGTCATCCTGACCCAAACAGCGGTTGTGACCAACGGGCAGACGTACAAACTAACGTTTCAAGATACGGCCCAACCGGAGACGCGCTACCTGGCCCTGACCCCAGCCCGGCGCAAATCTCCGGCCAGCCTTGAGCCGGACCAACCATCCTCCTGGAAATCTGCCGCCAACGGGGCCGACTACATCCTGATCACCCACGAGGATTTCTACACCAGCACCCTGAGGCTGGCGGAACACCGGGCGGCGTCCGGCTTGCGGACGGTCACCGTTAAGGTCGAGGACCTCTACGACGAATTCAACGATGGCATCTTCCATCCCCAGGCCATCCGCGATTTCCTGTCTTACGCTTACAACAATTGGATTGAGCCGGCCCCAACCTACGTGGTCCTGGTGGGTGACGCCTATCAGGATTACCGGGACTACCTTAACACGGGGACCGTCAATTATGTGCCGACCCAAATCATCGAGACCGACATCCTGGGTGAAACCCCCTCCGACAACTGGTTTGTGCTGGTCAGCGGGGAGGACCTCCTGCCCGATATGCTGGTTGGGCGGTTGAGCGCCCAGACCCGCGCTCAGGTGGATCACATTGTCGCCAAGATCATCGACTACGAACAGAATCCGGGAGACGGGGTCTGGAACCGGCGAGCGCTGGTGGTGGCCGATGACGGCAGCAGCGCCTTTGAAATTACCTCGGAGCAAATCATCGCGCTTTTGCCGGATGATTACACCGCCACCAGGGTTTACGCCGCAGACTATCCGCCGGGAAACCCAACCAACGATATCGCCGGTAACATCGACAACGGCGTCCTGCTGCTCAACTACACCGGCCACGGCAGCGTGGATAGCTGGGGCACGTGGCAAGAGGGTTCCATCTTCAGCGGCCCGGATATCGATCTCTTAAACAACCCCGGCCGGCTGCCGGTCGTGACCGTGGCCAACTGCCTGAATGGATTCTTCTCCGGGCCCCAGACCCAGGTCTCCATCGCCGAGAGGTTCCTGCGGCTTCAGGACAAAGGAGCGGTTGCGGTTTGGGCGCCGACCGGCCTGAGCTACCCGTCGGGCCACCAGGCCCTGATGACGGCCTTTTACGAAGCCATCTTTCAAGACGGGCAATCCAACCTGGGGGCGGCCACCAACGCCGCCAAACTCGCCGTCTCCGGCCAGAACAACGTCTGGGACGAGTTGATTGAAACCTATGTCCTCTTCGGCGATCCGGCTATGAGCCTGGGCGTCCCGGACAGCACCCCAGGCGGCGGAACCGGCTCGATCTACCTGCCGCTTGCCGTCAAGAATTAGCCTGGCACCGGCGTAATGGAAACCCAAAGCACCACAGCACCGCCTCTACCCGCTCCCCTCCTCGAAGCCACGCTTGAGGTCTGGCTTCGGTCCGGGGAACGTCACTTGATCCCCGTTTCCGGTGGCAGCATGCTGCCGCTCATCCAGGAGGGCGATAAAGTGCTGGTGGCGCACGGTCGTGCCGGCGCGCGGCGGGGGGACGTTGTTGTCTTTCGTCGCCAGGGCAAACTCATCGCCCACCGGCTGCTACGAATTGTTGATAGCGCCTCCGGCCCGATCTTTATCACCAAAGGCGATAACGCCCCCGGCCTCGATCCCCCGGCCGGCGCTGGCCAGGTCCTGGGCCGGGTGCTGGCCGTCGAGCGCAATGGCCGGGCCATTCGCCTGGATAGGCCAGCCTGGCGGGTATTGGGCCGGCTGCTGGCGGAAAGCGCGCTCGCCCGAAACTCCAGGCGGCGACATTCGGGCAACCGCCTGGCCGCGTTTCTGGCCCGACGCGCGCTGGCTTTACGGTGGCGCGGCCTGTGGCTTATCCGGGCAACCGCTATGGCCTGGCCGCGTTCCACAGCGCGGTTGGCTGGGCCGGGGCGAATGGCAGCCTCCCCCAATACTGATCGAGCGAATGCCGATGGGAACTGAGCGGTTCTCCAGAAATAACTTGGCCTTTTTGCAGGATGTTTCTTGGGAAAAATGAGAAGTTATTTGCGTACAGTTACTAAGAAACCGGCCGGTTACAGACAGGTTTCCATATCGACGGCTACGCGAAGGCTACTGTGTGATTTCGCTGCCGGCGACGCGAAACGGCCCCTGCGCCGGGCAGACGTTAACTGGGAGGCGGCTTTCAGACGAATCTGTCGCGATGGCTTGCTCGGCCTGACCTATCGCTACTTGAGCCGGGGCGAAACCCGCGATTACCCGCCGGAGGAGTTCCGGCAACACATTCAAATTGCCTACCACGCCAGCCTCATCCGTCTGACGTACCTGTACCACAATCTTGGCTACGTACTGGCGCACTTGAAGACACACGGCCTTGAGTGCCTCGTGATCAAGGGGCCAGCGGTGGCCTGCACCGTGTACCCCCACCCGACCTTGCGTTTCTTTACCGATCTGGACCTGGTGGTTCGAGAGCGCGACCTGGTCGCTGCCCACCGCTTGCTGGTAGAGATAGGGTTTAACCCCCAACAGGACCAGCCCCCGCCCCCGGCCAAACTCGTGCCGCAAGCCGTGCTCCACCATCTATCCTACCTTCAGCCGCAGACCGGTTTGATGGTGGAAGTGCACTATGACGATCTGCTCAACGCGGGTCTGGTATCCCGCGATCTGGACGGTTTCTGGATGCGGGCGCGGCGAATAGCCATTGAGAATGTGCCGGTCAAGGTCTTATCCCCAGAAGACCAGTTGATTCACCTGTGCGCCCACGCCCACGCGCACGGCTACAGCCGGCTCAACTGGTTTTCAGACCTGGCTTTCATCCTGCGCGAACGGGCCGGGCAACTCGATTGGGACCACGTGATCGAGACGCTGCACCTGGAGGAAGCTCAGGTGTCCGGGTACTACACGCTCTATTTCCTGGAGCGATTGCTTGGCGTGGCCGCGCCCAGGGGCGTCCTCGACGCCCTGCGCCCGGATCGCTTTCGCCGCTGGTGGCACACGCGGCTCCTACCGGAAGCGCAGGTGTTGTCCTTGCAACCCACCGGGCTGGCCTTCGGGCTGCACGTCATTCCCCTGTTCCGGCAATTGCTCCCCGACGTGCTGATCATGGGCCGGCGTCGAGATAAGTTACCTTTCTTGTTCCGCTTGTTGCTGCCGCCCGCAACCTGGTTGAAGTACTACTACCGGCTTGATAACCCCTTGCAGATTCCATTGTACTACTTGCTCCATCCCCTAAAGTTGGTGTATCATTATTTAGCGGAGGTAGTGCCCATCCTGGCCAGGATCAGACAATGGTATCGCCACAAGCGACCCCACCGCTCTCCCGTCTAAGGCACTTCCATTCCAACCGTCCCTCTGCGCCCCGCTCGCCTTTCCTGGCTCCGGCGCACAATCCAATTGAACGTTGATCCCAATGATTAAAGAAGAACAAGGAGGTTCTTATGCTCACCATCAGCGCAATCAAAGCCGATGTCGGCAGCATCGGCGGCCACACCCGGCCATCGGCCAGGATGATGGAGATCGCCCGCTCTGGCCTGGCTCAGGCCGCCAGCGAGGGAACCATCATTGACTTTGATGTGACCCACACCGGCGACGACATCTGCCTGTTGATGATCCATTCCCACGGCGACGGCGCGCCGGTTGTCCACAACCTGGCCTGGGGCATCTTCGAGGCGGCCACCCAGGAGGCCAAAGCCGAAGGGCTCTACGGCGCTGGACAGGACCTGCTCAAAGATGCCCCCTCGGGCAACGTGCGCGGGGCCGGACCGGGCGCGGCCGAGATCACCTTTGACCCCAGCGCCAAGGAGCGACCCGCCGAGCCGTTTCTGATTTTCACCGCCGACAAGTGCGGACCGGGGGTCTTCAACTTCCCCCTGTGGGCCGTCTTCACCAGCCCTATGTATTGCGCCGGGCTGCTCTTGCCGCACATGAAGTCAGGCTTCACCTTTACCGTGATCGATATGGAATACACCGGCGGCGACCGGGTGATCGAGCTGGACACCCCGGAGCAACACCTCGACCTGGCCATCCTGCTGCGCGATGAAAACCGCTTTGGCATCCAGGCCATCCGCTCCCGCCGCCACCCGGAGCAGCAGGTGGTGGCCGTTTCCACCGACCGGCTGCACACCATCGCCGGACAATACAAAGGCAAGGATGACCCGGTAGCCATCGTCCGCTCGCAGGGCGTCTTCCCCGCCCCGGAGGAGATTGTCAGCCCCTACGTGGTGGCTCACTACGTGGCCGGAGACGCGCGCGGCAGCCACCATATGCCCCTGATGCCGGTGGCGATCAACACCCCGGTGGCCGGCCCTTACTGCCTGCCGCTGGTGGCCTGTATGGCCTACTCGGTCACCGCCGAGGGCAAGCTCTCGGAGGGCGTCGACATCTTCGGCAACGTGGCCTGGGACGCCACCCGCCTCAAGGCGCAGCGCAAGGGTGAGGACATCCGCCAGCAGGGCTTCGTCGGCCCGGCAATGCTGCCTATCCAGGAGCTGGAGTACAGCGCCTTCCGCGATTCTCTGGCCAAACTGGAAGCGGAGTTCCAGGTGCGGGACTAAGCCGCAATACCTTTCAAATAAGCCTGGCTCAGGGCGAACACGTGGGTTCGCCCCTACATTTCTGCATTTTGCCTGGGGGCAGTCCAACATTGCGTTCTTATGGCCGGTCTTCGAGTTTATCGTCCCAGCCGGAGGATTTGTTTCCTCCGGCTGTTCTCTTTTAGACGGAATAATCAAATGTGGTACAATGCCATCGCAGCTGAAGGTCAAATTTCACCAGGAGCCAGAACCTTGGAAAGCAAGAGCTTCCACATGTCGCCCGACGAGTTTCGCCGCTATGGCCGGGCTGTGATCGACTGGATCGCCGATTACTACGAGCGGGTTGAGTCCCTGCCGGTCCTGTCGCAAATCGAGCCGGGGCAGATACAAGCCGCGCTCCCGCCCGAACCGCCCTCAAAGGGCGAAGACTTTGCAGACATTCTTCAAGATTTTGAAACGCTGGTGTTGCCGGGCATAACCCACTGGCAATCCCCCAATTTCTTCGCTTTCTTCCCGGCCAACAGTTCCGGGCCGGCGGTGCTGGGCGAGTTACTCTCGGCGGGGCTTGGCGTGCAGGGGATGCTGTGGGCCACCAGCCCGGCCTGCACCGAGCTGGAGACGCGCGTCCTGGACTGGGTGGCCGGTATGCTGGCCCTGCCGGAACGATTCAAGTCCACCGGCCCGGGGGGCGGCGTGATCCAGGACTCGGCCTCTAGCGCAACGCTGTGCGCCGTTCTGGCCGCCCGTGAGCGCGCCACCCACTACGCCAGCAACGAACAGGGGGGCGATGGCCGCCTGGTGGCCTATGCCTCCACCCAAACCCACTCGTCGATTGAGAAAGGGATCAAGATCGCCGGGATTGGCCGCCAAAACCTGCGCCTGGTTGACGTCGATGCGCAATACGCTATGCGCCCGGACCTGCTGGCCGCCGAAATCGAACGGGACCGCGAGGCCGGCAAGGTCCCGTTCTTCGTTTGCGCTACGGTGGGCACCACCTCTTCCAGCGCCATAGACTCTCTACCGGAGATCGGTCGGATTTGCCGGAAATATGGGCTCTGGCTTCACGTCGATGCGGCTATGTACGGCACCGCTGCCATTTGCCCCGAGTTTCGCCACATCAACAACGGCGTCGAGCTGGCTGATAGCTACACCTTCAACCCCCACAAATGGATGTTCACCAACTTCGATTGCAACTGCTTCTTCGTCGCAGATCGGCAGGTTCTGATCAACGCCCTGAGCATTATGCCGGAATACCTGCGCAACCAGGCCACCGAGTCCGGCCAGGTCTTCGATTATCGCGACTGGCAGATTCCGCTGGGGCGGCGGTTCCGCGCTCTGAAGCTATGGTTTGTCATCCGCCACTACGGCCTGGAGGGGCTGCAACACCACATCCGACGCCACGTGGAAATCGCGCAGGCATTCGCCGGCTGGGTGAGAAGCAGCGCCCAGTTTGAACTGGCCGTAGAGCCAGCGCTGAACCTGGTTTGCTTCCGCCACAAGGGAGGCGATGCGATCAACCAGGCCTTGCTGGACAGGCTCAATGGCAGCGGCGAACTGTATCTGACCCACACCCGCCTCGACGGTCACTTCACGCTCCGGCTGTGCGTCGGCCAGACCCAGACCGACACCCGGCACGTCGAACGGGCCTGGCAGCGGATTCAAGAGGCCGCCGCCTCGATGGCAGGATAAAACAAAAAGCGCGGGGATTACCGCCGCGCTGATCGTGAACAAACCAACCTGAATGAAGTTACGCGCTGTCGGGCTGCTTCAGGTAGCCGTTGATCGTCGTCATCAACCGGTTCAAATCGACCGGCTTGGTAAAATGTTCATTCGCGCCCGCAGAGAGGGCGCGTTCTTTATGCTTACCGCTGGCCCAGGCGGAAATAGCGATAATGGGCGTCCGCGCGGTTTCTTCATTGGCCCGGATCATCCTGATCGCCTCAAAGCCATCCATGCGAGGCATTCGCAGGTCCATCAAAATCACATCCGGGTGCCAGGATTTAGACTTCGCCACGCCATCCACGCCATCTGCGGCAACCTCTACTTCATATCCGCTGAGTTCAAGCATTTGGGCCATGATGTCGCGCTGGGCAGGATGATCTTCAACGTAGAGTATTCTTGCCACCGATTATGCTCTATGCCTCCAAAGGGGTAATTCCGGGCGGGCACGCTCCAGGGCGTGGCCGATAATGATCTGGGCTACCGCACCAGCCAACCGAACTCAAACGACTTCCCAGCAACTGTCCGCAAATAACCTTTCAATTTTTCTAAGAAACATCCGACAAAACGACAGGCTATTCTTGGACATCCGCTAACATAATCTGTAAACAAGACTAACACAAACATTATTGAGTGTCAAGAAAAAGTCTAGGCAATAAGTATTACCGGGACAGGCAAGATCTATGACACCCGCTCCGCGAGTCTATCCCGGAACTCCCGGCGGAATTTCCGGATTTTGGGGTCGATCACCATCTGGCAATAGGGCTGATAGGGATTGGCGCGATAATAATTCTGGTGATACGCTTCAGCCTGGTAGAAGACGCTGAAGGGCGCAATCTCCGTGACGATCGGGTTCGGCCATAAGCCCGCAGCTTCCGTTTCCTGCCTGGATTTTTCTGCGATGGATTTCTGCGCTTCAGTGTGATAAAAAATCACCGAGCGATATTGCGAGCCAACATCCGCCCCCTGCCGGTTCAAGGTTGTTGGATCGTGGGTGCGCCAGAAAACGTAAAGCAACTCTTCAAATGAAATGATCTCAGGATCAAAGGTGATCTGCACAGCCTCGGCGTGGCCGGTAGTGCCGCTGCAAATCTGTTGGTAGGTAGGATTCTTTACGGTTCCACCCGTATAACCGGAAACAACCTTTTCGACGCCCTTCAACTCCTGGAAAACGGCCTCAACGCACCAAAAACAACCTGCGCCAAGTGTTGCCTGCTCTAAGTTCTGCGACATAATTCCCCCTCTGTTTACGAGTTCACGAGTTCAGACCCAAGCCGGTGGGCACGTCCCAAATTTTAGGAAATTGGGACAAACCGGGGGGGGATTCGGGGGGATTCCCCCCGTACCCCCCTGTGCTTTCCCAATTCTTGGGACGCACCCCAGGCCGGTCCGTTGCCGGCAAAACGCCAGCCAGTAAATTATAATGAAAGGTTGCCTGAAGAGCAATGTCGCCCTGGCAAATAGGTACTTTGGTCAGGTCACAGTTTTTTGGTTGTTTCAAAGCCGTGCTATAATGGCAAGAAGAGGCAGCGATCCTCTTAAACAATATCCCCGATCGGCAATATTGACTGAAGGAGGCGAGTATGTCGGAGACGACTGATTTCCTGAAGAGCATTGAGATGTTCATTGGCCTGTCGGATGAAGAATTAGCAAAGGTGGCCGATCTCTGCCAGCCCGCCTCGTTTGAGGCCGGCAGTCTCATCCTTGAAAAGTCCTCTCCTGCGGATAAAGTCTACCTCATTCAGGAAGGCACGGTTGAAATCATCACCGATCCGGAAGCCCTGGAGGCCAAGCCTTCTCTGGCCGATGCCCTCATTGTCACCCTGGGCAGGGGGCAAAGTTTCGGGGAAATGGGCCTGGTCGATAGCGGTGTACGATCGGCGACGGTGCGAGCGGGGACCCTAACCCGGGTGATGACTATGGCCTGCGAAGAATTCCGGGAGCTGTGCGAGCAGGATAACCACCTGGGTTATATGGTCATGCGCAACATCGCCGCAGACCTGTCCTTCAAGCTACGTTATCGCAACTTGATCTAGACCCTGGTTACTTGCCAACAAGCGAGGGGGCAGGCGAAATTTGTGCCCCGCGCCAGAAGGTTATCTGGCCTGATCCTGATACCAGATTAGTTTCGGGAGGAACGCAGTATGCCGACATACAAAGTGAGTTTTGTAGTGCCTGGCCGGCGCGATGTGGGCGGTATTCAGAATTTGCAGAAGGAGCCGAAGCCCGGCGACATCATCACCCTGGGCCGGGAAGAATACGAGATCATCGACGTGACCGAGTTAATGCCGCCACGCGGGGATTTTGCCTACCTGCACGCTTCGTGCAAACCTGTTACCAAGAAATGAATGTATACCCATCTTTTCCGTCCACCTTCTCTATCGTCGCGCGCGACCCGGAGACGGGCGATTTAGGGATCGCCGTTCAATCGAAATTCATCGCCGTCGGGGCGGTGGTGCCCTGGGCCAAAACAGGCGTAGGGGCGATTGCCACGCAATCCTACGCCAACACCGCCTATGGCCCGCAGGGATTGGCCAGGCTGGCTGCCGGGCTGTCGGCCCAGGAGACGCTGGACCAACTGGTGGCCGAGGACGAAGGACGAGCGTTGCGGCAGGCCGGCATCGTTGATGCCCAGGGCCGGGCGGCGGCCTTCACCGGCGAGGATTGCTACGAGTGGGCCGGCCACCGGACCGGCCAGGGCTACTGCTGCCAGGGCAACATCTTGCAAAGCGCCGAAACCGTCGCAGCGATGGCCGAGACATTTGAGCAGGTGGGTGGTCCCCTGGCAGAACGCCTCCTGGCTGCGCTGGCCGCCGGCCAGGCCGCCGGCGGCGACCGGCGAGGCCAGCAGAGCGCCGCGCTCCTGGTCGTCCGGGAGGGGGGCGGCTACGCCGGCTTTAACGACCGTATGGTGGACCTGCGCGTTGACGATCACCCCTCACCTATCGACGAATTGATCCGCCTGTACGATCTCTATCGATTGTATTTCCTGAAAAGTCCCCCCGAAGACCTGCTGCCCCTGGAGGGCGCTTTGGTCCGCGAGGTGCAACAAGCCTTGAAGAGGCTTGGGTACTACGGAGAAGCCCTAACCGGCGTCTACGACGAGGCAACTCAACAGGCCCTGTGGCAATACGTCGGCACCGAAAACCTCGAAGAACGCTGGCAAGAAGACGCGAAGATCGATCCCCTGGTGCTGGACCACCTCCGCCGGCATAGTAAGGAGATCGGAGATTAGGGATTGGAGATTTGATCGTGTAGGTTTACCCAAAATCTCCTAATCTCCTAACCTCCTAATTTCCTAATTTCCTCATCCCCACCCCATCAACCACCGCTGTAGACGGCCAGCACCACCTGGGGGGTGATGATCCCCTCCACAAAGGCCGCGACCAGTAGCAAGGGGATGACCAGCAAGACAAACACCTTGACGAAATCGGCCAGGGCCAGCAGCAACCCCTGACTGACATCCAGCCCTTGCGGGGGCGAAACCAGGGCCGCGCCGATGCGCAGGGCAAAGGCCGTGCCGATGACGGCCGCCGGAACCTCCAAAATCCCGTGCGGCAGGATAAAAGCCGCCAGGAACAGCCAGGGGCTTTGACCCAGTAGAAAGACCTCACCGGCAAAAAAGCCGACAACCCCCATGGGAATCATCAGCAAAATCAAGGCCAACGAGCCAAACGAGAACACGCCCAACACGGCCGCCAGGAAAATAGCCCGGACGTTGTTGCCAAAAATCCACCAGGGACTGAAGTTACCAAAAACCCCAATCCGGTCTAGCTGGTCAAAGGCGTCGCGGGGGATCTGGTTGAGCTGCAAACTGTTGGACGGCAGGGGAAGATAGGGCGCGGCCAGAGCGCCACCGATCCCGGCGGTCAAGACCACCAACAGAACGATGGCGATGGGCAGCCGGTGCAATCGCAACAACTGGGGGATGTCCTGGCGGTACATCCGCCCCAGATCGAGGCGGGCCGGGGCCCGTCCGGCGCGCTGCGTGGCCTGCGCGGGCGGGCGCAGAAGATAGCCGCGAAAATCGCGCCAGATAGTCTTCAGGTTTAGCTCGTCCAGCTCCTTCGAGATAATGTCCTCGCGGTTGAAGATACGCACCCCCATACGGATCAAAATCAAATCGACCACGAACAGGCCGGCCACAAACCACCACAGCACATTGAGCCGCGCCTGGAACATGATCACGCTTTCGGCCTGGACCAGCAGGGCCATTGGAATGATGATAAAACTGGCCAGCAGGTTGGCCGCGCGCACGCTGGTAGTTTGGCTGGAGACGACGACCGCCCCGGAGACCATCACCAGGGCTTTGACCGTGGTCAACAATACCATCAACAACAGCAATCCCGGCCCGGGCACCCAGCTCGGCGAGGCGAAGAAGCGGCTGATCAGAAACACGGCAATGCCCAGATATCCGGCCAGCACTGGCAATAGCAACGCGGCCAGCATCTTGCCCAGGTACAACTCCAGGTCCGAAACGGGCATCGACAGCAGCGGCTCGATACTGTTGCGCTCTTTTTCGCCCACAAAGGACTCAAGGGCGATGACCAGGGAAAAGGAGATGGGGAAGAAGCCGACGATCATTAGCAGGAAGGGGTTGAGGCGCTCGACCACCAGCGTGGCTGCGTATTGGCTGACCCAGTTGGTGGCAAAAGCGGAGGTGAAGGTCATCAGAAAGGGGAAGATCAGGGTCAGGATAATGGTCGGGATCATAATGCGCCAGTCGCGCAGGCTATCGCGCAGCTCGCGGCGGGTGATGATCAGAGCCGTGGCCAAACTGCTGCGCTCCAAACGGGGTAGGGTCTTTGCCACCGCCATCAGGCCACCTCCCCCGCTTCCTGAGCGCGCTCATCTTCTTCGACGATGCGCAGGTAAACCTCCTCCAGGCTGCGCGTGACCTCGCTCAGGGTGATGACCGGCGTGCCCCGCTGCGCCAGGCGGTGGAGCAACTGCGGGTTGACGACTTCAGGCTTGGGGGTAGTGTAGCGAACCCAATCTGCGCCCTGGCCGGCCACCTCGACCACATCCTGCATATCCTCGACCAGGCCGTTGAGCACCTCGCCCAGACGCAGCTCAAAGACCGGCTCGCCCAACAAGCGTTGTTTCAACGCAGAGGTTGTGCCTTCAGCAATGATCTGCCCACCGCGGATGATGGCGATCCGGTCGGCCAGCTCTTCCGCTTCGCTCAGGTTGTGGGTGCAGATCAAAATGGTTCTGCGCTCCTCACGCAATTTCAGGATGGAATCGCGCACCAACCTGGCGCTCTGCGGGTCCATCGCGCTGGTTGGCTCGTCCAGAAACAACACCTGCGGGTCGTGCAGCATAGCCCGGACCAGGGTCAGCTTCTGCTTCATCCCCTTGGAGTACTCCCCGATACGCTTATAGCGCACATCCCACAACTGGAACCGCTGCAAGAGTTGCTCCGAGCGCGCGCGGCGAACGTCCGGCGGCAAACCCTGAAGCTGGCCGAAAAAATCGAGGTAATCCAGGCCGTGCATCCGCAAATAGAGGCCCGGCGCTTCCGTCAACAAGCCGACCATGCGCTGGACCTGCTTGGGATGTTCGAGCGTGTCGTAGCCGCCGATGCGGGCCCGGCCCCGGCTGGGTTTAAGAATGGCGGCCAGCATCCGCACCGTGGTCGTTTTGCCCGCGCCGTTGGGGCCCAGCAAAGCCAGCACCTCCCCCTCCGCCACCGACAGGTCAATGCCAGACACCGCCGTAAACTGATCGAATTTCTTGGTTAAGCCCGACGCTTCTATCATCTAATTATCCTGTGCCTTCTTCTGCCATTTCATTCTGTCCAGAGGGTGTGTCCGACATTTTAGGAGGACCGGGGGGGTGCGACCGAAGGGAGTGTGTCCCCCCAATCCCCCCCTGTGCTTTCCAAAAAATTTGGACGTACCCCTGTCCAGACGCTCACGATAGTATCATTATAACAATTAGCTTCAAAAGCGGAAATAAGACCAAAGCACCACGAAGATCGAATCTACCGATTCGCCCTTGACAGACAGCCAATAATTTGTTAAACTCCTACCGTGATTTGGAAAGCTGGCTCAATGGAAAAGATGACAAAAATGCTTTATACCCGCAAAGGATCTCAAGATCAGGTTTTCGTCTCAGGGAGAGGTGCGCCCGTTCCCAGATAGGCTGCCGGTAGCGTGGTATAAAGTCGGCCGTGGGCGTCTCTCTCGCTCCCACGGCTTTTTTGTTGCCCGAACCGGGCAGCGGCGCAGGTCGTGGGTGACCGCCATCATCCACGACCTTTTGTGTGCCTTGGGCCAGCGTTCAAAATGAGCTGTAGGACCAAACTTTCCAAATCAGGTTATCTTTTTGCTTCGGGAAGAATTCTCAACGGACCACGAAGCGTCCGCCTAGCGGATTAGCGGATAATCTCCGCGCAACAGGGCATCCGCTAATCCGTTAGGCCGAAGGCCATTCGCTGATAGTTCTCTCCGCGCCGCTTATTTTGAAAGGTATTGGTTGTAGAGCAAGCTGACAGCTTGTCCGAGCGTTAGCGGTTGGCATAGGGATGCCGACCTACTTCTCAACCAGCGGGCTCGATTCACTCGCACACCAGGGAGGCAACTTATGAACGAACGTCTGAACGTTTATCGACGGCTCTTGAGCTACCTGAAACCCTACCGGCGGCAGCTTGTGCTGGCCTACCTGTCGATGCTGTTCACCAGCCTGCTGAATCTCATCGTGCCGCAGGTCATCAAGATCGCCATCGATCAGGGCCTGGCCGCCGGACAACCCAGCGCCTTGTTCCGGGCCGCCGGGGTGATTCTGGGTATTGCTCTGGTGCGCGGCCTGGCCGGTTTTGGGCAGCGCTTCTTTGGCGAGTGGCTGTCGCACCGGGCCTCGTATGACCTGCGCAACCACTTTTACCTCAGCGTCCAGAACCTGCCCTTTGCCTTCCACGACCGCGCGCAAACGGGCGATCTGATGAGCCGGGCCACCGGCGACATCGCCGAGACGGAGCGCTTCGTCGGCATCGGCCTGATGGACCTGACGGCAACCGCTCTGCTCCTGGCCGGGGTGGTGATCGCTATGTTTCTGGAAAACGTGGCCCTGGCCGCGCTGGTCCTGTTGCCGATGCTGCTGCTCGTCTCGGCGGCGATCCGCTTCGGGAGTGTCGTCCGGCCCAAGTTCAAGGCCATCCAGGAGCAAATGGGCGTTTTGGCTACGACGATGCAGGAAAGCCTGACCGGGGTTCACGTCGTCAAAGCCTTCGCCCGTGAGCCCTACGAGCTGCAAAAGTTCGACCGCGAAAACGAGACCTGGTTCCGCAAACGCTACGAGGTCATCAAAATGTGGGCCAACAACTGGCCCTTCTTCACCTTTACCCTGGCCACCGGCATCTTCCTGTTGCTGTGGGTGGGCGGGCCGCGGGCGCTGGCCGGGGAGATCACCATCGGCGGGCTGTTCGCCCTGCTCTCCTACGTGCTGATGCTGAACGGTCCGGCCCAACGCCTGGGCTTCCTGGTCAACCTGGCCGCCACGGCCGGGGCCAGCGCGGGCCGCGTCTTCGAGATCATCGACACGCCGAACGAGATCGTCGAGCGGCCGGACGCCGTCGTCCTGGACGCGGTGCGCGGGGAGGTCGCCTTCGAGGGCGTCAGCTTCGCCTACCGGGGCCAGCGGCCGGTTTTGCACGGCATCACCTTCCGCGCCGAACCGAACCAGGTCGTGGCCCTGATCGGGCCGACCGGCTCCGGCAAATCGACGGTCATCAACCTCATCCCCCGCTTCTACGACCCGACGGCGGGCCGGGTGCGGGTCGATGGCCTCGACATCCGCCGGGCCACCTTGCGCAGCCTGCGCCGGCAGATCGGTATCGTCTTGCAGGACCCGTTCCTGTTCAGCGCCACCATCGCCGAAAACATCGCCTATGGCCGGCCCGAGGCCGGGCCGCAGGAGATCGCCGCCGCCGCCCGGGCCGCCCGCGCCCACGACTTCATTACCGCTTTCCCGGACGGCTACCGGACGATGGTCGGCGAACGGGGCGTCACCCTCAGCGGCGGGCAGAAGCAGCGGGTGGCCATCGCCCGCGCCCTGCTGACCGACTCGCGCATCCTGATTTTGGACGATTCGACCAGCAGCGTCGATACCGAAACGGAGCATCTGATCCAGCAGGCGCTGGCCGTGCTGATGCAAGGCCGGACCACCTTTGTCATCGCCCAACGCCTGCTGACCCTGAAGAACGCCGATTGCATCCTGGTCCTGGACGAGGGCCGCATCGTCGAGCGGGGCACGCACGCCGGGCTGCTGGCCGCCGGCGGCCTCTACCGGGAGATATACGATCTGCAACTCAGGGACCAGGAGGAGTTTGTGGCGGCGCAGGAGCGCCTGGCCGTTGGAAAGGAGGTTTGACGGATGACAGAATCGAACAAGGGGCACAACGGGCGTCGCGACGCCGGCCTGAGCTGGCTGTTCGGCAAGCAGCTTAGCCCGGAGGAGCAGGAGCGCCGCCGGCGCGAGGAGAAAATCAGAGACCTGCTGCCCGACGAAGAAGCAGATATGCTGGGCAGGGCCTACGACGGCCGCCTGGTGCGGCGTCTGCTGGGCTATATGCGCCCCTACCGGCTGAAACTGATCGCCGCCGTGGTGCTGATGACCATCACCTCGCTGTTCAGCGTCGCCGGCCCCTGGATCATCGGGCGGGCGATTGACGAGGGCATCCGGGCCGGCGCCTTTGGCCGCCTGCGCTTCTGGACGCTGGCCTTCATCGCGGTCGCCCTGGTCGAGTGGTTCACCAATCGCAACCGCATCGCGATTATGGCCTACGTCGGAACCCGGGTCGTGGCCGACATCCGCAGCGATCTTTTCCGCCACCTGCACCGCCTGTCGCTGAGCTTCTTCAACAACTACAGCGTCGGTCGCCTGATGAGCCGCCTGATCAGCGACGTGGGGGTGATGCAGGACTTCGTGACCTGGTCGATCACCGGCCTGGCCCGCTCCGGCTTCGTCCTGCTGGGCATCGTCGTGGCTATGCTGAGCCTGAACTGGCGGCTGGCGCTGGTCGCCTTCGCCGTGCTGCCGCTGGTCTTCGTCCTGACCAACTACTGGCGGACGCGGGTGCGTCACGCCTACCGCGCCACCCGGCAGCGCCTGTCGCTGATCAACGGCTATCTCAACGAGTCGATCTCCGGCATCCGCGTCACCAAAAGCTTCACCCGCGAGGGGGTCAACGCCCGCCACTTCGACGACCTCAACCGCTCCTACTTCGAGGCCAACGTCGAGGCCACGCGCCTGTCGGCGGTCTTCTTTCCGGGGGTCGATCTGATGGGTTCGCTGGCTACGGCTCTGGTCATCGGCGTTGGCGGCTGGCTGGTGCTGCGAGAGGCGCTGACCGCCGGCACGCTGATCGCCTTCGTGCTCTACGTGGATCGCTTCTTTGACCCTATCCGCGAGCTGGCCCAGCGTTACAACACCTTCCAGGCCACGATGGCCGCCAGCGAGCGCCTGTTCAACCTGCTGGACACCGCGCCCGACCTGACCGACGCGCCCGGCGCGCAGCCGCTGCCGCCGGTCCGGGGGCGGGTGGAGTTCAGCCGGGTCAGCTTCAGCTACAAGGATGGCGAGCCGGTGCTGCGGGAGATCAATCTAACCGCCGACCCCGGCCAGCGCATCGCCCTGGTGGGCGAGACGGGGGCGGGCAAGAGCACCATCATCCGCCTCCTGGCCCGCTTCTTCGATGTGACCGGCGGGGCGATCACGATCGACGGATATGACGTGCGCCGGGTAACGCGGGCCAGTCTGCGCTCCCAACTGGGCGTGGTTCTGCAAGACACGTTTCTGTTCGCCGGCACCATCGCCGACAACATCCGTTACGGCCGGCTGGAGGCGGGCGACCAGGCGGTCGTGGCCGCCGCCGAGGCTGTTGGCGCGCACGAATTCATCACCAAATTGCCCGCCGGCTACCAGATGGAGGTGGGCGAGAACGGCGTCAACCTCAGCGTGGGCCAGCGCCAGATTCTGTCCTTCGCCCGGGCCCTGCTGGCCGAGCCGCGCATCTTGATCCTGGACGAGGCGACCAGCAGCGTGGACACGACCACCGAGAAGCAGATTCAACGCGCCCTGGACCGGCTGATGGCCGGCCGGACGAGCTTCATCATCGCCCACCGCCTGAGCACCATCGTCAACGCCGACAATATCGTCGTCCTTGACGGGGGGCGGATCGTTGAAACGGGCACGCACCAGGAGCTGCTGGCCCGGCGAGGACGCTACTACCACCTGTACACCATGCAGTGGGCCGGGCAATAGTGAGCCGGCCCACCGATCTGGAAAAATCAAGATTTAGGTAGTCCCCCTGTCAAGTGTTGGTGGGAAGATCAAGCGTAGAATTTTACCACGGAGGCACGGAAAGCACAGAGAAAACCATAAAAATACTCCGTGCCCTCTGTGTCTCCGTGGTGAATCTCCCTGCCAACACTCCA
>JBHHXL010000013.1:0-30667 GCA_046757065.1 Anaerolineae bacterium
TACCCGGCGCGGCCACGGCTACGAACTGAGAATATCATAGGACTTCTGTCTCTAGCGTCCCCTTGAAAATTCTATCCCCCAGATTCAAGACGAACTCCGTCCAGATTGGTCGCCCGGACCGCCGAGTTCCTCTGTTGGCCTCGTTGTCTCCTTGACGCCAATCTCCGCCTCCTGTACAATGCCCTACGAATCTTATAAAAGTTCGTCGACTTCCGATTTTGCATCGGGCCTCACCATCTGTTAGGCGGGGTTGCTATTTGCCCCGTTATTCCACGACCCATCGAGGGTACGGCAATGATCACTGCCCAAATAATCCTGAAGTCAGACCGGGAGAAATCAGTTCTACGGCGGCACCCCTGGATTTTCTCCGGGGCGATCCGGCGCATCGAGGGCGAGCCGGCCGCCGGAGACCTGGTGGATGTCTGGAACAGCAAAGCGCGGTTCGTAGCGCGGGGGGTGTACAATCCGAACTCCCAAATCAACGTCCGCATCTTGACCTGGGACCAAAACGAGCAAATCGACGGCGATTTCTGGTATCACCGGATTCAGCGCGCCGTGGAGGGCCGGCAGGCTTTGGAAAACGACCCGCTGATCGATGCCTACCGCCTGGTCCACGCCGAGGCGGACGGCCTGCCCGGCCTCATCGTGGATCGGTATGGCCCCTGGTTGGTGGCCCAGTTCCTGTCCGTAGCCGCCGAGCGCCACAAGATGGACATCGTGAACGCGCTGACCGACTGTATCGCCCCGCAGGGCATTTACCAACGGAATGACTCGGAAACGCGTGCTAAAGAAGGGCTGGTTCCCAGCACCGGCCCGCTTTGGGGCGAACCTCCTCCAGATTTGATTGAAGTTGTGGAAAACGGCTACCGGTTTTTGGTGGATGTAAAATTGGGCCAGAAGACCGGCTTTTATCTGGACCAACGGGAGAATCGGGCCCGGGCCGCGCGCTATTTTGCCGGCAAGGAAGTGCTGAATGCTTTTTGCTACACAGGAGCCTTTGCCGTGTACGCTGCCGCTGCCGGCGCAGCCCGCATCTTTAACGTCGATACTTCGGAAGATGCGCTACAATTGGCCGAGCGCAACCTCAGGCGCAACGGCTTCGGCAACCGCGAGGACATTTTCGCCGCCGCCGATGTCTTTGAACTGATGCGCGCCTATCGCGATCAAAAATGGAGCTTCGGCGTGGTGGTGCTCGATCCGCCCAAGTTTGCGCCTAACAAGAAACAGGTTGACAACGCGGCCCGGGGCTACAAGGACATCAACCTGCTGGGCCTCAAGCTCCTGCGGCGGGGCGGTATCTTAATCACCTTTTCCTGTTCTGGCGCGGTGCCGGCTGAACTCTTCCAGAAAATTCTCTTTGGCGCTGCCGTAGACGCCAAACGCGACGTGCAGATCATCGAGCGCCTGTCACAGGGTCAGGACCACCCAGTTTCTATCACTTTCCCCGAATCGGAGTACCTGAAGGGCTTTATCTGCCGGGTTTGGTGAGAACCATCGGGCGTGACACCTCCGGCAGATGGAACGTCCTACTCCAGAGGGGATCAAGCCGATCCTCAATGGCGGGCTTGCGCCAGGCGGCGGCGTGGGGTACAATCCAGCCCCAACCGGGCGGTAAAGGCAAAACCGCCTTTATAATTTGTGCCCATCGCTACCACCGAAGGATGGGCAAATACCTACCAGCCGAGGTTTATTTCCATCTATGCAAGTCTACCGTAACCTCTCCGAAGTTCGTCTCAACAGTCGTTCCATTCTAACCATCGGCACCTACGATGGCATTCATCTTGGGCACCAGAGAATTGTTACCAGGCTGATGAAATCGGCGCGGGCGCACCAGGTACCGGGCGTCCTGGTGACGCTGCATCCGCACCCGCGCACGGTCCTGGTGCCGGACCGGCCGGCTGCGCTGTTAACCACGCCCGAAGAAAAGATCGATGTTCTGGCAAAACTGGGTCTGGATATCCTCGTCATCTTACCGTTCAGCAAGGAATTTGCCCAAACTTCCGCCAGGGAGTTCATCCAGATATTGGTTGATATTTTCCGGCCCCTCGAAATATGGGAGGGCTACAATTTTGGCTGGGGCAAGAACCGGGAAGGGAACATCGACCTGTTGCAGGAACTGGGTCAGGCCCACAATTTTAAGTTGAGCATTATCGGCCCCCAGGAAATGGCCAGCGAGGTGGTGAGCAGCACCCGCATCCGCGGGCTGCTGAGAGCCGGCGAAGTTCGGGAGGCAGCCAGCTTGCTGGGACGCTACCCCTCGCTAAGGGGCTCGGTGGTTCCAGGCGCAGGACGGGGCCGAATCATCGGTTTCCCCACGGCCAACCTGGCCGTTTCCCCCGATCGATTGCTGCCCGCCGACGGCGTATATGCCGCATTTGTCTGGATTGATGAA
This sequence comes from Anaerolineae bacterium, assembly GCA_046757065.1. Classification (GTDB taxonomy): domain Bacteria; phylum Chloroflexota; class Anaerolineae; order 4572-78; family JBHHXL01; genus JBHHXL01. Next base: position 2,393 of record JBHHXL010000013.1, read on the forward strand.
CAACGGTATCCGGGGGTGGCCAATATCGGCGTGCGCCCCAGCTTCAACGAAACGGAGCGCACCGTCGAGGTTCATATCTTCAATTTTGATCGGAATATCTATGATAAACCCATCCAGGTCGATTTCGTCGCTCATCTACGCCCGGAGCAAAAATTTGAGAGTATCGAGGCCCTGAACGCGCAGATCAGGCAAGATGCCGTCCAGGCCCGCCAGCTTCTCGGCGAAGAACCCAGCCCGGAACAGAAAATCGAAAGGGCGCTGTAGCCCCGGTGCTGCTTGTGAGTTGCTTGACGGCCCAATCAAGGCGTGTTATAGTTTTAACATTGAATGGTGCTCTGATACCCTGATTACCGTTGATTGAAGTTGTACAAGACAGGTATTCGTGATTGGCCACACAAGAGCTTATCAACCACTGGCTGGCTGAGGGCATCGAAGCAGCGCAAGAAAAAAAGGTTAACCGCGCACGAGAGCTTTTCTTCAAGGTCGTAGATGAGGAACCACGGAGCGAGATGGCCTGGCTCTGGCTCAGCACGGTGATGGACAATGCGGCAGACCGCCGCATTTGCCTGGAGAATGTGCTCACCCTCAACCCTCGCAATACCTACGCCCGGCGCGGGCTCAAACAACTCGAAAACTCGACCGCAGCGAACCACGCCTCTGCCGCGTTTCCGGCGCAGAAGAACGCCCTGGGCCCACCGGCGGCCACCGCGGCCGGGCGGTCTCAATTCTTCAGCCGCCCGCTGCCGCTGTGGTTGGTCACCGCCTTCTGGTCGGGCCTGTCAATTCTCCTTCTGATCAGCGGCCTGCTCGGCCTGGTTGATTGGGGATTGGCCCGGCTGCGCAGCCGAGTCCCATTGAATCAGCTACACGCTTTCCACATCTTCGAACTGTTGGTTATTATCATTTTTCTCATCGCCGGCGTGATGGCCATCAACGTCGCGCTGGCTTTATTCAAGCAGCAACGCAGTGGCTTCTACGGCAGCCTGATTATGGCGATGGGGTTGTTAATGGTCGGACCGACAGCCGGGCTCCTGTTAAATCCGCCGAGTTTTCTGATCTCGGCCTTTTTGGGCATTATGCCGGCCTCCGTGGTTTTACTGACCCTGGCCAGCCAGGCCAGTTTTGAACGCGCAACGGCGAATGACTGAACCGTGGTTTCGAGCCCTGGACGAAATAGAGGGGGACGATTACCCCATTGTCGGTGGCAAAGCCTTTCAATTGGCCCTGCTGCACCGCAATGGCCTCCTCACCCCGCCCGGCCTGGTGGTGACCACCCATTTTTTTATCGACCACGTCACGCAACTGGCCTACGCGCCCCTTTGGTCCGGCTCGCCGGATGTGGCCGTGACCGAAAACGCGCTGCTGTTCCTGGCCGACACCCTGAAGACCAGACCCCTGTCCCGAGAGCAGACCACCTCCCTGCAAGCTGCCCTCGACCGCTATTTCCCGCCTGAGATTGAGTTCTTTGCCGTGCGCTCCTCGGCCACCGACGAGGACCACCGGCATCACTCCTTTGCCGGCATCCACCTGACCGAACTGGGCGTGCCGCGCAGCGCCATCACCGTCAGCCTGACCCGCTGCTGGGCATCGGCTCTGGCCGAACCGGCCTTAAGATACCGCCGCAGCCACGGGATGTCCATTCAAGGCATCAAGATTGCGGTTCTGATCCAGGCCATGTTGCACCCCCAGGTGGCCGGCATCGGATTTACGTTGAACCCCACAACGGGGGCGCGGGACGAGCTGCTCATTGAGGGCAGTTGGGGCAGCGGCGCCAGGGTCGTCAGCGGCCAGGTTAACCCCTCCCGCTACCGGCTGGCCAAGCGTCCCCCGCACTACCCCTTGATCGGGCGTGAGGCCGGCGATATCCCCCCGGACCGGCCGGCAAACCTCCTTTCGGATCGCCAATTACGCCGCATGGCGGATGGCCTGCTGCGAATTGAGGCTCTGATGGGCGATCCGCAGGACGTGGAATGGGCCTGGCAGGATGACGACTTCTACATCTTGCAAACTCGCCCCGCCCAGACGATGCCCGCCATAGACCTGCCGACGATTGACACGGAATGGACGCGGGGCAATTACCGCGAATCGTTGCCCGAATTGCCTTCGCCCCTGTTCGCCTCCCTCCTGGACCGCACCCACGATCGCGCCATCTCATTCTTCAGCCAGGTCAACCTCAACCCGCACGGCGTCGGGCCCTACATCAAAACCATTTATGGCCGGCCCTACCTGAATTTGACGATGCTCAAGCGAGTCACCAGCCAGTTGGGCTTTGCCCCCAACAGCATCTTACAGGCCTTCGGCTATGCCGAACCCGGCCCGGCGCGAACAGACTCCATCTCCATTGATTGGGAGGTGATGTGGCGAGCACGGCGGGCGATGTGGCGTCTGGTTAAAAACGGGCTGCAAGCCGAAAAACAGGTAGAACGTCACGAGCGCCGCGTAACCACCCTGGCCGAATCGCTGGCGTTGCCGCTGCCGGGGGCGGACCGGCCAGAAGCGCCGGTCCACCTGCTGGCTCAATTTCGCCTGCGCGAAGATGTGTACAGTGACCTGCTGAGGGTCACCCTGGTGCTGGTTGGTGGCATCGCCGGCCTGGGGGCTATCGCCGCCCGCCTTCTTGAACCGGTCTCGGCCTCGGCGGGCGATATGGCTAACGCGCTGGCCAGCCTGGGAACCCAAACGCTGGCCCCACCCCAAAGCCAGGTGCTCATAGAGTTGGGGCAAATCGCCCGTGCGGAAACGGTGGCTCAAAACTACTTCGCCGGGGCCGCCGACGATTTTTCCGATTACCGGCAGGCGCTGGCCGGGACCGAGTTCCTCCATCAATTCGATGAGATGCTATCCAGGGACGGATTTCGGGCCCTATACGAAGCCGATATGGCCTGGCCGCGCTACCGGGACGATCCCACCCCCCTGCTCCAAATCATCGGCCGTTACACGCAAATGGATACGCTGGCTTCAACGGGCGGCCCAGCCCGAGACCGGCAAGATGCAACCGCGCCCACCTGGCAGCGCCGGCCCGCAATCTGGCGCCGGTTATTGGCCGCGCCATTCATCAATCGTCTGCGCAAGTTGCTCTTCTTGCGGGAGAGGATGCGTCTGGCTCAAGCCAAAGCTATGGCCGCCATCCGTCGCTGGGATTTGGCTCTGGCCCAACGCTGGGTGGAGATCGGTTGGCTCGATAGCCAGGAGGATTACTTCTGGCTGAAGATGGAAGATATTGAGCGGACCCTGGTCGCCGGCGCTGACGCCGGGGTGACCCTGCGCCCGATCATCAACGCCCGGCGCACCACCTACCAGACCTACGAAGCGATTTCCCCGCCAAATGTGCTGCGCGACTCAGACATTCCACACCTGGAACAGGATTCAGGGCAAGAAACGAAGTTGTCGGGTCGCGTGCTGACCGGCCTGCCGTTGAGTCCGGGCCAGGTCGAGGGGCAGGTCGTCGTGATCAACCGGCCGGAGGATTTCTCCCAAATGAAAGAGGAGGCTATCCTGGTCGTTCCATCTACCGATCCGGCCTGGTTTCCGCTATTTCCGCTGGCCAGGGGCCTGATCGTCGAGATGGGCGGCCTGCTCTCCCACGGGTCGATCATCGCCCGCGAATATGGCCTGGCTGCCGTGGCCAACATCCCCGATGCGATGAAATGCTTTCAGACCGGCGACCGCGTGCTGGTTGACGGCAGCACCGGCGTGGTGCAAATCATCGAGCAGGTCTAGAACGCAGTTCAATCCAAAGTAACTGTCCGCAAATAACTTTTCACCTTCCCCCAAGAAGCACCCTGCAAAAATGCCAAGTCATTTCTGGACAACCACAAAACGGCTTAAAACGCAATACACCCCTGTTTTACCCCCCAATCTCGGCCAGGCTCACCGGTCGATGCTGGCGCAGGGCCTGTGTGGCCGCCAACCCGATGGCCAGCGCGGCCTTGCCATCCTGGCCGCTCACGGGCGGCGGTTCGCCCCGGCGCACGCTATCGACAAAGGCTTGCAGCTCGGCCACGAAAGCGTCGCTGTAGCGGGCGGCGGTATCGGGGATAACATCGTGGCGGACCCCCTGCCGGGTGAGCAAATTGAGCGGGGTCTGGCGCAAGTAACCGACGTGCACGGCCCCCTCCTCGCCGATGATCTCGACCCGCACGTCGTGGCCGTAGCGCGTGGTCCGGCTGACAAAGAGCGTGCCCAACCCTCCGCCGGCAAAGCGAAAATCGACGATGGCGTTGTCCACATCGCCCACCGCGCCCAGAGCCGGATCGACCAGCGCCTCCCCCTCGGCGTACGCCCGGACCACCTCATCCCCCACCAACCAGCGCGCCAGGTACAGATCGTGGTAACCGGCGTCGGTGATCAGGCCGCCGCTGACGTTGGGGTCGGCGAAGGACGGCGGCGGCGGGTCCTGATCGCCGGCAATCGCCCGAAAGACGAGCGGGCGACCGATGTCGCCGGCATCAATGCGGGCCTTGGCGGCGAGATAGCCACTGTCGAACTGGCGCACGTGGCCCAGCATCAAGGACACGCCGGCCCCCTCGACGGCGGCGATAGCCTCATCGCAAGCGGCCAGGCTCAGGGCCAGCGGCTTCTCGCAAAAAACGTGCAAGCCGGCCGCGGCGCAGGTCTTGATGTTATCCACGTGCACAGAGGTGCTGCTGGCCACAACGACCGCATCCAAATCGACGTTCTCCAACAATGCCGTCACGGTCGGAAATACGGCGATATGGCCGCAACGCCGGCGCGCTTCCTGGGCGCGCGCCGGGTTCGAAGTGGTCACGGCCACCAGGCGCGCGCCGCGCACCCGGTGGGCCAGGTTCTCGGCGTGGACCCGGCCAATCCGTCCCACGCCAACGACTGCCATCCGAAGTTGATCAGACATTACCTTCCTCACACAGAAGCCAAAATCGGGGTCGATGAGCCATATTATAACCGAAGGCGCTCTCCTGGTCTAGCGAAAATCGACGGGCGGTTTCGCTGTTAAACCATCTTTAAGGCAATGTTAAATTTTCTAACTATTCTCATAGGATCTTCATAGGCAAATCCAAGGTTTCTCAGGTAATGATTAAGGAGAAGTGGACCCCATCCGCCCACGTTAAATTAGCACCGCCCATAGCGCGTATGCGACCTCCCAGGCGCTTTCCGTTGCAGCCAACGCTCCGGAAGGCGATCACAGTTTGCCCAATGCCCGGGGCTCAATCCCCTGGGCGGCGGAGCCTGCCTGAAACCCAATTCCGCTTCCATCGGGGAGGGTAGCGCGCCGTACAACCAGTTCTCGCTGGCCCCCTCCCACCGCCACGACATTACGATCTGCACCTATTTCAAGGTGGATATTTCCGCCCCTGGCTGAGCCAGGCAAGGCCGAGAATATGTGGCGGCTCCGGATGTCGCCTCTCGCCGTATGCTCCGCAAGCCCACTTGAGGTATAATGGAGACAACAACGTCAAAATCCCGAGACATCGTGTTAAAAGGCAGTTCGATGCGAAAGGTCCCCTACTACCTGGGCTGGCTGCTGGTGGCCCTGGTGCTGGTCTGGCTGGCCGTCAAAGTTGGGCGGAGCTATGTCGCCTACCGGACGATGGCCCCGCACCTGGCCGGCCTGCAGGTCCTGGCTTCACATGGGGCGGCCAACCCCGCCGCTCTGGACCTGGCCCAACTCGAAGATGACCTGGATGGCCTGGCGACCGGGCTGGAAACGCTATCGCAGGAGCTAGGGCCGTTTATGCCTCTGACCGCCTATCTGGGCTGGGTGCCGACCTACGGCGCTGACATTCAGGCTGCCCCCTATCTGCTGGCCGCCGGTCGAGACCTGAGCCGGGCCGGGGCCATCCTTGTGGCGCGCTTCGCCCCCGTTCTCGAAGGGACCCCGGCTGAGGGGCAAACCGCCCTGATACCCCGGCTGATCAAAACTCTGGCCCAATCGGAGGCGGAAGTGGGGCAGGCGACTATGCTCTTACGGCAGGCCCAGGCCAACCTGGAGGCGGTCGACAGCGACCGCCTCTCGCCGGGGGTGGGCAGCCGGGTCGCGCTCTTGCAGGAAACGTTGCCGCTGGCGACATCCGGCCTGGGCATGGCCGGACTCTTGCCCGATCTGTTGGGAATGGACTCTCCCCGCACCTATCTCATCCTGTCGCAAAACGCCGACGAGGCGCGGCCTACCGGCGGCTACATCAGCGCCGCCGGGCACGTGACGGTTGAACAGGGACAAATCGTCGAGTTGGTGCTCGGCGACAGCTACGGCGTTGACCGCATTTCAGCGGAGTATCCCTACCCGCCTGACCCGATCTACCAGTATATGGCCGCCGATTACTGGCTGCTGCGCGACGCCAACTGGTCGCCCGATTTTCCAACGACGGCCCGGACCGCGCTCAAGCTGTATGAGATGGGGCGAGGGGTTTCGGCGGACGGGGTGATTGCGCTGGACCAGTATTCGCTGCCCCTGTTGCTGCCCGCTCTGGAACCGCTGGAGGTCGATGGCGAACGGGTGACCGGCAAAAACGTGATCGCCCTCATCCGCCAGAAGTGGGGCCCCGAAGCGGGCCAGGAGCTGGACGCGGACTGGTGGCGGCAGCGAAAATCCTTTATGGTTTCCCTGGCCCAAGCGATGCAAGGCAGGTTCGAAGGGGACCCCGGCTCGATGAACCTGCCGCTGCTGGCCCGGGCGCTGCAACAGGCCCTGGCCGAAAAGCACCTTCTGGTCTATCTGGCGGACCCGCAGGCGGCTGCCTTCCTGGCCAAACAAAACTGGAGCGGTTCGCTGCAAACTGCGCCCGGCGACTACCTGATGGTTGTCGATGCCAATCTGGGCTTCAACAAGGCCAGCGCCGCCGTCGAGCGGCAGCTTACCTACGAGATTGCGTTGGCGGATGACGGCGGCGCTCAGGCCCACGCCAACCTGGTCTACCGGCATGCAGGCCACAGCCGGTCAGAGCAATGCTGGCAGGAACCTCGCTACGACCCCGTCTACGAACAGAATATGGACCGTTGCTACTGGAACTACCTGCGGCTGGTGGTCCCGGCCGGAGCCAGGCTCCGCAGCGGACCGGCCGTTGTGGTTCCGGGCGAGTATCTGCTGCGCGGCCAGCCAACGAGCGGGGAGATTGACGTCGAGCCGCTCGGCCCGGACAAGGTTAGCTGGGGGCAGCTCTTCCTGTTAGCCCCCCAGGAGAGCCTTTCCCTGGACTACGTGTACACCCTGCCAGCGGGCAGCGCCCGCCGCGTCGATGGCCGCTGGCAGTATTCGCTCTATCTGCAAAAACAACCCGGCACCGACTCTCCACCGGCCGAGGTGGCGATTACCTTGCCGGAGGGAGCGCGGCTGCTGGACAGCCACCCCCAACCGCAACGCCGGCAGGGAAGGACCGTTGCGTATTCTATCGAGATGGAAACCGATCAGGCGATCTCCATCTCGTATGCCTTACCCTAAACGCGGTTTTGTGAATAATTCCCAGCAAGGGGACTACTTATGAGGCATCACCCCCGTTTTCCTGGCTCAAGATTACGGATGGCGCTGACCGTCTTAGCCGGCCTGGCCGCGCTCACGGGCGGCTTGCTGTGGAGCCAGAACCCGGAGTTAAGCTGGGCTGCCCCCGGCCAGCACCCGCAACTGCAAACCGTTCCAACCCGCTTCCCGAACCCAACGCGGGAACCGCCCACGGCTACGCCCCTCCCTGATGACACCGGCAACGGGGACGTTGATGAAGGCGGCCCGCCGCCCCCACCCCAGGAAAAGGATGATGGCGACGACGGCGACCGGGGCGCTCCGCCGCCGCCGTCCCAGGACGAAGGCGTGCCTGCCTCGACCCCAACTGCGCCGACCGAGGACGCACCGGGCGCAACCCCATCGCAGACTCCGGGCGTAGCCACACCAACCGCCTCCGCCGAACCGGCACAAATCCCGGCGGCATCCCCAACAGAAGCAGGCCAACCGGCATCGTCCGCAGGCAACCGCTACGCCATCTACCTGCCGATCATCGCCAGGGCAGACCGGGGCGCGCTCGACGATGCGCCAGGCTTCTCCTCGCCGCTGCCGACGCCGGATACCATATCTCCTGCCTCGCCCTTGCCAACGCCCACGCCGGACCTGGGATCGCAATCAGCGGCGAGCTCCCCGTTCCCCGCCGCAACGAGGGTTGTCGATGCTGCCAACGCGGCTGACCAGCCCGCCGGCCCGGTGCAGCCCGCCCCGGTATCCGGCTCGTTGGCCTGGCTGTACGCCCTGGGCGCGGGCCTGCTGCTGATCGCCGGCGGGACGATGCTGCTGAGGCGACCGTGACCCTGGGGAAGTGGGCGGGGGTTGGTCTCATCCTGGCCGGGATTGGTCTGGCCGTCTGGGCCGGCAGGATCGCGCTGAGCCGGGAACCATCGCCGACCGCGCCCTCGCGGCAGGACGAGCGGCTGATCCCGACCGGGCCGCCAACCGGGCTGGCCGGGCCGGACGAAGCCGTAAGACCCGCCCCAACAGCAACGACCCGGCCAACCCCCACGCCGCCGGCGACCGCCAACACCCCGAGCGAGACCCCAACTCCAGCGCCGCCGGCAGCGATCGACGAAAGGCCCGCCTCGACGGCAACCCACCAGCCCCGGCCCACCCCCGCCGGCAGCCTGGCCGCCATCCAACGATTTGGCGTTGGCGTGCCCTACCCGCCGCTCCAACCCGACACTGCCGGGCAATTGGGGCTGGGCTGGTATCTGACCTGGCGCGCCCTGGAAACGCCGTTGAATCTCGGCGGCATTGAGTTCTGGCAGATGGTCCGGGTGGGCGAAGAGGGGTACCGCCCGGATGCGGCCACCATCGAGCGGATCGCCCGGGCCAACCCCGGCGCTACCTGGCTGATTGGGAATGAGCCCGATGTGATCTGGCAGGACAACGTCACCCCGGCGCGCTACGCCGAGCTGTACCACGAGCTTTACCATCTTCTGAAAGAGACCGACCCGGCGGCCAGGGTGGCCATCGGCGGCATCACCCAACCGACACCTTTACGCTTGCAATACCTGGAGATGGTTGTATCATCTTACGAGAGCCGCTACGGCCAGGCGATGCCAGTTGACGTTTGGAATATCCACAATTTTATCCTGCGTGAAGAGCGCGGTAGCTGGGGGGTGGACATTCCCCCCGGCTTTGAAGTTGAGCAGGGCATCCTGTTCGAGCTGGAAGACCACGATGACCTGGAAAGGTTCAAAGCCCAGATTATCACCTTCCGGCAATGGATGGCAGACCACGGCCAGCGCGAAAAGCCGTTGATCGTATCTGAGTACGGCATCCTTATGCCGGAGGATTACGGTTTTCCGCTGGAGCGAGTCAAACGCTTTATGTATGGGACGTATGACTTTATGTTAAATGCCAGGGATGAGCAACTGGGCTACCCGGCGGATGACAACCGTCTGGTGCAACGCTGGGCCTGGTACAGCCTGGCCGACGACCTTTATCCGACCGGAAACTTCATTGACCTCGAATCAGGCGAGTTAACCAGCCTGGGCCACGCCCACCAGGAATATATAGCTGCCCTGCCCTAAGAGCCTATTACCTTTCAAGCCTGGCTCAGGGCGAACACGTGGGTTCGCCCCTACATTTCTGCATCTTGCCCAGGGACAGTAGGAGCAGTAGGGGCAGACCCGTGTGTCTGCCCCAGATGCGTCACTCCAACGCCCTTATCTGAACGGTATTGGCCCTAAGAGAGTAAAAAAAGAGAGGACGACCCGATGAGGCCCTTAGCGAATAGACTGATCGCCTTGCTTCTGGCCATTATCTTCATCTTGACCGGTAGTATCAGCCCGGCCCAGGCCCAGGGGCCGGAGCCGTTTGCCAACTGCCGCCTGGGGGTCGGCGGGGCCTATAACCCAGACCTGACCCAGTTCAATAGCACCCAACTCAACCAGCTTAACCTGGGCCTGTATCTCGATTGGAACGCCCGCAACGCCTTGCCATCCGGCCTGCCGGCGGGCGTCCAGTACATCCAGACCATCCGCGTTCACCAACTCAAAGATTGCGGCAAGTTCTGCATCGGGAATTATCTCGATCCGCCCGCCTACACCGTCTCGCCCAGCCTGTCGACCATCGCCAGCCACGCCGCCGCGATGCCCGGCTCGTTGTGGCGCATCGGCAACGAAATCGAACGGCGCGATTGGGACGGCGGCGGCCAGGATGAGATGACCCCCGAACTATACGCCACTGCCTTCCACGAAATCCGGGAGGTCATCAAGGCCGCCGACCCCACGGCCCGCATCGCCATCGGCTCGGTCATCCAGGCCACCCCCTTGCGTCTGGAGTACCTGGATCGCGTCTGGGACAGCTATTTCAGCCAGTACGGCTACCCAATGGGCCAGGACATCGACGTCTGGATCGTGCACGGCTTCATCCTGCGCGAGGTCAGCAACAGTTGGGGCGCGGAAATCCCGGCCGGCCTGAACGATGCCGGCGGCCTGCTCTACGGCGCGGACGGCCCCGAAATCGCCGCCGCTCACACTAACATCGCCCTCTTCCAGCAGTTCACCGAGGCGATGCGGGACTGGATGGCCGCCAAAGGCGAGCGCAACAAGCCGCTGATCAACACCGAGTACGGCATCCTCTACAAGCAGGTCTGGTGGCAGGGCAACGGGAGTTGGATCCCCATCGACTCTCAGACCGTGCGCGACTACCTGACCGCTTCTTTTGATTACCTGCTGACCGCCAGCGACCCCCAGACCGGCTTCCCCGCCGACGAGAACCGGCTGGTGCAGGGCTGGGTCTGGTACAGCCTGAACGACGACATCTTCAACGGGGCGCTGTTCGACCAGACCACCAACCAGTATTCCAGTTATGGCACCACCTGGCAGGGCTACGTCTCCGACCCGGCCCATCCTCTGGCCTCCCAACCCAGCCAGAACCTGCTGGCCGCCAACCTCAGAGTCGAGGACGGGCCGGCCTTTGTCCTGCCCGGCGATAGCATCACCCTGACCCTGAAAGCCGACATCGCCAACTCCGGTAACTCCCCCACCAACACCAACAACAACCTGCAAGCCAGCTTCTGGGACGGCGACCCCGATGACCCCAACTCCAATCAAATCGGGAGCGCCCAAACCCTCAATGACCTGCCCGGCTGCGGGCGCTTCACCACCGTCGAAGTCCAATGGCCCAACCGCAGCGCCGGCAACCACACCTGGTTCGTCAAGGTCGAGCCTATCGCCGGCGAAACCAACACCGCCGACAACATCGCCACCCACACCCTGGCCACCGCCGCCAGCGTGCCCCAGGCCGATCTGCAGGTGATCAAATCGGTCGATGACAGCGCCCCCCTGCCCGGCAGCACCATCAGCTACACCCTGCGCATCACCAACACCGGCCCCGACCGCCTCAACGGCGTGGTCGTCACCGACACCCTGCCCGCCGGCCTGACCTTCGACACCTACAGCTCCAGCCAGGGCATTTACTACAGCCTGGGCCGCTGGGAGGTCGGCAGCCTTGAAACCGACCAGGCTGCCAGCCTGACCATCGCCGCCAGGGTCAACCAGGACCAGGCCGGCCAGACCATCGTCAACCAGGCCAGCATCAGCAGCAGCTACCCCTACACCGAAACCCAGGGCGGCAACAACACCGAAACCGCCTCCCTGGTGGTTGGACACAAGCTCGTCCTGCCCCTCATCCTCAAATGAGGCGTGGGATCATTCGAATGATGACGCCCAGAGCCTTGTTTGCGATCACGGCGGCAGCCTCCTTCTTTGTTTACGTGGCGACCCTGGCCCCGACTATCACCTGGCGCAACGACGGCCTCGATAGCGGCGACCTGGCCACCGCCGTGGCCGTCGGGGGGGTGCCGCATCCCCCCGGCTACCCGACCTACCTGGTTCTGGGCGACCTTTTCAAGCGCCTCCCCTTTGGGGATGTCGCCTACCGGCTTAATCTTCTGTCCGCCGCGACGATGGCGCTGGCTGTGGCCGTGTTGGGCCTGGCCGTTTTCGATTCTTTGAGCAAGGCTGCTGCCTCCGCCGGGGAGGAAGTGGGGGAGGAAAGGCGCTCGCGCCAGCGCCTCATCTGGCTTTGCCCGGTCTCGGCGGCCCTGATCGTGGCCTTCTCCGGCCCGATCTGGTCGCAAGCCGTCATCACCGAGGTCTACGCTCTGAACAGCCTCTTTGCCGCCACCGCCCTCTACGGGGCGCTGCAAGTTCGACCGGCCAACCAGGTCTGGCTGGTGCCTGCGCTCTTTGCCGGGCTGGGCCTGGGCCTGGGCAACCATCCCTCGCTGCTGCTGGTGCTGCCGCTGCTCATCTGGCCGATGCAAGCCCGCTGGCGCTGGCCGCTGCGGGTCGCTGCCGCTCTGGCTCTGGCGGCGGGTCTCTCAATTTACCTGGTCATCCCCCTCCGGGCCGCCGCCGCCCCGCCGCTCAACTGGGGGCTGGCCACCACCTGGCCCAACTTCCGCTGGCTGGTAGCAGCCGACCTCTACCGGCCCTTCTTGTTCGCCCTACCCTGGCCCTATGTGCCGGCCCGCCTCGCCGTCGAGTTGCGCCTGCTGGCCCAATCTTTCCTGGTTCTGGGACTGCCCACCGGCCTGCTCGGCTGGCTGCACCTGGTTCGCTGCTACCGGCGACTGGCCTACGGATCGGCGGCGGCCTTCGTTCTCATCTCCCTCTACGCCATTACTTACAACACCACCGATTCTTACGTTTATCTTCTACCGGGCCTGCTGATCTTTGCCCTGTGGCTGGGTTGGGGATTGTATGACCTGGGCCGCGCCCTGCAAAATCGATCAAGACCTGGTCGGAGCCGGGGTCACCTGGCGATTTGGGGCCTGGTTCTGCTGCCACTTGTGCCGCTGTGGCTGAACTTCCCCGCCCAAGATTTAAGCCAGGACGGCGAAGCCCTGGCCTTCGCCCATCAAAGCCTGCAACAGGTCGCGCCGGGCGCGGTGATTATCGCCGATAACGACCCCCAGACCTTTGCCCTCTGGTACGGGCGCTATGGCCTGGCCCAGCGCCCCGATGTAGCCATCGTCAACAGCCACCTGCTGGCCTATCCCTGGTACCGGCAGAGTTTGCGCCAGACCCATCCCAGGCTGCGGCTCTCTGACGAGGCCGGGCAGCCATTGACCGCACTTCCGGCTTTCATCGAGCATAACCTGCCCGTCTCACCCATCTACCTGGCCAGCCTTGGGCCGCCTGCCCTGGCAGATTATCGCCTGGAACCTGGGCAGGCGTTAACGCGCGTCGTCAACCCGCTCCAACGCTAACATTACCTGCATCCGGTGAGAACACCGAACGATTCCCCAGGCCGGCGGAGAATTGTTTTTTCGTTTGGCGGCTGCACGCTGCCAATTCATATGAAGTTCCCAACACTCTCTAACAAAATTCAAACTTATCGATGTTAATATGCGAACCATAATGACCCGCTGCGTTGCCAATATGGTGCTACCTGCCCAGGTCAAAATGAACGAACCGTTAAGATTGGGAAGCAACGAGGTCCATGTCTGGTGGGCGGACCTGGATGCAAACGTGTCGAGGTACGCCGGTTTGCGACACATTCTGGCGGCGGACGAGCGGGCCAGGGCCGACCGCTACCGTTTCCAGCAAGACCGCCAGCGTTACACCGTCGGGCGGGGCTTGTTGCGAACGATCCTCGGCGGCTACCTGGGGATGGAACCTGGCTACCTGCGGTTTCGCTACAGCCCCTTCGGCAAGCCTGCCCTGGTCCCAGCGCCCGGAGGCGATACGCTTAACTTCAACGTGTCTCACGCCGACGGCCTGGCCCTGTTCGCCATCACCCGCCACCGGCAGATCGGCGTCGACGTTGAACGCATCCGCACCGATTTTGTCTGCGAGCCGGTCGCAGAGCATTTCTTTTCAGCTCGGGAAAGGGCGGCGTTGCGCGCCGTGCCGCCGGAGATGAAATATATGGCCTTCTTTGCCTGTTGGACGCGAAAGGAAGCTTACGTTAAAGCCAGAGGGGAAGGGCTGTCGCTACCCCTGGACCAGTTTGACGTTTCGCTGATTCCCGGTGAACCGGCAATTACGTTGAACGCCAGCGGCGCTCCTGAGGAAGCCAGTCGCTGGTTGCTACACGAATTACGACCAGCGCCGGGTTACATCGCGGCCCTGGCCGCAGAGGGACGCGACTGGCGGCTTCACTGCCGCCAATGGCTGGAGTAGCCATATGGCCCCCCTATACCACCAGCACGCACCAGACCGTTACGGCCAATGGCTCCGCCAATTCGCCAGGTTCGTGCTGTCCAGGCAGTTTATACCGCTGTGCCTGGCCGCCGCGTTCATCATCCGGGTGGGTTGGGTTTTCGCCGTGGACGCCGGGCCTGTCAGCGATTTTCGCTGGTACTACGACCGGGGGGTGGATTTCGCCGTCGGGCGAGGTTACTCCGTTAGCCCCGACGCCTTTTGGCCGGAAAATATCCCCCCACCGGACCTGCTGCCAACCGCTGAGTATCCCGCCGGCGGCAGGCCGACCGCCTATTGGCCGGTGGGCTATCCGGCCTTTTTGGGATTGTTGTTTACCGTATTCGGCCCTTCGTTGCTTGTGGCAAAGATAGCCAATATCTTTCTCTATGCGGGGGTTCTACTCCTCTCATATCACCTGGCCAAACGGCTCTTTAATTCGGAGCTGGTGGGCAGAAGCACATTGCTAATCCTGTCGTTTTACCCGGACCATATTGCCTATAGCTCGCTGCTCGCCTCCGAAATCCTTTTCCTGTTTCTGCTCCTGTTGGGGGTGACGCTCCTGCTGGCGGCCAGGCAACGATTCTGGCTGGGGCTGCCCTCGGGTTTGGTGTTCGGGCTGGCCTGCCTGGTCAAGCCCCAGGCGGTCTTTATCCCGGCCATCGTCTTTGCCGTCTGGTTCATTTCGCAAATCAGGCAAGGGGCGCTTTGGAAACTTGTTTCATTGGGGGTTCTGGTGCATATTATCCTGGGACTGACGCTATCCCCCTGGCTGGTGCGAAACTATATCATCTTTAACGATTTCGTCTTCATCTCGAACAACGGCGGCTACAATCTCCTGGTTGGCAATAACCCTTATGCCACCGGAGCCTATGTCTTCAACGACGAAATCGTTTCTATGTTGAGCGACGCTTCCACGGAATCTGACCGGGACGGGAAGGCCCGCCAGCTTGCCGTAGATTATCTGCGTAGCCACCCTTTTGAGACGATGAAATTGTGGCCGGCAAAGCTGTGGTACCTGTACGGCAAGGACGTTAAGGGCATTGTCTGGAACCAGCGAGGGCTGGCCGCCAATTCGGGCGGGGCGAACGATTCATTGTTTTGGACCTTGAAGGTGATCGCGCAACTGTATTATATGCTCATTGGCGCCGCATTTTTGTTTTTCCTGTATTTTCAGGTCCGCACCTGTAAAGAAAAAACGGGGAAACCGCCGTTGCCAACCCTCGGCCTGTGGATTGTGGCTTACTTGACCGTGATCTCGTTGTTGACGTTCGGCAATGGCCGCTTTCACTTTCCAATGATGCCGTGGATCGTGATGTACGCCGGCGCGCTTGCGGAAGGTCTGGCCGGAACCGCCCGGCCGGAAGCGGCAGCGGCCGGCAACCTGGGGAGGGGAATTCGATGGGCTTAAACGATATTCAAGAATCGTACCAACTTTCGCCGATGCAGCAAGGTTTGCTGTTCCATACCCTTTACGCGCCGGGATCAGGGGTGTACATCCAGCAGGCGGTTCTGAACACGCCCGCAGATTTGAATGTCTCGATTTTCGCCCGGGCCTGGCAACGGGTTGTGGCCCGGCACCCGGTTCTGAGAACGAGCTTCCGCTGGCAGGGCCTCGATCGGCCCCGCCAGGAAGTGCATCGAAATGTGGACCTGCCGCTAACCCGGCACGACTGGCGCGATGTGCCTGCCGAAGAGCAGGAGCAGCGCCTGCGGGCCTACCTTACAGCGGATCGCCGGCAAGGCTTTGCGTTAACGGATGCGCCACTGCTGCGCCTGGCCCTGTTTCGACTGGGCGAGGCTGGTTACCGCTGCCTCTTGACCTACCACCATCTGCTGCTCGACACTCGCTCGCTGCACATCGTTCTGCGGGAAGTGTCTGCCTTTTACCAGGCGTTGCCGCAGGGCCGGCAGCTCGAATTGGAGCAACCCCGTCCATTTCGAGACTACATCGACGGGTTACGGGCCAGGAACAGGGGCGGGGACGAAACGTTCTGGCGGGAGCGGCTGAGAGGGATCACCACCCCGACGCCCCTGGTCGTGGATCAAACGCCCGGGCCGGCCTCGGGCCGGGAGGCAGGTTACGAAACGCAGGAGACCAGGCTGCCGGCGGCAGTCACCGCTGCCCTGCAAGCCCTGAGCCGGGAGCAGCAACTGCCCTGGCAGATTTTGATCCAGGGGGCCTGGGCCATCCTCCTCAGCCGCTACAGCGGCGAGACGGATGTCGTCTTTGGGACCACGGTGGATTGCCGCCGGGGGATACGGGAGGGGCTAGAGTCCACGGTGGGCTTGTTGATCAACGCCCTGCCGGTCCGCGCCCGCCTGCCCTCCGGCACGCCCGTGCTATCCTGTTTGAATGAACTTCACCGGCAGGATTTGGCCCTGCGCGACGCCGCCCGCGAGCACACCCCCCTGGTGGAGGTCCAGGGTTGGAGCGATGTCCCGCCGGGCCAGGCGTTGTTTGAAAGCCTGCTGGTATTTGAAGACCCCCTTGAAAATAATGTGGTAGGACAAGCTGACAGCTTGTCCTACACCAGGCTCATCGAACAAACCAACTACCCCCTGACCGTCTACGCCTACCCAGGCCCGGAACTGCGGTTGAAGATCGCCTACGACGGCCACCGCTTCGATGAGGCGACGGTCGCCCGGATGCTGGGGCATCTGCAAACCCTGCTGGCAGGCATAGCGGCGGACCCAGGACAACCCGTGTCGCGCCTGCCCTTGCTGACGGAGGCCGAGCGCCGGCAGGTGCTGGTCGTCTGGAATGACACGGCGGTGGACCCCTGGCAAAATTCAAACCGCTGCCTGCACCAACTGGTTGAAGCCCAGGTGGAACGAACCCCGGAGGCCATCGCTGTTGCCTTTGAAAACCAGAGGCTAACCTACCGGGAGTTAAACCGGCGGGCCAACCGGTTGGCCCATTACCTGCGCGGGCTCGGCGTGGGGCCGGAGGCGCTCGCCGGCGTCTACCTGGAGCGTTCGCTGGAGATGGTGGTGGCCGTGTTGGGCGTGCTCAAAGCCGGCGGAGCCTACGTGCCGCTCGACCCGGACTTCCCGCAAGAGCGCCTGTCCTTCATGCTGGAGGACGCCCAGGCACGCATCCTACTGACCCAGGCCCGGCTGGCAGCGGAATCCCCCGACCTGGTCAACCCGCCAGACGAAGGGCGCGAATTGCAGGTGGTTTGCCTGGACACGGACTGGGACCAGATCGCGCACGAAAGCTCAGAAAACCCGGCCGGCGGGGCCGGGCCGGAGAACCTGGCTTACGTCATCTACACCTCCGGCTCGACGGGCAAACCCAAAGGCGTCCAAATCCCGCACCGGGCCGTGGTCAATTTCTTACATTCGATGGCCGCCGAGCCGGGCCTGACCGCCGATGACATCCTGCTGGCCGTCACCACCCTGTCCTTCGATATTGCCGTCCTCGAACTCTTCCTGCCGTTAGCGGTCGGGGGCCGGGTAGCCCTCGTCAGCCGCGACGTGGCCGCCGACGGTTCCCTGTTGATTGAGGCGTTGTCCGCCTCAGGCGCGACGGTGATGCAGGCCACGCCGGCCACCTGGCGGCTCCTCCTGGCGGCGGGCTGGTCCGGCAACGAGCAATTGAAGATGCTATGCGGCGGCGAGGCCCTGCCCCGGGAGCTGGCCGACCGGCTGCTGGGCAAAGGCGCTTCGCTGTGGAACCTGTACGGCCCAACGGAAACGACCATCTGGTCGGCCCTGTACCGGGTCGAAGCCGGCCAGGGACCACCGCCCATCGGTCGCCCAATCGCCAACACCCAAATCTACATTCTGGATGAGCATTTGCAGCCGGTTCCTGCCGGCGTGCCCGGCGAACTCTTCATCGGCGGCCCCGGCCTGGCTCGCGGCTACCTCAACCGCCCTCACCTCACCCGCCAGCGCTTCATCCCCCACCCCTTCTCCAACCAGCCCCTCGCCCGCCTCTACCGCTCCGGCGACCGGGCCCGCTTCCTCCCCAACGGCGACATCCTCTTCCTCGGACGCCTCGACCACCAGGTCAAAGTCCGTGGCTTCCGCATCGAACTCGGCGAGATCGAGGCCCGCCTGGCCCAACACCCTGCCCTCCAGCAGGCCCTCGTCATCGCCCGCCAGCCCGACCACGACCCCCTCGACACCCAACTGGTCGCCTACCTCGTCCCGGCCTCAACCCCGCCGCCCTCCACCTCCGACCTGCGGGCTTTCCTCCGCCGGGCCCTGCCCGACTATATGCTGCCCGCCGCTTTCGTCTGCCTCGACCGCCTGCCTCTGACCCCCAACGGCAAAATCGACCGCCGGGCCTTGCCCGCCCCCGACCGCGCCCGGCCGGCCTTGGACCAGGCCTTCCTGGCCCCCCGCAGCCCGGTCGAGCTTGAGCTGGCCCGCATCTGGACCGAGGTCCTGGGTTTGGAGCAGGTCGGGGTGCAGGACAACTTCTTCGAGTTGGGCGGACATTCCCTGCTGGCCACCCAGGTCATCTCCCGGATGCGGGATGCCTTCCGGGTCGAACTGCCCCTGCGCGCCCTGTTCGAGAACCCCTCCATCGCCCAACTCGCATCGACCATCGAACAGGCCGAAGGGGAGGGCCACCGACTTCGGCCACCCCCCATATCGGCGTTGCCGCGAGAGCCATACCGAGCGCAGACCGCGCCAGACTCGTTCGCCCTGCCTGCCTCCTTCGCCCAGCAACGATTGTGGTTCCTGGACCGGATGGAGCCGGGCAGCCCGGCCTACAACATCCCCGCCGCCCTGCGCCTGGCCGGACCGCTCGACGTGACGGCCCTGGAACGCAGCCTGAGCGAACTCGTCCGCCGCCACGAAACCCTGCGAACCACCTTTGAAACCGGCCAGAGCGGGCCGGTTCAGGTCATTTCGCCGCCGGAGCCCTGCCCCCTGCCCGTCATCGATCTCCGCCGGCAGCCTGAGACGGAAGCCCGGCGCATCGCCACCGAAGAGGCCCGCCGCCCCTTCGATTTGCGCCAGGGGCCGCTGCTGCGGGCCACCCTGTTGCGACTGGGCCGCGAGGAGCATATCTTGCTGCTGACGATGCACCACATCGTTTCGGATGAGTGGTCGATGGGGGTCCTCTACCGGGAACTGACGGCGCTTTACAACGCCTTCGCCGGGGGCGCGCCCTCCCCCCTGCCGGAGCTACCGGTCCAATACGCCGACTTCGCCCTTTGGCAGCGGGAATGGTTGCAGGGAGAGGCCCTGGAAGCCCAACTTGCCTATTGGCAAGAGCAACTGGCCGGCGCGTCGGCCAGGTTGCCCACCCTGGAACTACCCACGGACCGGCCCCGGCCCCCGGTCCAGACCTTCCGGGGCGCAACGCAATCCATAACGATCCCCAGGGCGTTGCAGGACAGCCTGGCCGGGGTCGGCCAGGAGGCCGACGGCACATTGTATATGGCCCTCCTGGCCGCGTTCGAGGTCCTGCTGTACCGCTACACGGGCCAGGCTGACCTGGTGGTCGGCACGCCAATCGCCAACCGCAACCGGGCCGAGATCGAGGGGCTGATTGGCTTCTTCGTCAACACCCTGGTCCTGCGGGCCGATCTGGCCGGCGACCCCAGTTTTCGAGAACTGCTGGCCCGGGTGCGCGAGACCGCCCTCGGGGCCTACGCCCACCAGGACCTGCCCTTCGAGAAGCTGGTCGAAGCATTGCAGCCGGAACGAGATTTGAGCCGCAACCCCCTGTTCCAGGTGATGTTCGTTTACCAGAACGTCCCGATGCAACAGCCGGAGCTGTCGGGGTTGAGCGTGACCCCCGTGGAGGTGGACCACGGCACAGCCAAGTTTGATTTAACCCTCACGATTTTCGAAGAAGCGGCGGGGCTGAAAGCCAGCTTCGAGTACAACACCGACCTGTTCGACGCGGACACGATCACGCGCCTGGCGGGGCATTTCCAGACCTTGCTGGCCGGCATCGTGGCCGACCCCGACGCGCCCATTTCCCGCCTGCCCATCCTGACCGAGGCCGAGCGCGGTCGGCTGCTGCACGAATGGAGCCGGACCCGGATCGATTACCCCCGGCGGAGCGACCATTGCCTCTCGCAACGTTTTGAAGCCCAGGTCGCGCGGACGCCCGAAGCCATCGCCTTGACGTTCGAGGGCGAGCATTTGACCTACCGCCAGCTAAACGCGCGGGCCAATCAATTGGCCCACCACCTGCGGACGCTGGGCATCGGGCCGGATGCGCTGGTGGGGGTCTGCCTGGAGCGTTCGCCGGAGATGGTCGTCGCCATCCTGGGCGTGCTCAAAGCCGGTGGGGCTTATGTGCCGCTGGACCTGGCCTACCCCCAGGAGCGCCTGGCCTTCATCCTGGAAGATACCCGGACAACGGTGCTGCTCACCGACAGCCGGTTGCTGGAAAGGCTACCCGATCAAGGGACGCTGGCGGGTCTTGAGCCAAAGCCGCACGTGATCTGCCTGGACACGGACTGGCCGGCCATCGCCCGGGAGAGCGTCGAGAATCCGCCTGGCGCAAACGGGCCGGAGGACCTGGCCTACGTCATTTACACCTCCGGCTCGACGGGCCAGCCCAAGGGCGTGCTCAACACCCACTTCAACGTCACCCGCCTGTTCGATGCCACCCAGCCCTGGTATCACTTCGACGACCGCGATGTGTGGACGCTCTTCCACTCTTACGCCTTTGACTTCTCGGTGTGGGAGTTATGGGGAGCCCTTCTCCACGGCGGGCGGCTGGTGGTCGTGCCCTACTGGATCAGCCGTTCAGCCGAAGCCTTCTATGATCTGCTGCGCAGCGAGGGGGTGACGGTTCTCAACCAAACGCCGTCGGCCTTCCGCCAGCTCATCCAGGCCGAGGAAACGTTGGGCGTCGCCGGCGATCTGGCCTTGCGCCTGGTCATCTTTGGCGGCGAGGCGCTGGAACTCAACAGCCTGAAACCGTGGTTTGACCGCCACGGCGATCAGCGCCCGCAACTGGTCAATATGTACGGCATCACCGAAACGACCGTCCACGTCACCTATCGCCCTTTGACGCAGGCCGATCTGGACGAAGCGCCGGGCAGCCTCATCGGCGGCCCCATCCCCGATCTGGAGATCTACATTCTGGATGAGCATTTGCAGCCGGTTCCTGCCGGCGTGCCCGGCGAACTCTTCATCGGCGGCCCCGGCCTGGCTCGCGGCTACCTCAACCGCCCTCACCTCACCCGCCAGCGCTTCATCCCCCACCCCTTCTCCAACCAGCCCCTCGCCCGCCTCTACCGCTCCGGCGACCGGGCCCGCTTCCTCCCCAACGGCGACATCCTCTTCCTCGGACGCCTCGACCACCAGGTCAAAGTCCGTGGCTTCCGCATCGAACTCGGCGAGATCGAGGCCCGCCTGGCCCAACACCCTGCCCTCCAGCAGGCCCTCGTCATCGCCCGCCAGCCCGACCACGACCCCCTCGACACCCAACTGGTCGCCTACCTCGTCCCGGCCTCAACCCCGCCGCCCTCCACCTCCGACCTGCGGGCTTTCCTCCGCCGGGCCCTGCCCGACTATATGCTGCCCGCCGCTTTCGTCTGCCTCGACCGCCTGCCTCTGACCCCCAACGGCAAAATCGACCGCCGGGCCTTGCCCGCCCCCGACCGCGCCCGGCCGGCCTTGGACCAGGCCTTCCTGGCCCCCCGCAGCCCGGTCGAGCTTGAGCTGGCCCGCATCTGGACCGAGGTCCTGGGTTTGGAGCAGGTCGGGGTGCAGGACAACTTCTTCGAGTTGGGCGGACATTCCCTGCTGGCCACCCAGGTCATCTCCCGGATGCGGGATGCCTTCCGGGTCGAACTGCCCCTGCGCGCCCTGTTCGAGAACCCCTCCATCGCCCAACTCGCATCGACCATCGAACAGGCCGAAGTCGAGCAGGCAGACAGCGAGACGCTGGCCGAGATATTGGCCGAGCTGGAGCAGCTCTCGGAGGAGGATGCGCGGGCCAGGCTCGTGCTGGAAGGGGGGAGCAGCAATGACTGACCTATCGGAACGGATCGCCAAACTCTCCCCGGCCAAACGAGCCCTGCTGCGCCAGCGCCTGAAGCAACAGGAGGAGCAGCCGGAGCAAATCCGCCCCCAGCCCAGAAAGGGCAACAGCCTGCCCCTGTCCTTCGCCCAACGGCGGCTGTGGTTCCTGGACCAGATGGAGCCGGGTAGCCCGGCCTACAACATCCCCGCCGCCGTGCGCCTGACCGGACCGCTCGACCGCTCCCTCCTGGAACAGAGCCTGACCGAACTCGTCCGCCGCCACGAAGCCCTGCGGACCACCTTCCAGGCCGTCGAGGGCCGGCCCCGCCAGGTCATCGCCCCGCCAGGACCGCTGGACCTGAGGACGGTTGACTTGCGGGGGTCCCCGGGGGCCGGGCGCGAGGCTCACCTGCGGCGGCTGGTCGCAGAAGAGGCCGGGCAGCCTTTCGACCTGGCCCGGGGGCCGTTGCTGCGGGCCACCTTGTTTCAACTCGACGAGGAGGAGCACGCCCTGCTGCTGACCATGCACCACATCGTCTCCGACGGTTGGTCGATGGGCATCCTCTTCCAGGAGCTATCGGCCCTGTACCGCGCTTTCGCCGCCGGAGACCCCTCGCCCCTGCCCGAACCGCCCCTGCAATACGCCGACTTCGCCCTCTGGCAGCGGGACTGGCTGCAAGGCCAGGTTCTGGACAGGCAGCTTGGCTACTGGCGAGAGCAACTGGCCGGGGCGCCCGCCGGGCTGGCCCTGCCCACCGACCGGCCTCGCCCGGCGGTGCAAACCTACCGCGGCGGCCAGGTGTCGCTGGTTCTCCCCAAAGCCCTGGCCGACGGGCTCAAAGCCCTCAGCCAGGACGGGGGGGGGACCCTCTTTATGACCCTGCTGGCCGCTTTCCAGACGCTCCTCTATCGCTACTCCGGCCAGACCGACCAGGTGGTGGGCACGCCGGTGGCCAATCGCAACCGGGTCGAAATCGAAGGGCTGGTCGGCTTCTTCGTCAACACCCTGGTCCTGCGAGCCGACCTGGGGGGGAACCCCACCTTTCGCGAACTGCTGGGCCGGGTGCGCGAGGTCGCTCTGGGCGCGCAGGAACACCAGGACCTGCCCTTCGAGAAGCTGGTCGAAGAGCTGCAACCGGAGCGGGACCTGAGCCAGACGCCCCTGTTCCAGGTCTGGTTCGTCTTGCAGAACGCGCCCGCCGAGGCGCTCGACCTGCCGGGACTGAGGGCCAGCCCCTTCGAGGTTGAGACCGGGGCGGCCAAGTTCGATTTGAGCCTGACCCTGACCGAGACCGAAACCGGCCTGCGCGGAAGCCTGGGCTACAACCGCGACCTGTTCGAGGCGAGCACCGCTGAGCGGATGGCCGCCCATTTCCAGACCCTGCTGGCCGGGGTGGCCGCCGACCCGGAGCAGCGCCTGGCCGACCTGCCCCTGGCGGATGAGACGGAGCCGGCCCGCCTTATCCAGCCCGGCCTGGCCTTCGTCGAGTTCGAGCAGGCGGCCCTGGAGGGCTCGCTGGCGGCCCGCTTCGAGGCGCAGGTTGAGAAATATCCGGGCCGCCTGGCGGTCAAGACCCGGCGCTACGCGTGGACCTACCGAACCCTCAACCAGGCCGCCAACCGGGTGGCTGCGGCCATCCTGGCCGGGCGCGAGCCGGGCGTGGGCCGGGTAGCCTTGCTGTTCGACCACGACGCGCCGATGATCGCCGCCATCCTGGGCGCGTTGAAGGCGGGCCAGACCTACGTGCCGCTCGACCCGACCTACCCTCAGGAGCGACTGGCCTATATGCTGGCCGACTCGGGGGCCGATGCCATCCTGACCGGGGACCGCAACCGCCCCCTGGCCGGGAGGCAGGGCCGGATCATCAACCTCGACCGGCTGGACCGGACCGCCCCGGCCGAAAACCCCAATCTGGCCCTGCCGCCGGAGACTCTGGCCTACATCCTCTACACCTCCGGCTCGACCGGCCAGCCCAAGGGGGTGATGCAGAGCCAGGCCAATGTGCTGCACCACATCCGAACCTACACCCAGGCCCTTTGCCTCAGCCCGGAGGACGGGTTGACGCTGCTGTCCTCCTACAGTTTCGACGCGGCGGTGATGGACATCTTCGGGGCCTTGCTCAACGGGGCGGCCCTCTA
The DNA here is from genome assembly GCA_046757065.1 of Anaerolineae bacterium. Classification (GTDB taxonomy): domain Bacteria; phylum Chloroflexota; class Anaerolineae; order 4572-78; family JBHHXL01; genus JBHHXL01. Next base: position 26,609 of record JBHHXL010000013.1, read on the forward strand.
TCCGGTCGATGTCAAGCGCGAGGGGCTGGCCGGCCTGGCCCGGTGGCTCCGCGAACAGCCGATCACGGTCTACCATTCCACACCGACGGTCTACCGCTATTTCCTGGGCGACCTGCCCCCGGACCAGACCTTCCCCGGCGTGCGCTGCGTGGTGCTGGGCGGGGAGGAGGTCTTCAGGAGCGACATGGAGCTGTACAAACGGCACTTCCCGCCGGAGTGCGTCTTTGTCAACGGCCTGGGGCCAACCGAATCGACGCTGGCCCTGCAATATTTCCTGAACCACGAGACGCAGCTCAGCGGGCAACGAGTGCCGGTCGGATACCCGGTGGCCGGCACCCAGGTCTTGCTGCTTGACGAGGAGGGGAGGGCAGGGAGCATCACCGGCGAGATCGCCCTGCGCGGCCCGCACCTGGCCCTGGGCTATTGGGGCCGGCCCGGCCTGACCGCTGCCGCCTTCCTGCCCGACCCCGACGGCGGGGCGCGACGGGTCTACCGCACGGGCGACCTGGGCCGCCGCCGCCCGGACGGGAGCCTGGAGTTCATCGGTCGCAAAGACAGCCAGGTCAAGGTGCGGGGCTTCCGGGTCGAGTTGCGAGAAATTGAGGCGGTCTTGAGCGCCCACCCGGCGGTGCGGGAGGCGGTCGTCCTGGCCCGCCAGACGGCTCACAAGCCGGGCGAGAAAGAGCTGGTGGCCTACGTCGTCCCCGGGCCGGGGCAGGCAGCGGCGGGCGCTGACCTGCGCCGCTATCTCAAGGCCCGCCTGCCCGACTATATGCTGCCCGCGGCCTTCGTCACTCTGGACCGCCTGCCTCTGACCCCGACCGGCAAGCTCGACCGGCGGGCTTTGCCCGCCCCCAGGCCCGACCCCGACCGGCCCGCCGATGGTTACGTCGCGCCCCGGGACCTCGTTGAGTTGCAGTTGGCCCGGCTGTGGGAGGAGGTGCTGGACGTCCGGCCGGTCGGCGTGCGGGACAACTTCTTCGAGCTGGGCGGGCACTCCCTGCTGGGCGCGCGCCTGTTCGCCCGGATCGAGGAGGCTTTCGAGCGGCGGCTGCCCCTGGCCACGCTTTTCCAGGCCCCCACGGTCGAGCAACAGGCGGCGGTGCTACGCCGTCAGGGCGACCCGACCGGCCTGCCCGGACGCTGGTCCTCGCTGGTGGCCGTCCAGCCCGGCGGCTCCCGCCCGCCCCTTTTCTGCGTGCCCGGCAATCTGGGCAACGTCTTCGTCGACCTGGGCGACCTGGCCCGCTATCTGGGCCCGGACCAGCCTTTCTACGGCCTGCAAGACGGTTTGCAAAACCCGGCCCAGATCGGGGCCCTGGCTGCGCGCTACCTGCAGGAGATACGGACGGTGCAGCCCGAAGGCCCGTATCTGCTGGGCGGGGTCTGCTGGGGCGGGGTGGTGGCCTACGAGATGGCCCAGCAACTCCGCAGGGAGGGACAGCCGGTGGCCTTGCTGGCTATGGTCGAGCCGACGCCGCCGCCGGCCCCCGGCCTGCGCACCTATGCCAGCCTGGCCGCTGACCTGCTGGGGCGGGTGGCCCGGCGGGTGGGCTATCACTCCCGGCGCTTTTCGCAAACCAACGCCGTCGAGCGGGGCGCTTACGCCCGGCTGAAGACCAAGCTGGTGGCGAATATGTGGGCGGCGGCGGGCTATGCCCCCCAACCCTATCGAGGGCAGATCACCCTTTTCCTGACCCGGGAGTCGCTGGCCGGGGGCGTGGGCGACTCGCGGTTGGGCTGGCAAGACCTGGCCGCCGGGGGCGCCGAGGTGCGCCCTATCCCCGGCGACCACGAGAGCATCACCCGCACCGGCGATGCCGCGCCCGACGAGGCCCAAATCCAGGCTCTGGCCGAGGCTTTGCGCGCCTCCATCAACCAGGCGCTGGTCAATGGAACCGGGGAAACTGAACGAACCCTGCGGGAACAAGATGAAGATTAAGACTCAGGCGCATTGCATGGTTGTATATGCCCACTACCCTTTGGGCGAGACGAGAGTCCAGCGTCAGGCCGAGGCGTTGCTCGCCCACGGCATCGCCGTTGACATCATCTGCCTGCGCGCCTCAGGCGAACCTGACCGGGAAAACATCAACGGCGCTCGGGTGTACCGCCTGCCGGTGGCCCATCTCAGCAACCAAAAGATTCTATCCATCCAGTTGCTGAAATACCTGGCTTTCTTCGCGCTGGCGATGTTCAAACTCATCCACCTGCATCGACAGCGACGTTTCAGCGTCGTCCAGGTGCACAACCTGCCCGATTTCCTGATCTTCGCCGCCTGGTACCCCCGGCTGCGCGGCGCCCGGCTGATCCTCGATCTGCACGATCTGATGCCGGAGTTCTACGCCAGTCGCACCGGGCGGGCGCTGAACAGCCGCTTCGTTCGTTTCCTGATGTGGCAGGAACGACTCGCCTGCCGCTTCGCCGATCACGTGCTGACCGTGACCGGTCTATGGCGACGGACCTTGATCGAGCGGGGCGTGCCGGCGGATAAGGTCACGGTCGTCATGAACCTGGCGGATGATCGCTTCTTCCGGCGGCAGGCGGGCTGTGTTCGGGTGAAAGACCCGGCCCAATTCAAGCTGATCTACCACGGCTCGCTGGTGCCGCGTTACGGGCTGGACCTGCTCCTGGAAGCGGTGGCCCGGCTCAAAGACCAAATCCCCGGTTTGCGCCTGACCATCCACGGCAACGGGCGCTACCGCCCCAAGCTTATCGGCCTGGCCCAGAGGCTTGGCGTGCGGGAGCGGGTCAATTTCAGCAACGATTATTTGCCGATGACCGGCCTGCCGGAGCTGCTCCGCCAGGCCGACCTGGCGGTGGTGCCCTACCGCCGCGATGTGTTCACCGACGGCATCCTGCCCACCAAGTTGCTAGAATACACGGCCGTCGGCGTGCCCGCGCTGGTGGCCCGCACGGCGGCCACCGCCGCCTATTTCGACGAAACGATGGTTGAATTCTTTGAAGCGGGCAACCTCGACGAACTGGCGGAAGGCATTCTGGCCCTCAGCCGGGACCGGGCCCGGCTGGAGGCGCTGGTTCAAGGATCGAGCGTATTCAACCGGCGGCATAAATGGACCCGGCACAGCCAAACGTATGTGGACCTTGTGAAGCGTCTGTCAACGCCGGAATAGCAGAATTGAGGCAACATCAACGATGAAACAATGGTACACGCTCCATACCAAACCCAACGCCGAATATCAGGTAGCGGCGACGCTAAAGCAGCGCGGCATCCAAACCTACCTGCCCGAGCTCGAGTCTCCCAAAGCGCGCCAGGGTCGCCGGAAAAAACCGTTCTTCCCCTGCTATTTATTTATCAGGACCGATTTTGAAGCGGTCGGCCTGTCTCAAGTGCAATGGACACCGGGTTTGCGGCGCATCGTCGCCTTCGATGACCGGCCCACGCCGCTGGGCGACGAGATCATTACCCTGATCCGGCGCAAGCTCGACGCGCTCAACGCCAGCGGCGGGCAGGTAAGCCATCCGTTTAAGCCGGGCGAAACAGTGCGCATCACCGGCGGCCCCCTGCAAAATCTACTGGCGATTTTCGACGGACCGGCCACGGCCACCGAGCGGGTGCAGGTCTTGCTGAACATCCTCGGCCACGCCAGCCGGGTGCAGGTTGATGTGGCCGACCTGGAAAAGACTTCAAGCGACGCACAAGCGCCAATGCCTAAACGACCCCGGCGCACCCGCGGCCGGGGTCGTTGGGTCAAGCCAAAATAGGTATAGTTACCACCTGCCCAGCAAGCTGGGCGGTGCTGGAAAATTCTGGACATACCCCGTTTCTAACAAAATTCCCATAATGTTCCTATTACTTTCATAGGAATGTTTGGGAGGAGTCATGGTAATATCTTAATGACTCACCTGGCCAAAGATTTGCTGGCTCTTTGAGCTTTTATGGGGTTTTGTAGCACAAGCTGTTAGCTTGTGCGGGACAAACTAACACGCTCCGCGTGTCCTACATTACCACACAATTCCTCATAGAGCCAGATTTGCTTAAGAATTGGGAAGAGGGGTTTGCTACATATTCACGGACTCCCAAGGGGGGATTCCCTGGCC
>JBHHXL010000014.1:0-30466 GCA_046757065.1 Anaerolineae bacterium
GTGTCGTGAGATGTTGGGTTAAGTCCCGCAACGAGCGCAACCCTCGCCGTTAGTTACATGTGTCTAACGGGACTGCCGGAGTCAAACCGGAGGAAGGTGGGGATGACGTCAAGTCAGCATGGCCTTTATGTCCAGGGCTACACACACGCTACAATGGCCGGTACAATGGGCAGCCACACCGCGAGGTGGAGCTAATCTCTAAAGCCGGCCTCAGTTCGGATTGCAGTCTGCAACTCGACTGCATGAAGGCGGAGTTGCTAGTAACCGCGCGTCAGCAATAGTGCGGTGAATACGTTCCCGGGCCTTGTACACACCGCCCGTCACGTCATGGAAGCCGGTAACACCTGAAGTCGGTAGCCTAACCGCAAGGAGGGAGCCGCCCAAGGTTGGGATCGGTAACTGGGACGAAGTCGTAACAAGGTAGCTGTAGCGGAAGCTGCGGCTGGATCACCTCCTTTCTAGGGAGCTTCTTAACGCCGGCCAACTTGTTGGCTGGTGGTTAACACTCCCACTTAAAATCAAAGGTCAGCACAAGCTGCCTGCCACTCTTCAGTTGTTAAGGATGCTCTTGCGGTCAATATTAGTTGGGCCTGTAGCTCAGTCGGTTAGAGCACTGTGCTGATAACGCAGGGGTCAGTGGTTCGAGTCCACTCAGGCCCACTAATGGGGATGTAGCTCAGATGGGAGAGCGCCTCCCTTGCACGGAGGAGGTCAGGGGTTCGAATCCCCTCATCTCCACTCGCTCGAAAGCGATTGCGGGAGGCGTTTCAAGAGCCAGTCCTTGCTGAGAGGGAATGCATTTGGCGATAACGAAGACAAGGTTCGTAAGCTCATAGTTCAAACCCATTGTCATGTTCTGGCGCGCACGGCTTGCCGAGATGACAAGCCGTTTTTTGTTTCTGGATTGAGTGTTGGCGCTTGACCGGCAGGAGGTCTGGCGGTCAGCCGTCAGCGGTTAATCCGCTGGAGGTAGCACCTTAAAAACTGAATAGAATGAGTAGTTCAATTTTGTTGGTTCACGTGTGAATTAAGCTACTAAGGGCGCACGGGGGATGCCTTGGCATCAAGAGCCGATGAAGGACGTGGTTGACTGCGATAAGCTTCGGAGAGCCGTCAGCAGGCGTTACTATCCGGAGGTTTCCGAATGGGGAAACCCACTCAGGGTCATGCCTGAGTATCCCTGGCTGAACACATAGGCCAGCGGAGGGGAACCGGGGGAACTGAAACATCTAAGTACCCCGAGGAAAAGAGATCATTCTGCTAGTAGTGGCGAGCGAACGCGGAATAGCCCAAACCACTGCGCGTTTGTGCAGTGGGGTTGTAGGACCCGGCACTCAGAGTCATAAATCCGGCGGCTAGTAGAATTGTATTGGAATAGCAGACCGGAGAGGGTGACAGTCCCGTATACAAAAGCTGCTGGACTCTGCTGGTGTTCCTGAGTACCACGGGGCACGCTAATCCTGTGGGAATCTGGGAAGCCCACTTCCCAAGGCTAAATACTCTTGATGACCGATAGTGAACAAGTACCGTGAGGGAAAGGTGAAAAGAACCGCGGTGAGCGGAGTGAAAAGAACCTGAAACCGTGCGCTTACAATCAGTCGGAGCCCTATGATCCTCCTAGAGGATCACGGGTGACGGCGTGCCTTTTGGAGAATGAGCCGGCGAGTTACTCTCTGTAGCAAGGTTAAGCCAGCGACAGGCGGAGCCGGAGCGAAAGCGAGTCTGAATAGGGCGTAGAGTTGCAGGGAGTAGACACGAAACCGGGTGAGCTAACCATGGTCAGGTTGAAGCGGGAGTAACATCTCGTGGAGGACCGAACGGGTATACGTTGCAAAGTGTTCCGATGAACTGTGGTTAGAGGTGAAATGCCAAACGAACCCGGAGATAGCTTGTTCTCCCCGAAATAGCTTTAGGGCTAGCGTCATGCGTTGAGTATCGGAGGTAGAGCACTGGATTGGCTAGGGGGCCCATCGCTTACCAAACCAAACCAAACTCCGAATGCCGATACTTTAGAGCATGGCAGTCGGACTGCGGGAGATGAGTTTCGTAGTCGAGAGGGAAACAGCCCAGACCGTCAGCTAAGGTCCCTAAGTTCTGGCTAAGTGGGAAAGGATGTGAGACTACTGAGACATCCAGGAGGTTGGCTTAGAAGCAGCCACCCTTTAAAGAGTGCGTAATAGCTCACTGGTCTAGTGGTCTTGCGCCGAAAATGTAACGGGGCTCAAGCCAGACACCGAAGCTACGGATTTAGTCAGATCGTCTGGTAGTCAAGTGGTCATCTAGTCTTGACTGGGAGACCACAAAACTGCCAGACTAAGAGGCTAAATGGTAGGGGAGCGTTGCGCAGGAGAAACAAGGATGACCGTGAGGACATCTGTGGCCTGCGCAAGTGAGAATGCCGGCATGAGTAGCGAGAAACATGCGAGAAACATGTTCGCCGTAAGTCTAAGGTTTCCGACGGAAGGTTAATCCGCGTCGGGTTAGTCGGGCCTAAGCCGAGGCCGAGAGGCGTAGGCGATGGACAACAGGTTAATATTCCTGTACCACCTTGTGGAGTGATGGGAGGACGCAGAAGGGTAGGCCAGCCTACGGATGGAAGAGTAGGTGCTAAGCCTGTAGGGCGATGAGGGTTGTAGGTAAATCCGCAACCGGAGTCTGAGAGGTGAGGGCGGTGCTCATTAGAGCCGGAAGTGGTTGAGCCCATGCTGCCGAGAAAAGTCTCTAAGCGTTGAAGCAAGGTGCCCGTACCGCAAACCGACACAGGTAGACGGGTAGAAAATACCAAGGCGATCGGGAGAACCCTCGTTAAGGAACTAGGCAAAATCGATCCGTAACTTCGGGAGAAGGATCGCCCTGGCCGGTGACGCAACACGCTTGCTGAGCATGGCCGGGGCCGCAGAGAAATGGCCCTGCCGACTGTTTAACAAAATCACAGGTCTCTGCTAACTCGTAAGAGGATGTATAGGGGCTGACGCCTGCCCAGTGCCGGAAGGTTAAAGGGAGGGGTTAGCTCCCTTCGGGGAGCAAAGCTCTGAACTGAAGCCCCGGTGAACGGCGGCGGTAACTATAACCGTCCTAAGGTAGCGAAATTCCTTGTCAGGTAAGTTCTGACCCGCACGAAAGGCGTAACGAGTGGGGCGCTGTCTCAACGAGGGACCCGGCGAAATTGAACTACGCGTAAAGATGCGCGTTACCCGCAGCAGGACAAAAAGACCCCGTGGAGCTTTACTGTAGCTTGGCATTGAGTTAGGGCTTGGTCTGTGTAGGATAGCTGGGAGGCTGAGAAGCTGGGGCGCCAGCCTCGGTGGAGCCGCCCTTGAAATACCAGCCTGATCAAGTCTTGGCCCTAATGGTTGGCCGTGATCCGGCAACCAGACAGTGCCAGGTGGGCAGTTTGACTGGGGCGGTCGCCTCCGAAAAGGTAACGGAGGCGCCCAAAGGTTCCCTCAGGCTGAATGGAAACCAGCCATAGAGTGTAAAGGCATAAGGGAGCTTGACTGCGAGACCTACAAGTCGAGCAGAGACGAAAGTCGGGCTTAGTGATCCCACGGTACCGAGTGGAAGGGCCGTGGCTTACCGGATAAAAGCTACCCCGGGGATAACAGGCTAGTCTCCCCCAAGAGTTCACATCGACGGGGAGGCTCGGCACCTCGATGTCGGCTCGTCGCATCCTGGGGCTGGAGTAGGTCCCAAGGGTTGGGCTGTTCGCCCATTAAAGCGGCACGCGAGCTGGGTTCAGACCGTCGTGAGACAGGTCGGTCTCTATCCGCTGTGGGCGTAGGTGACTTGAGGAGAGCTGCTCCTAGTACGAGAGGACCGGGGTGGACCGACCGCTAGTGTGCCAGTTGTCCCGCCAGGGGCATCGCTGGGTAGCTATGTCGGGCAGAGATAACCGCTGAAAGCATCTAAGTGGGAAGCTCGCCTCAAGATGAGGTCACCCATCCCCTTTGAGGGAGTAAGGCCGCTGGTAGACCACCAGTTGATAGGCGGCGTGTGTAAAGCCAGCAATGGCAAAGCTAAGCCGTACTAATGGCCGAGGGCTTAATTCACCTCAAACATGTTCCTGCAAAATCGACGAACGCTCATTCTATTCAGTCTTTAGGGTGCTACCTTGGAAGGATGAAGGATGAAATCTTTTATCCTTCACCCCTCATCCTTTGTAAAAAAAGTCTTTTTGGTGATTTTAGCGGCGGGGGTACACCCGGCTCCATCCCGAACCCGGCAGTTAAGCCCGCCAGCGCCGATGGTACTTGGGACGCAGGTCCCCGGGAGAGTAGGTCATCGCCAAAAGGGCTTTTTTGTTATGGGTTACTGGTTACCGGAGAGGCGGAATGGGCCGCATTTACGAAGGCATTTTCCTGCTGTCAATGGCGACGCTGGCCTACGAAGCGGTCTTGACCCGCCTCTTTTCGTTGGCCCAGGGCTTCCATTTCGCGTTTATGGCCATCAGCCTGGCCTTGCTGGGAGCCGGGGCCAGCGGAACCTACCTCTCCTTGCGCCAGGCCCCGGCGAATGTCGGTACTTTCCTGACCCGCACCGCGATCCTGTTTGCCGCTTCTCTGCCCCTGAGTTACCTGATCGTCAATTACCTTCCCTTCGATGCCTATCGCCTGGCCTGGGACCGGACGCAGATCGGGTGGTTGGCCCTGTACTACCTGGCGCTGACGATCCCCTTCTTTTTTAGCGGCCTGGCCGTCGGGGCGGCGTTGGCCGCCCATCCCCGGCGGGCCGGACCCCTGTATGCGGCCAATCTGCTCGGATCGAGCCTGGGGCCGCTCCTGGCGCTGCCTCTGCTGGCCGGCTTGGGTGGAGCAGGGGCCATCTTTGCCGTCAGCCTGGCCGGTTGGCTGGCAGTGGGGGTGCTTGGATTTCCAGGATTTCTTCCCCCTTCCGCTCTGCGTCCCCCCCAAAGATCGTTGTTCCTCTCGGCCGGCTTCTTTGCAATCACGCTTTCTCTCCTCTTCCTGGCCCTCTTCCCCCCGTCTCCGGCCAAAGTACGCCTGACCCCGTACCAGGCCCTGTCCCAGGCCAGCCTCTATCCCGGCAGCCGGATCGTCTTTCAACGCTGGAACGCCTTCTCCCGGATCGATGTGGTTGAAAGCGAAGGCATTCACTCGGCCCCCGGCCTGAGCTTTGCTTTTCCCGGCGGGCCGCCCGCCCAGCTCGGTCTAACCGTGGATGGCGACAACCTGTCGCCGATTACCAGGGTTGCTTCCCCGCCGGGTCGGGACACGTTTACCACATACCTGCCGCTGGCCCTGCCCTTCCAACTCAGGCCGGGGGCGGATGTTCTCATCCTGGAACCGGGCGGCGGGCTGGCCGTGCTGGCCGCCCTGCAAAATGGCGCGGCCTCGGTGACCGTGGTCGAAAGCAACCCCACCATCGTTGAAGCGGTTCGCGACAGGTTTGGCGACACCAACGGGCATCTTTACGCCGATCCCCGGGTCCGGGTCGTCATCGACCATCCCCGCAGCTTTCTGCGCCGCAACCGGGACTCGTTTGATTTGATCATCCTGCCCTTGACCGACAGCTTCCGCCCGGTGACCGCCGGGGCCTACACCCTGGCCGAGGATTACAACACAACGGTCGAGGCGTTTGGGGAGATGGCCGCCCACCTCTCGCCGGACGGATTGCTGGTGACCGAGCGTTGGCTGCAACTGCCGCCCACCGAGTCTCTCCGGCTGTGGGGCACGATTCTGGCGGCCTGGCGGGCTCGCGAACCGGAGCGGGCCGGCGACCACCTGGCCGTTTTGCGCAGTTTTCAGACCTCGCTGGTGGTGGCCGGACGCCGTCCTTTGTCGCCGCAGGCGTTGTCCGCCATCCGCGAATTTGCCCGCACCCGCCAGTTCGACCTGGTCTGGCTGCCGGACCTGTCGCCGGACGAGGTCAACCGTTACAGCGTCGTGCCGGAAGCGGCCTACCACCAGGCCCTGGCCGATCTGATAGACGCGCGAGCGCCCGAAGCGTTCTTCGCCAGTTACCCTTTCGCCGTCGCCCCCCCGACCGACGACCACCCCTACTTCTTCCACTTCTTCCGCTGGAGCCAGACGCCGCAAATCTTGCAAAACCTGGGTAAGACCGCGCAGCCTTTTGGCGGCAGCGGCTACCTGGTCCTGGTGGCCCTGCTCGTCCTGGTCCTGGTGCTATCGACGGGGTTGATCCTGCTGCCCCTCATCGTCTGGCGGAAACCGCTCGGAGCGGGCCAGCGGGGGCGCTTTTTGCTGTACTTCATCTGCCTGGGGTTGGGGTTCCTGTTCGTGGAGATTCCCCTCTTGCAGCGGTTCATCCTCTACCTGGGCCAGCCGGCCTACGCCTTTGCGGTGGTGGTCGGCGGGGTGCTGCTGGCTTCCGGACTGGGAAGCTGGTTCCTGTCGGCCCGGTTGCCGCTCAGGCTGGCCTTGCCGTTGATCGCGATTCTGGCTCTGATTTACCCCTTCTGGCTGCCGGCCCTGTTTCAGGCGACGCTGGCCTGGCCCTTCAGCGCCAGGATGCTGGTGACGTTGCTGGCCCTGTTCCCACTGGGACTGCTGTTGGGGGTGCCCTTCCCCGCCGGCTTGCAGCGAGTGCGGCTCGCGGCCCCGGAGCTGGTGCCCTGGGCCTGGGCCGTCAACGGCTGCGCCTCGGTGGTCAGCGCGGTCCTGGCGGCGATGGTGGCCCTGACCTGGGGCTTTTCGGTGGTGCTGTGGGGCGCGGCGCTGGCCTACGGCGGGGCGTGGTGGGTGTTTCGCCATAGCCCAACGCCCTAAAACGCCGTCTATGAACAAATGCGCGATTACCCTCCCTTCTTCGAGGGTGCGTCCCAAATTTTAGGTGCGACGCACTTACAATAAGCTATTGGCTCGAAAATCCCCCCCGTACCATTAGATCTGTCCGTTGACATGCACGTCAGAAGTGCGTCGCACCTAATTCGCCTAAAATCTGGGACAGACTCTTCTTCGGCGTTCTCTTTGGGATGCGCTTCAGCTTATGGTATAATTCTAACCTCAGGTCAAACCGCCGCTTATCGACCATCGACCATTTGTGGGGCGCGACCCTGCGTGCTTCAATGCTTGGTGCAACCCGGAGCACAGTGCGCCGGGTGGGGTCTCTCGTAAGGCTGTAGCCCATTCCCAACCAGAGATGAATTATGTTCAAGAACATTTTAAACAAAGTGCTGGGTGATCCCAACGAAAAAGAAATCAAACGCCTGATGCCGTTGGTGGAGGAAGTCAACGCTCTGGAGCCGGAGATACAGCGCCAGAGCGACTCCGACCTGCGCGCGTTGATCGCCGATTTTCGGCGTGAGGCAGAAGAGACGACAACCGGCCAGCGGGCCGAGGTTGAAGGTCTGCGGACCGAAGTGGCTGTTGCCAGTGGGGACAGCCGGCGCAGGCTGGAAGTTGAACTGGAACGGGCCGAACGGGCCTTGCTGAAACAAGAGGAAGGATTCCTGGAGGAAATTCTGCCCCAGGTTTTCGCCGCCGTACGCGAAGCCAGTGTGCGCACCATCGGCCTGCGCCACTACGACGTGCAAATCGCCGGCGGCGCGCTGATACACCAGGGGCGGGTCGTAGAGATGCGCACCGGTGAGGGTAAGACTCTGGTGGCGACGACGCCGGCCGTCCTGAACGCCATCATCGGGCGGGGCGTGCACATTATCACCCCCAACGATTACCTGTCCAAGGTCGGGTTGCAATGGATGGGGCCGATCTATCACCTGCTGGGGCTGCGGGTCAGCGTTATCCAAAGCGCCGGTAACGTCGGCGTGGATGCCGCTTCGTTCCAATATGATCCCGACTTCCACAGCAGCGACGACCGCTACGAGAACCTGCGCCCAATCACCCGCCGGGAAGCCTATGGCTGCGACATCACCTATGGCACCAACAACGAATTTGGATTTGACTATCTGCGCGACAATATGGTCACTGACCTGCGCCTCAAAGCCCAGCGGGAGCTGCATTACGCCATCATCGATGAGATCGACAATATCCTCATCGACGAAGCGCGCACGCCGCTGATCATTTCCGGCCAGGCGGAGGAAAGCAGCGACCTGTACCGCAAATTCGCCGAGTTGGTCCGCCCGCTGCGGCCCAGCAGCAAAGACAGCGTCGAGGCCAAGGAGCCCGACGGCGATTACGTCGTTGACGAGAAGGCTCGCATCGTCCACCTGACCGAGCGCGGCATCGAAAAAATGGAGCGCGCTTTGGGGGTGGAAAACCTGTACGACTCCGAGCACGCCTCGATGACGCCTTACCTGGATAACGCCTTGCGCGCCCACGTCCTCTTCAAGCGGGACAAGGAATATATCGTCAAGGATGGCGAAGTGATCATCGTCGACGAGCACACCGGCCGTTTGATGTACGGGCGGCGCTACAGCGAGGGCTTGCACCAGGCCATCGAGGCCAAGGAAGGCGTTCACGTGCGGCACGAGAGCGTCACTTACGCCACCATCACCTTCCAGAATTTCTTCCGTATGTACGATAAACTGGCCGGGATGACCGGCACCGCCGCCACTGAGGCCGAGGAATTTAACCGGATTTATGATCTGGATGTCTCCACCCTGCCCACCAACGTTGAATTTCGGGCTATGCAGGGGGAATTGATCACCGAGTCTGAAAAAGACCCGGAGCACGGCGTCACCGTGATCACCTACCGCAGCCCCGATGGCAACGAGCTTTACTACAAGCGCCTCGACTACCCCGACGTCGTCTACCGCACGCCGGAGGCCAAGTTCAAGGCGGTGGTGGACGAGATCAAACATTGGCACCAGATGGGCCGCCCGGTTCTGGTCGGCACCATTGCCATCGAAACCAGCGAATACCTGTCGGGCTTGCTCAGGCGGCAGGGGGTGCCCCACGAAGTCCTCAACGCCAAGCAGCACGAACGAGAGGCGATCATCATCACCCAGGCCGGCCGGCCCGGGGCGGTGACCATCGCCACCAATATGGCCGGGCGCGGGGTGGACATCCTCCTGGGCGGCAATCCCGAAGGGCTGGCCCGAGAGGAGCTGCGCCGGAAAGGGGTGGACCTGACGGAGGTGGAGCCGAAGGTCTGGGAGGCGACGCTGCGCAAGGCCAACGAAATTGTCAACAAGGACCGGCAGAAGGTGATGGACCTGGGCGGCCTGCACGTCATCGGCACCGAGCGTCACGAAGCGCGGCGGATCGATAACCAGCTTCGCGGGCGAGCCGGTCGCCAGGGCGACCCGGGCTCCAGTCGTTTCTTCGTTTCGTTGCAGGATGATTTGATGCGGCGTTTCGGGGGCCAGAATGTGGCTAACCTGATGGAGCGCCTGGGCGTAGAGGACGATGTCCCCATTGAAGCCGGCCTCGTCAGCAAGAGCATCGAGAACGCCCAGACCAAGGTCGAGGGCCACAACTTCGACATCCGCAAGCACCTGCTGGAATACGATGACGTCATCAACCAGCAGCGCGAAGTGATTTACGCCCAGCGCAATCGCATCCTGACCAGCCCCAATTTGCGCGAGAGCATTCTGACAATGGTGACCGATGAGCTGAGTAGTCTGGTCAACACTTACGTCAGCAGCGAGTTCTCTGAAGAGTGGGACCTGACCGGACTCTACCAGGCCGTGCGGGCCACGTTACCTTTGCCGCCGACCATCACCAGCCACAACTGGCAGAACCTCTCGCCCGAAGAAATCGAAGAGCAGTTGATCGAGCTGGCCGAACAGCTTTACGATGAAAGAGAAGAGCGCCTGGGCGAAGAGACGATGCGCCGTTTGGAGCAGGCGGTCATGCTCAAGATTGTGGATACCCTGTGGGTCCACCATCTGACCGCCCTCGACGCGCTACGGCAGGGCATCGGCCTGCGGGCCATCGGCCAGCAAGACCCGCTCGTGGCTTACAAGCGCGAGGCCCACGAGATGTACGGCCAGCTCCTGGGCGCTATTCAAAGCGAGATTGTGCGGGCCATTTACCACCCGGAAATGGTGCAAGCGCCGCAGCCGCCGCGCCAGATGCGGGCGGTCCACGCCGAAGCCAGCAGCGGCAATTCCGGCCCGCCGAAGCCGGTCCGGGTCGAAAAGCGGCCGGGCCGCAATGAACCGTGCTGGTGTGGCAGCGGCAAGAAGTACAAGCAGTGCCACATGCGGCAAGATAACGCCGGTGGAAAAGCCGCCGCCGGTCCCCGCCGCCCAAGCCGAAGCACCTCTGCCAAACCCACTTCCGGCAAGAAGAAAAGGGGCAAGCGCCGCAAAATCAAGCAGCGTTAGCCCGCTAGGTAATTTTAGCTATTTTACGACAGGTACTCAAAAACCCGTTGCTTTTTTTATTTGATAATGTTACAATAAGCCAAACTTTAACCTTATGCATTTTTGGAAAGCATAATCCTCCTAAGAGGAAGGAGGCATAGTCTTGGCAGCAAACGGGGATGACTTCACAGCTCGCCTGATGAACGATATGGATCCCGTGCTACTTGACTTTGTCAAAACAAAGGTCAACTCATTCATCAAGTGGGATCTCGTCCGATTCTTTTACGAAAATCCTCATACTGCTGATACAGTTGAGAATATCGCCAAGTATGCGGGTCGAAACGCGGCTGCCGTAGCGCCGGAATTGGAAGAGTTAGTTGAAAGCGACGTGATGGAACGGCGGGTGGTGGAAGAAACCTCGGTCTACTCGCTGGCTGCGGACGAATCGATGAGACAGCTGATCGACCAATTCATTATGGCCTGCGAGGACCGGCATTTCCGGGTGAAAGCGGTTTATCACATTATTCGCGGGATGCGCTAAGTTTACGGTTGGTAACTACGATGGGGCACTATTAAGTAAATGGATACCTGGGTAGAACTCAGGAGGAATTAGCGACATATGAAACGGGTAAAAACCGGTATCAACGGCCTGGATCAAATGCTGGGTGGAGGCTTTTTGACCGAAACCGCCAATCTGGTGGAAGGCGCGCCCGGCACGGGAAAAACCACCCTGGGTATGCAGTTTATCTACAACGGCATTTCGATGTTCAACGAGCCTGGGTTGATCATAACTTTCGAGGAGTTCCCGCAACAGTATTACCACGATGCGGCCTCGTTCGGATGGGACTTCGTTAAACTGGAAAAAGAGGGGCTGCTGAAAGTTATTATGACCAGCCCCGAGGTGAGCAAGCTCGATTTGGAAAGCGTAGGGGGCATGATTGAAACCCACATCGCGCAAATGGGCGCTCGCCGGGTCGTTGTCGATAGTATGACCCACTTTGAGCGATTGTCTCAAGACCCCGTCGAACTGCGTGAACTCGAATATTCCTTCATTAACGCCCTGAAACGAGAAGGGGTGACCAGTCTCCTCACCCGCGAAAGTAGCGCTCTCTTGGGCGAGGCCCCCGAGGGCGACGGATCGATTGGTTTCGTCGTCGACTCGTATGTCTTGCTGCGTTATGTAGAAATAGAATCGGCCATTCGCAAAGCCCTCCTGGTTCTGAAGATGCGGGGCAGCGATCATGCCAAAGACATTCAGCAATATGAAATCACTGCTGACGGCATTGAGCTGCGATCTAAGTTCGAAGGGCAAGAGGGCATCATGAGTGGCAACCCCCGCAGAAGCATGGCGGATGCCTTTAGTGAAGCATTTGTCCGCCGGTAAACGAATTTACGCACTTCTGTATTTAGCAACTGTCTGCCACCAAACTATGTTCAGTTGGAAGAAAGCAACTCATGAATCTCCTCAACCAGGCACTGATGATTTACAATTGGGGGGTGATTTGTCTTTTACTGTTTTTTCTTTTTCTTATCGCCCATTTTTACGAGCAAAAGTCGGGTCGTAGATCTCATTATCTATTCTTTTTTGCACCGATTCTTCTTTTCGTCATCTCCGCCGCTCTTTACTCGTTAACCGGATCTCGGAACGTTGGTAACTTCCTGGCAGATTTAAGTCGCCTTTTGGGCGGCGTTATTCTCTTCGTCCTGGGCTTTTCACTGCTACGCTTGATGACGGGAGGTCGCTCCTGATTCCGCTGGTTACTATCCTGGGTTCGTTTGGCACCCTGTCTATTATATTCCTTTGTTACATTCTAGCTCGCTTGTCGGAAAAATTGGGGGCCGTGACAAAAACACCCCCTTACTATCGCCTCTTTCACCTGGCTCAGCTTTTTGTTGGCATCGCCTTTATCGCCCACTTGTTGCAGGTGAGTGTCTTTCTCTCCCCTACCGATGAGCCGTCACGGATAAATTCACTGGCGTTCATCTTGCTGGCACACCAGGCCCCTCTGGCTGTAGGCGTAACCCTCAGCTTGATTATTACCTGGAAGTATTGGAGTTGGCTTATTACTGAACGTGACGGATAAAACAGGCCATGATGCAAACGGCTGCCTCAGATTCAAGCCAGGTCTCGTTCGACTCTACGTGGCATCAGATTTCTCTCACAGCCGATGGTCAGATCGTAACTACCTCATCGGCCTTGCCGGAGGAATTAGGCTACAGCAATCTTGAACTCACCGGCATCTCTATTCAACAGGTCATCTCCTCCTCCCACCAAACTTTACTTGCCTCTATTCTTGCCACCGTACGCCAAAACATCCCCGTCGTCTCCCAGCCTATCAGGTTTTGCGCCAAAGATGGCCTTGAGCGCCAGGCCGAACTCACCTTGCAACCCGCCCGGCTGGGTTCGCAAGCCGGTGAAATTCTCGGCCTGTTAAGATTTACCTCGCCCTCTTCCTCGACGGCAGAGTCACCTCCCCCCTCGATGCAACAGCGTCCGGCCGATCTGGCCATCGTTCACGAGATCGCCCAGGCCAGCGCAGCCTTGCTAGACCTGGACGAAATCCTGGAGATCAGCCTTGAGCAACTGCAACTTCATCACGCTTACCAGGTCTTACTCATCGCCTTGATTGACGAGGAGACGGACCAGCCGGTCATTGTCGCCCGCCAGGGTTCCCCCGAAACCGCGTCTGCTCTCCTGGAAAATCAGGCTGTGTTTCAGGCAATTCAGTCGGGCGCGCCGGTCTTTCTGCCAACCCTTTCCATACAGGAGCAAGCCGGCGCTTCGGCTGAGGCCCTCTCGGCCACGGTTGCCCCAATTGCCATCGGGCGGTTGGTCATCGGCGCGCTGATCATTGGCGATCACCAGGCAACCCCCCCGGACGCCGCCGACCAGCAGGGCCTAATCGCCATCGCCAGCCAACTGGCCGTGGCGATTACCAACGCCCGCTTGTGGGAAAGAACGCGCCGGCAACACCAGTCGGAACAGAGACGGCGTCAAATCGCCGACCATTTGCTCCAGACCGCAACCACGCTCAACTCTACCCTGGACCTGGATGAAGTTCTGGACATCATCCTGGAGCGCCTGGAGCGGGTCGTTGCCTACAAGAGCGCCTCGATTATGCTCCGTACAGCCGACACTCTCGTCATTCGCGCCGCCAGGGGTTTTGCCGAAGAGGTTCAGGGAATAAGTTTTCATTGTGGCCCCGGCTCCTTTTCCTATGACATCTTGAAGAACCAGTTCCCGGTTAGCGTTCACGATGTGACAAAGGACCCGCGTTGGGTTCAAAGGGTAACCTCGGAGAGCGCCCTTGTCAAAGCCTGGATCGGCGCTCCTCTTGTAGCGCGGGACCGGGCCATTGGCCTGCTGGCCCTCGATCATTCTGAAGCGGGGTTTTTCGACCAGGCGGACCTGCAGGTTGTGAATGCCTTCGCCAGTCACGCGGCGATAGCCATTGAAAATGCCCGGCTTTACCAGCGCCAGCAACACAAGGCCAAACAACTGGAAATCGTGGCCCAGATTGGGCGGCGCATTGCCGAGATTGAGGCGGTTGATCAACTGTTGGAGTACGCTGTCATCTCACTCCACCAGCGCCTTGCCTTCGAGCACGCCTCGATCTTTCTGATCGACAGCGCCGGGGACGCGGCCTGGCTGCGGGCCAGCACTGATGCAGCCAGCCTTCTTGTTGACAAAGACGCCCTTCGCCTGAAGATCGGCGAGAAGGGCCTGGTCGGGCACGTGGCCCAGCAAGGTTCTCCCATGTGGATCAACAACCTGCCGGCTTACCCTCAATATTATCCTGCCCCGAATCGACCCCAAACCAATTCAGAAGTTGCCCTCCCGCTCACGGTAGCCGGTCGAGTCGTGGGCGTGCTGGACGTGCAAAGCGAGCAGGTAAACGCTTTCGATGAAGAAGATGTGGCGCTCCTGCAGGCGGTGGGCGATCAACTGGCTATTGCCATTGAAAATACCAGCCTGTCGGAGGAGCGCGACCGGCGCATGGCCGAATTGGTGGCCCTCAATCAAATCGGCATCGCCGTCGCGGCTACCAGCGATTTGGATGTGACCCTGACCTCGATCATGCGCCGCATCAACCTCTTATTCCAGGTAGAGGCCGCATCCTTGCTCTTGCTGGAAGATGACACCCTTCGATTTGCCGTGGCCGTTGGCAAAGGCGCTGATGAAGTTAAACCGTTCAGCCTGACTATGGGCGAGGGTTTTGCCGGTTGGGTGGCCAAAAACCGGAGGACCCTTCGCGTAGATAATGTTAAAGATGATCCGCGCCACCACCGCGAAATTGACCACGCCATTAACTTTACCACCCGCTCCTTGCTGGCCGTGCCCGTTCAAATTCAAGGTCGCGTGCTTGGCGTTGTAGAAATTATGAATCGCCTGGACGGGCAGACATTCAATCGAGACGACGAAGTCATTTTGGAATTCATTGCCTCTTCCATTGCCATTGCCATCGAAAACTCGCGCCTGTTTCAAGAGGTTCAAAATCGGGCCGATCAAATGGCCGGTCTCTTTGAGGCCAGCCGGTCCCTCACCACCCTCGATCTTGACGCCGTGTTGCGGACCATCGTCGAAAAGATGGTTGCTCTGTTGCAGGTTGAGCGAGGGGCAGTCTATTTGCTCGACAAAAGCAGCAGTATGTTGGTGCCTATGACGGTCTACACCCCCGGTCCCGGTTTCGACGGCGCGCCCGTATTCAAACCGGGCGAGGGCCCGGTGGGGTGGGTTTTTCAGCGACGCCAGCCGCTCAGGATCAATGATGTCGCCGGCGATGAGCGTTTTGCCCTTATCAACGAGGCATCAGCGTCAATGAGAAATGTCCTCGGCGTCCCCCTGGCCGTCAAAGACGAGGTGATCGGGGTTCTGGAGGTGGCGAACAAGCTTAACGGCGATCACTTCATCGAGGACGACGAGGCTCTGTTGAGCGCCCTGGCCAGCCAGACGGCGCTGGCCATTCACAATGCCAGGCTGTTTCAACTCACCCGAGAGCGCGAAGCCTTTGCTATGGCGCTGGGCCGGGTCGGGTTAGCCATCAACAGTACGCTGGACCTCAACACCGTGCTGGAGATGATCTGCCAGGAGAGCCTGGGCATCTTTTACGCCGACGGGGCCTCCGTCTGGCTTCAGGAAGAGGATGATCTGACCGGCATCGCCGCCATCGGCCTGGGGCGCGAACAGCTTTTGGGCCATAGAATTGCCATCCAGGATGCGCAAGCCCTGGCCTCGCGGGTGGTCCGCCAGCAAGAGACGCAGTTTGTCAACCACGTCAATAACATCCGCCTGCTTACCGCCGACCCCGCTTTGCAGATTCCCCTGACCTCTATGATCGGCATACCGCTGCTAAAGGGGACGAACGCCGTCGGTAGCCTGGTCTTGATCAGCGCCAGAGCCCCGGAGCTGTTCGGCCCCGAAGATGTTTCCAAGGCCAATATCCTGGGCAACCAGGCTGCCCTGGCTATTTACAACGCCCAACTGTACAAGGAAACGCAAAAGCAGTTGCGCGCGCTTACAGCCCTCACCCAGGTTAGCGAGGCAATTACCACGGCGATTGACCTCAACCAACTGGTGCGCGTGGTCCTCGATTCGGCGCTGTCGTTGATAGGCTGCCAGGCCGGGATCATCACCCTACATGACTCCCACTCCGATGTGCTGACCATCGCTGCCGCGCGCGGCCTGCCGGCCGGTCTGGTGCAGCGTTTTAATACCCAAAATGTAGCTAATGAAAAATCCCCCCTGGTCGAAAGCGCGGATAAGGCCCAAATTATCGTCGTAAGAGAGGCCACAGATTTGCCCGCCACCAGCCTGAGCCAGGCCCTGCTTGACGAGTTCCCTGAAATCTACGCGAAGGTCCCCCACACCAACATCCCCCTGATCAGCCGGGACGAATGGGTCGGTCTGGTGACTCTCTATGCTTTGCCAGACTCCGACGACACCCGCCACCTGTTGCAGGCGCTGGCCGATATGGCTGCTGTGGCTATCGACAAAGCCAAGCTGCACGCCGAAACGCAACAACGCCTGGCCGAGGTCTCAACCCTCTACACCCTGGCCAAGCAGATGACCACCGAGCTAAACCTTAAAAAGGTCCTTGACTCAACGGTGACGATCTTGAGCCATGCTCTGGGCTGCCAGGGGTGCAGCCTGTTTATGCTGGAACAGGAGCAAGACGGTCCGAGGCTCATGCGCAAGGCGTTCCACGGCTGGCGGAACGTCCAGACACAAGCATCAATTTCCGGGTTCATCGAAAACCTGACCCAGCGCATCGTCGTGGATACCAAACCCTGGAATATTGTTGACGCCCAGGCTCTGCCCCCCCAGGGCCCTCCACCCCCCGAGGGCATTCGCTCGTTGCTGATTATGCCCTTGGTTTACAAAAATAAACTCATCGGGGCGGTTACGGTTGATGACCGGATGCCGAACGCCTTTGGTTCCAGCGAAGGCCGGTTGTTGAGCATCGCCGCCGCCCAGGTGGCCGTCGCTATTGAAAACGCTCGTTTGGTTGAAGATTTGCGGCTTCAAGCCGAAGATCTAGAAGAGGCATTGCAAGAATTGCAGGAATTGAACCGCCTCAAATCTGAATTCGTGCAGAACGTCTCCCACGAACTACGGACGCCCTTGACTTTTGTCAAAGGCTACATCGATCTGTTCCTGGAGAACGCGTTTGGTAAACTGACGGAAGAAATGAGGTACCGCCTGGACATCGTTTCCAGAAGAACCAATGCTATTTCACGCCTGGTTGAGGACATTATCTTGCTGCAACAGGTGGAAGTCGGCAACCTTGAGTTTGATTGGTTCGACCTGAGCGAAGTGATTCAATTATCGACCCAAAGCGCCGACGTTACGGCTGAACAAAATGCCGTCGAGATCATCACCCGGCTGCCGGAGAAGCTCCCCCCGATCTGGGGCGACGCCGGGCGGGTTGGCCAGGTGTTGGATAACCTGATCAGCAATGCCATCAAATTTAGCCCGAATGGGGGCAGGATCACCATTACCGTGGACGCAGGAGGCGAGGGCTTCCTCACCGCCTCCGTGCAAGATACCGGCATTGGCATCCCTCCTGAAAAGTTGGACAAAATCTTTGACAGATTCTACCAGGTCGATGGCTCGACCACGCGTCGCTTTGGCGGGACAGGGCTGGGGCTGGCCATTGTCCGTCAAATCGTGGAAGCCCACGGCGGCTCGATCTCTGTTGAAAGCGAGGTTGGCAAGGGGAGTAACTTCGTCTTTACCCTGCCAACAGGCAACGTCGAAGCGGGCCCGGCTGGAAATAATGTGGGGGCGGAGTGACCGGATTCTCGATGCCGGGCCGCAGCCCCCGGCAAAAAAACTCGGCCAATTTGTGCTTCCTGATGATCTGGTTACCATTAAACCTTTGAGCAACTATGTCTCTGAACCAAAATCCACAAACCAAACCTAGAGATACCCGGGCCATGTTGCGCGCTTTGCCAAAAATTGACCTGCATCGTCACCTGGAGGGGAGTTTGCGCCTGTCCACCATCTGCGAGGTTGCCCGCCAGCACGGCGTTGACCTGCCCAGTTGGGATTTGGAAGAATTGCGCCCCTACGTGCAGGTGGTGGACGATGAACCCAACTATATGGAGTTTTTGAATAAGTTTACGTTACTTCGCAGGTTTTACTCGACCCGGGAGGCGGTGGTGCGGGTTGCCTATGAAGCTGTGACCGATGCCGCGTTGGACAACATCAAGTACCTGGAACTGCGATTTAACCCCGTGGCCCTGGCTCGCAGCCAGGGATTCAGTTACGAAGAGGTGACCGATTGGGTGATTGAGGCCGTCAATCACGCCCAGGGAGATCACGGCATTCAAGTGCGGCTCATCGTGCAGATGAACCGGCACGAGCCTGAATATGCGCGGCGGCTGGTTGAGGTGGCGGCTGCGCGCCAGTATAAAGGCATTGTCGGCATCGACCTGGCCGGCAACGAAGTTGATTTTCCGGCCACGCCGTTTTATGACGTCTTTCGCTGGGGCAAGTCCCAGGGGCTACGCATCACGGCCCACGCCGCCGAGTGGGGTCCTCCTGAGCACATCCGGGAAGCCATTGAGGTGCTGGGGGCCGAACGAATCGGTCACGGCGTGCGGGCGATGGAAGACCTGTCGGTGATCGACCTGATCATGCAAAAGCGGATTACCCTGGAAATGTGCCCGACCAGCAATTTGCAGACCGGCTCGGTCACCGGCCTGGGGCAACACCCGATCTGGGCCTTCCACCAGATTGGCATCCCGGTCACGGTCAACACCGACGATCCCTCGATTTCAAACACCACGCTCACCGACGAGCTGCTGGTGACGATGCAAGGCATCGGCGTGCCCTTGCGCGCCATTCACGAGATGACCCTCAACGCGGCCCGGGCGGCTTTCCTGCCCCCCAACGAGCGAGACAAGCTGGTTTCGTGGTTTCGTTCGGCTCTGTCGCGGAACTTTCAGGCTTCCTTTGTTGCCAAATAGTATGGAGCGGATAAGCGCGATGCCTCACCTCGGCCAGGTTGAATATGCAATCCTCAGCGACGGCGTAACCTACGTTGACGGCGGCGGCGCTTTTGGACTGGTGCCCCGCCGGATATGGCAAAAGCTGATGGCCCCCGACGACCAGAACCTCATTCCAATGACCCTCAATTGCCTGCTCCTGCGCTCGGAGGGCAAAACGATCCTGGTGGACACCGGTTTCGGGCCGGACGTGCCCGACCGGTTGGCAAAAATCTACGGTCTGCAGCGACCGGAGGGGGACTTGATCCAGGGCCTGAAGCGCCTCGGCGTATCACCCCAGGAGATCGACATTGTGATCGACACGCATCTGCACGCCGACCATTGTGGCGGCAACACCCGCCGCCAGGGTGAGAACTGGGTAGCGACCTATCCCAATGCCGAGTATTGGGTGCAGCGCTCGGAGTTGGCGGACGCAACCTATCCGAATGAGCGCACTCGCAACACCTATTTCAGCCAGTTTTTTCTACCCTTGCAACAAACCGGCCATCTCAGGATCGTTGATGGCGATACAGTTGTAACCTCACAGATTAAGACGGTGATGATGCCGGGGCACACACGGGGGCAGCAGGGGGTCTTGATCGAGTCCGGGGGGCAATACGGATTATTCGTGGCTGATATGGCTTCATTCAGTTACCACTTCGAGCGCACAGCCTGGGTGACCGCCTACGATGTGGAGCCGCTGGTCACGATTGAAACCAAGCGCCACTGGCAGCGCTGGGCCGTGCAGACCGGGGCGACCATCTTCTTCCAGCACGATCCGAACGTCCGCACCGCCCGATTGTTCGCCGACGGGGACCGTTTTCGCCTGGAGCCGACCGGCTAGTCCGCGCGCTCTACGATTCTTCCCACGCCCGAATTGAACCTTTGACCAGGGCTTTGACGTCGGGGTCGACGATTTCCTCAGGGGTCTGGAAGCGACGGCCGTTGACGACAATGCTGATCCCGCCGGAGGGATCGGCGCTGACCTGTATTGTTGTCGTCGCTGCCAGCGGAGAGGCGGCCAGTCGCGCCTGAACGATCTCGTTGATTTCCTCGGCCAGGTTCAGGCCGAAAGATGACGCCCCAGTCGCCGGGGTCTGATTAGAGCCGGATGGCCCGGCCAGACCTGGGCCTTGCTTTGCCGCCGGAACCGGGCCCGGCGGCGGCAAATATTCGTTCTGCGGAAAGCCGCCGGCCATCTGCGCCGGGGGTGGGGACAAGGAGGGCGGCTCGGCAACGGGCGCTTCGATGGGGGACGCCGTGGCCGTGAGCGAGAGCGGTAGGGAGCCTAATGGTTTGAGCAGTGGTACCGCCAGGGACTTGATGCCCTCCCGGGCCAGGATCAGCCCGTTCGTAAAATGCAAGAGGTGGGCCGTAACCTGCAAGATGTGTTCGCCGATGGCTTTGTCGCTGACCTCGCTCAAGCGCCGATACCGTTTTCCGGCCACCTCGATCACCAGTTGCCCGCTCTGAACATCGCGCCAGAGTCTAAAAATCTCCTCGGTTTCCAATGGCATCTCACCTCCGCCGGATGGGGAAGAAGTTGTCGTTGTTGTCGGCCGGGCAGTTGCCGGCGGTTCAGGCGACGGGCTCAAGCCCAGCCGGGCGCTCAGATCGACCGGTGGGTCGATGGCCGAACTGACCGCTGTCTCCCGGGCAGAAGCCGGGTACGTCCTGGGCCTGGCCGGCGTCGCATTTGCCTCAGGTATCTGCTTTGGTGAACTGGCAGCCGTTTCCGCGTCAGACATCGTTTCCTTACCATCCTGGGCCATTCTATTTTTTCGTCTCTTGATGCCGGCCCGAATCAAATACCAGACAACCACAACGGAGGATATGAGGGCGCCGCCGGTAGCAGCGGCGATCAACATAATGAGCTGGTCGTTCGTCAAGTCACTGATAAACATTCATTCACAACTCCTGACCTATGACTAACCAAAACGGAGGTACGAATATTCAAAACCTGGAGCGGGTCCACAACATTTCTCGGAGCGAGGAAGCGATGTGGAGAGCAATTCATCGGAGGACATTATACGATTTCCCTTCAATTTTAAGGTCGGGCCTGGCAAAAGTCAAGGGTACGGAAGTATGACGATCCCCGGCAAAGACCCACCTTAAAATTTGCCCGACTTTAACAATCTCGCTCAAAACTATAGTGCGTTCAATTCAAAGTGATGGTATAATAGATCGGCGACCTATTAGACCATTTGTTCCGATCTCGCCCAATGGAACCACAACATCTGGGCTTCGTATTGGCTTCCAGCCTAAATATAGTAGCTGGCTATCACAGGCACTAAGTGCCCATCTGGAAAACTGGAGTGCAGACTTCAGTCTGCCTTCCTTGAAGCGGGCTGAAGCCCGCACTCCGGGGTTATTCGGATAGGCTTTAAACATCGGGTGCACTTAGCCCTCCGCTGTAGTAGATTGCCGGGTTTGCACAGACACGATACGAGACATCCACGCTGTACCAAGAGGCTCACGATGGCAAGCGATTTTGTCCACCTGCACGTTCACAGCGAGTATTCTTTGCTGGACGGTCTGGGAAAAACATCACAGTTGGCGGCGCAGGCGGCCAGGCTTGGGCAGCGCGCTCTGGCCTTAACCGACCACGGAGTTATGCACGGGGCTGTGGAATTCTTCCGCGCCTGCAAAAGCCAGGACATCAAACCCATCATCGGCGTGGAAGCGTACCTGACCTCTTTCGGGCGCAAGATGGCGGATCGGGACCCCAACCGGGACAAAACCCGCCATCACCTGCTGCTTCTGGCCCAGAATATGGCCGGCTACCGCAACCTGCTCAAGATTTGTAGCGACGCGCAGATGAAGGGCTACTACTATCGACCCCGCATCGACGCCGAGTACCTGGCGGCGCACGCCGAGGGCCTCATCTGCACCACCGGTTGCATGGCCGCTGAAATCCCTTACCTCCTCAACCAGGAAGGCAGCGCGCCCCAGGAAGACCTGGCCCGGCAGCGGTTTCAATGGTATCTCGACGTTTTTGGCCGGGATCGCTTCTATGTTGAATTGCAGGAACACAACATCCCCGAGTTGACCCGCATCAACGGGGTCCTCTTCGACTGGGCCGCGCGAGATGACGTGGGTCTGGTCGTCACGAACGACGTCCACTACGTCGCCGCTCAAGACGCCAGGCCCCACGACACGCTCTTGTGCGTGCAAACCAACTCGCTGGTCACGCAACAAAAC
Organism: Anaerolineae bacterium; assembly: GCA_046757065.1. Classification (GTDB taxonomy): domain Bacteria; phylum Chloroflexota; class Anaerolineae; order 4572-78; family JBHHXL01; genus JBHHXL01. The sequence goes on from JBHHXL010000014.1 coordinate 21,881, forward strand.
CGGATGAAGATGTCGGATGGCAGCTATTACCTGAAGAGCCTGGAGGAGATGCGCGACGTCTTCCGGCCTCTGGCCGATTTGCCGGACAGCGCCTTCACCAACACCCTGCGCATCGCCGAAATGTGCGAGGTGGACCTGGAAGACCGCAGCTATCATCTTCCGGAGCTTCCTCCCGGCGCGATCCCGTCCGGGCACGACTATGCCAGCTATCTCCGCCATCTGACCGAAGCGGGGCTGGTCCGGCGCTACGGGGACCGCGCCGGCGATCCGGCCATTCAGCAACGCAAGGAATACGAGCTGAACATCATCCACACGATGGGTTTTGACGTTTATTTTTTGATCGTGTGGGATATGTGCGAGTATGCCCGCCGGCGCAACATCTGGTGGAACGTGCGCGGCTCTGGCGCGGGTTCTATCGTGGCTTATGCCCTGGGCATCACCATGATCGACCCCTTGCAAAACGACCTCTTCTTCGAGCGGTTCCTCAACCCCGGCCGCGTTTCGATGCCCGATTTCGACCTGGACTTCCCCGATGACCGGCGCGAGGAGATGATCCGCTACACGGTCGAGCGCTACGGTTCGGATCGGGTGGCCCAGATCGTAGCATTTGGCCGTATGAAAGCCCGGGCCGCCATCCGGGACGTGGGCCGGGCGATGGATGTGCCCTTGCCGGAAGTGGACATGCTGGCCAAGCAAATCAGCGCCATCCCCGGCAAGCCGGCCACCATCGCTAACAGCCTCGATCCGGAGCACGAGTTCTTCGCCCCCGAACTCAAGGTGCAGTACGACAACGTTGACTACGTCCAGGAGTTAATCGATACCGCCCGCAGCCTGGAAGGCGTGGCCCGGCACGCCTCGGTTCACGCCGCGGCCGTCATCGTCACCGACCGGCCGCTGACCGAATACGTGCCCGTGATGCGCCCCCCCGGCTCCTCCATTACCGAGACAATTACCCAGTTCGAATTTCCGATCTGCGAGTCCATCGGCCTGCTCAAGGTCGATTTCCTGGGGCTGTCAACGCTGACGATCATGCGCAAGGCCGCCGAGCTTATCAAGGCCCGCCACGGGGTTGAGTTGAACCTTTACAACATCCCCATCGAGGACCCGCTGGCCTTTGATTTAATGGCCCGGGGCGACGTGACCGGCGTCTTTCAGGTGGAAGGCCAGGGTATGCGCCGCATCCTGAAGGAAATGCGCCCCCACAAGTTCGAGCACATCATCGCCCTGCTGGCTCTTTACCGGCCCGGCCCGTTGCAGTACATCCCCAACTTCATCGCCCGCATGCACGGCCGGGAAGAGGTGACCTACCGCCACCCCGCCCTGGAGCCGATCCTGAAAGAAACCTATGGCATCATCGTCTATCAAGAGCAGATTATGCGCATCGCCACCGATCTGGCCGGCTACTCCCCCTCGGAGGCCGATTTTATGCGCAAGGCGGTGGCTAAGAAGAAGGAGAAAGAGCTCCGCAAGCACCGGGAGAAGATGCTCAGCGGCGGGCTGGAGCGAGGGATCGACGCCGAAACGATGGAAGCCATCTTCAGCGACATTGAGTTCTTCGCCCGCTACGGCTTTAACAAAGCGCACGCCGCCGACTACGCCGTCATCACCTGCCAGACGGCCTACCTCAAGGCGCACTACCCGGTTGAGTATATGACGGCCCTGCTGACGGTCGAGCACAACAACACCGAAAAAATCGGGACGCTCATCGGCGAGTGCCAGGCGATGGGGATTGGGGTCCAACCCCCAGATATTAACTACAGCGACAGCGACTTTGCCATCGAGGACGCGGAAGGCGAGTCCCCGGCGGCGATCCGCTTTGGGCTGGGCGCTGTCAAGAACGTGGGCGAGGGCCCGATCGATGTTATCCTGGAGGCGCGGCGGGCCGGCGGCCCCTTCCAGGATATTGATGAGTTCTGTAGCCGGGTCGATTTGCGCCAGGTCAACCGGCGCGCCCTGGAAAGCCTGATTAAAGTTGGCGCCCTGCGCGCTTTCGGGGAGCGGGCGCAACTGCTGGCCATCATCGACCGTATGATGAACCTGTCCAGCTCCACCCACCGGGCCGCTGCCGTCGGGCAGATGAGCATGTTTGAGCTGCCCAGCTTCGACGTTCCGCAAACGGGGTCGATCCTGTACCCCCTGCCCGACGTGGAGGAACTCAGCCGCCGCCAGAAGCTGAGCTGGGAGAAAGAACTGGTCGGCACGTACGTCTCCGAACATCCCTTGCAACCCCTGCTCGAGGATATCCGGCAGAGCGTGACCTGCTTCTGCAACGAGCTTGACGAATCGATGCACGGCCAGGCGGTGACCGTGGCCGGCATCATCAGCGGCGTCCGCCAGATTTTCACCAAGAAGGGCGCTCCGATGGCCTTCGTGGAGATTGAGGATATTCAAGGCGCGCTGGAGATCGTGGTGTTCCCCCGCGTTTACGAAGCGCACCAGGAGCTGTTGGTTGAAGAGCAGATGATCCTGGTCCGGGGCAAAGTTGACGCCCAGGGGAGCAGGTCACCCAAAGTGTTGGCCGATAAGATCATGGACACCCTGAGTCGCTACAACGCCGCCGATCAGACTGCGGCCCGGCAGCCGCATCTGGCCGAGGCAGCCGCGCCCTACGTCGCCGTGGAGGAGACGGAACCCGCGCCGGACCCGGGCCCGCAACGCCCGCGCGTTCCGCCGCCGCCCACCTGGGATGAACCGGCCGGGGCCGCACCTTTGCTTCTGGAACGGCCGGCGGCCAACGGGCACGCCCTCCCTCCGGCTGCCCCGGTCGGTCAAAAGCCAGGGGAGGATGCTATTATGCATCTGCATATCACGATGCCCCGCACCGGCAACCTCGAGATCGATAAGCAGCGGCTGAAAGCCATTTACCAGATGCTGCAAGAATATCCCGGCCGGGATCGCTTCAGTCTTTACATCCCAAACGGGCAAAAACGGGTCCAACTCGATTTCCCCAACGACACCACCCGTGACTGCGTCCAGTTGCGGCAGCGGCTGGTTACGATGCTGGGCGCTGGCGCGGTTCGGGCGGAGGAGCTACGAAAAATCTGAGGGTCGATTTCCTCTATGCCCCTTTTCCACCGTATAATACATTTGATCTCCGATCTCTTGGATGGCACATCCACTCAGGAGGAAACCTCATGCGGATTGGCATTTTAACCGGGGGGGGCGATGTGCCCGGTTTGAACCCCTGCATTAAGGCCGTGGTTATGCGCGCCGAGGAAGAGGGCTACGAGGTGGTCGGCATTCGGCGCGGCTGGGCCGGACTGCTGAACTTCAATCTCGACGACGAGGATAGCCGGCGCCTGATCATGCCTCTGGACCGGCAATCGGTGCGTACCGTGGATCGCACGGGGGGGACGTTTCTGCATACCTCCCGCACCAATCCATCCAATGTGGACCCGGTGGACATACCGGAGTTCCTGAAGGAACCCAACTTCGATCCAGATGACACCGAACCTCGGGATTTTACCCCCCACATCTTGAAGGTCCTGGATCACCTTGGCATCGATGTCCTGATCCCCATCGGCGGCGATGATACGCTCAGCTATGGACATCGCCTCTACACCGAGAACTTCCCGGTCGTCTGCATCCCCAAAACAATGGACAATGATGTCAATGGCACCGACTACTGCATTGGCTTTTCAACGGCCGTGACCCGCAGCGTCAATTTCATTCACAACCTGCGCACGTCCATCGGGTCTCACGAGCGCATCGGCATCGTCGAGCTGTTTGGCCGCAATTCCGGCGAGACCTCTCTGATCGCCGCCTATCTGGCCGATGTGGACCGGGCCATCATCTCCGAAGTGCCTTTTGACCCGGAGAAACTGGCCCAACTGGTGATGCAAGACAAAGCCGAAAATCCCAGCAACTACGCCATCATCACCATCTCGGAAGGGGCCAGGATGATCGGCGGCAAAATCGTCGAGTACGGTCAGGCCGACGCCTACGGCCACAAAAAACTGGGGGGCATCGGCGCCATCACGGGCGATGCTCTCAAACAACTGACCGGCCAGAACATCATCTACCAGCAGTTGGCCTATTTGATGCGCTCCGGCGCGCCCGATTCGATTGACCTGATGGTGGGCTTCAACTACGCCCATATGGCTATGGACCTGATCCGCGACAAGCGATTCGGGCGGATGGTCGCCTTGTGCAACGGCAGCTATACCAATGTGGCTGCAAGCGTCCTCTCGGAAGGCGTGAAGCGCGTTGACATCGATGAGCTTTACGATGTGGAGGTTTACCGGCCCAAGGTGCGCCACGTGGATGGCAAACCGATGTTTCTCTACTAAGCGATATATCCATCCCCCCTCTTCCCCGTTCCCCAAAAGTACCAACTTTCTTCTTGACTCGCCCATAGCGGCATGCTAAACTGAATCCAATCTTTACCATCGGACGCTTGCGAACGCACTGTCCAGCAAGGTGTACATGATTTGTGTTAAGCAAGTTGCTTATTCGCGTGACCTTAACATCATTGGTGGCCCTGCTGTACCTTGCTGTTGCCATCGCTTTAGGCCGGGTATTTAACAGTTTTCCGGCTAACGTTGCCCCCTTCGTTTTAGCCGTACTGTTCGTTATCGCGATTGTTTTCTTCGGCCCGCTTCGAGATTGGCTATTAGACCAGGCCGATAAACGGTTCCTCCACTCCCCCCAGGATTTCCATAGCCTGCTTCAAGCATATAGCCGTGCTTTGGTCGAGCTTCCGTTGCAAACCGACCGTGTTTTGGAATTGTATCTTGATTATGCCACGACGGCTATAGCTTCCACGTCGGGTCAGGTGTTTTTGCACGACGACAACCTGGTCGCTTATACCATTCGCGCCTCACAGGGTTCAACTGTGCCCGCCGAGATACAGGTCCGTTTTGCCCCCACCGCCGATCTTGTGCTCTGGCTGGCCAAAACGATGAAGCCGGTCGCCCTACATCCGGGCAGCGCCGGGGCTCCTACCCCGGAGGTCGCGCCGGAGGAGATCGCCCGCTTGAACATGATCGGGGCGTCTGTCATTGCCCCGCTTCACAACGCCCAACGTTTGTTAGGCTGGCTTGCCCTCGGGGTCAAGAAAACAAACACCCCCTACACCCAGCCCGAATTGGATTTTCTGGAAACGTTATCGGACCAAACGGCCCTCGCCCTGGAAGATGCCCATAACCTGGAAGCGGCGAACCGGCGCGCCGCTCTGCTGGCAAACCTGAATGAGGTCAACCAGACCATCACCTCTACGCTTGACCTTGACCTGGTGCTTCACCGAATTATGAGCATGGCCGTTGAGATTTTGTTGGCCGAAGCTGGTTCCCTGTTTCTGGTCGACGAGTCAGGCCAACAGTTAATCTTCTCGGTGGTGCTGGGCCCCACCGGCGACCAGTTGGTTGGGGCGACGATCCCGATGGGCCAGGGTATCGTGGGCACGGTGGCCCAAAGCGGCGAGCCCCTGATCATCAACGATGTTCACGCCGATCCTCGCTGGAACGTCTCCTTCGATAAGGCAACCAGGTTCGAGACGCATCACATCCTATGCGTGCCGATGATCACCCAGGATAAGGTTATCGGCGTTTTGGAGGTCATCAACAAACGCGATGGCTCCGGTTTCAACCAGGAGGAATGTAATATCCTGACCTCGTTTGCCGTGCAGGCGGCTATCGCCATTGATAATGCCCGCCGCTTTACCTCTACCGATCAGGCCCTGGCCGAGCGGGTACAGGAACTACAGTTCCTCCAGATTTTTGACCGTCAGCTCAATTCCTCGTTGAATCTGGCGCAAGTTTCAGACATAACGCTTGCCCACGCCCTCGATTCGCTTGGGGTGAGTACGGGCGTCATCGGCCTAATGCAGCCGGACAACGAGGGGCTGCTTTTTTTTGCCACTCGTGGCCTCAACCGCAAATGGGAGCGTTACCGCAAAACTTCCTGGCCGTTGGACCGGGGCATCCTGGGGCGCGTGGGCCGTACCGGCCAGACGGCCCTGGTGCCCGAGGTGAAGGCCGATCCCGATTGCATCCCCCTCAACGAGCAGGCCGTCTCCCAAATGACGCTGCCCATTCTTTGTGACGAGCAGGTCTTGGGTGTGATCAGCCTGGAAAGAGATACCCCGGAGCCTTTCGATGAAAAAGATGTGGAGTTTGTGCGCCGGCTGGTTGACCACGCCACCGTGGCGGTGCAGAATGCTTATCTGTTCGAACAGGTGAAGACGGCCAACGAGGCCAAGACCGAATTTATGAGCGTCGCCTCTCACGAGCTGAAAACCCCGATGACCAGCATCAAAGGCTACGCCAAGTTGTTGGAAATGGGCGCCAGCGGCGGCCTCAGTGACCAGCAACGAGATTTCTTGCGGGTCATCATCAACAATGTAAATCGAATGGACCGTCTGGTTTCAGATCTGTTGGATGTGAGTCGAATTGAGGCCGGGCGCATCCGGTTGGAGCTGGGCCAGGTTCGCCTTAGCGAAGTGATCGGCGACGTGGTACAATCGGTCGAAACCCAAATCACAGAAAAGCGCCTGACGGTAAATGTCGATGTTCCCTCGCACCTGCCGCCGGTTTGGGCCGATTACGACCGCCTGACGCAAGTGATAACGAACCTGGTCAGCAATGCCTACAAATACACCCCGGAAGGTGGGCGCATCCACATCTCCGCTTCCGCCTCCAACGGCAGCCCGGTTAACAACGGCCTGGTCGTGAGCGTGCAGGATAGTGGCATTGGTATCGCCGAGGAGGAACACCCTCAAATCTTCACCAAGTTCTTCCGCTCCGCAAATCCCCTGGCCCGGGACGTGCCCGGCACCGGCTTAGGACTCTCCATCACCAAGAGCCTGATAGAAATGCACGGCGGCCAAATATGGTTTGAAAGTGAGTTGGGCCAGGGAACGACTTTCAGCTTTAGCCTGCCGCTGGCCCCTGACCAGCCGCCAGCGACATAACCTTCACAAATCGCTCCGTGGTTCGTGCCTTCCCCTCAAATCTATGTTATAATCAGGTTTTGCCAAAGTTTCTGAACGACTATTTGCGGTGGTTCACATAACTTGCATAGCAAAAGGAGAAGTTCTCATGGCAAACATCCTCTGCATTGGCGCTGGCTACGTAGGGGGAACCACGATGGCAATGATCGCCCATAAATGCCCTCAGCACCGGGTGGTTGTGGTGGACATCAACGAAGCGCGCATTGCCGCCTGGCAATCGGATGAGCTGCCTATTTACGAACCGGGGCTGAAAGAAGTCGTCCAGGCTGCGCTGCATAAGAACTTGTTTTTTTCCGCAGAAATCAACCGCAACATCACCGAGGCCGACATCATCTTTGTCAGCGTTAACACCCCGACCAAGACCTTCGGCCAGGGCGCGGGCAAAGCCGCCGATTTACAATACTGGGAAAAGACGGCCCGCCAGATTCTGGAAAACTCAAATTCATCCAAGATCGTGGTTGAGAAAAGCACCTTGCCGGTTCGCACTGCCGAGGCTATGGAACGCATCCTCAATTCCAACGGAAGCGACGTTCGTTTTGATGTGGTCTCCAACCCCGAGTTTCTGGCGGAAGGCACGGCCATTCGCGATCTGGAAAACCCAGACCGGGTGCTGGTCGGCGCCCGCGAAACGTCTTCCGGCCAAAAGGCTTTGCAGGCCATCGTTGACATCTACGCCGAGTGGATCCCCCGCGAGCGGATCATCACCACTAACCTCTGGTCCAGCGAGCTATCCAAGCTGGTGGCCAACGCCTTCCTGGCCCAACGCATCTCGTCGATTAACGCCGTGTCCGCCCTGTGCGAAAAAACCGAAGCCGATGTGACCGAGGTGGCGCACGCCATTGGCCTGGACAGCCGCATTGGGCCCCGCTTCTTGCGGGCCAGCGTTGGCTTTGGCGGGTCCTGCTTCAAGAAGGATATTCTGAACCTGGTCTATTTGTGCGAGTATTATGGTTTGCAAGAGGTTGCCAACTACTGGGAGCAGGTCGTGATGATGAATGAATACCAGCAGACACGATTTGTTTCCAATATGGTGTCATCGATGTTTAATACGGTGGCCGGGAAGCGCATCGCGCTCTTCGGGGCCGCGTTCAAGGCCCATACGGACGACATACGCGAATCGTCCGCGCTGGCGGTTTGCCGGGGGTTATTGGGAGAATACGCCGATGTTGTCATCAGCGATCCGCGCGCGCTGGAAAACGTACGCGCAGAGCTGGGCGCCGATGCTGAGCGAGTGATCCTGGAGCCGGACCCCTACGCTGCCGCCGCAGGCAGTCACGCCATCGCCGTTCTGACCGAGTGGCCCTATTTTGCCGAATTGGATTACGCGGCAATCTATAAATCGATGGTCAAACCGGCCTTTCTCTTTGACGGGCGCAACATCTTAGATCACCAACGGCTCTTCGAAATGGGCTTCAATGTCTACGCCATTGGCAAACCGCCTATGACCCATTTCACCAGCGTTAACTCGCCCCTGTAGGCCAGCGCCAGACCCCGCACCTGGGACCAGGCCAAGTCTGACCGGGGGTAGCAACGTGGCAGGGCGTGGGAACAACCGGCGTACAACTTTTTTAGCGTATATGCGTAGATGATTTTGTCGTTGACCACTTCGATGTATTTATGTTAAAATAGAGGCGTCG
>JBHHXL010000015.1:0-30426 GCA_046757065.1 Anaerolineae bacterium
GAGGGCGGACGCACCGTCGGCGCCGGCGTCATCACCGAAATCGTCGAGTAAACGGTTGTTTCAGAAATAACCCGGCATTTTTGCAGGATGTTTCTTGGGAAAAAGTAAAGAGTTATTGACGGACAGTTACTAAAGTCATTGGTTCCAGGGACGCCAGGCGCCTTGCAATCAGGTTGTAATAACGGGGTTTTGTATGGCTAAACAGAAAATACGAATCCGGTTGAAAGCGTATGATCATCGTGTGCTGGACCAATCCGTCCGGCAAATCGTCGATACGGCAGAGCGAACCGGAGCTATCATCGTGGGCCCTGTGCCCCTGCCGACGAAGATCGAGAAGTTCACCGTGATTCGGTCGCCGTTCATTGATAAAGACTCCCGGGAGCAGTTCGAGATTCGGACCCACCGGCGTCTGATTGATGTGGTGGAACCCAGCTCCAAAACCATCGACGCCCTGGTCCGGTTGAATCTGCCGGCCGGCGTAGATGTGGAGATCAAATAAAGCAGCCTTCAGCCCAGAATAGTAGCTGGCCGCTTGCTAGAGAAAGGGGAAGGGTTCGAGGATGGTGCAGCAACATAGCTTCTTGATCCGCAACCGTAGAAGCGTTTGCTAACAGTCCTGGCCCTGAACGTAGTTATGAAAGGAATCCTTGGAATAAAGGTTGGAATGACCCAGATATTTGATGAGAACGGCAGCGTTACACCGGTAACGCTCATCGAGGCTGGGCCTTGCTACGTGGCACAAAAGAAAACCATCGAAGAGGACGGCTACAGCGCCGTGCAGTTGGCGTTTGGGCAGGCCAGGGAACAAAGCCTCAGCCAGCCTCAAGCCGGGCATCTGAACAAAGCGGGCGTTCCTCCCTCAAAGTACTTGCGCGAATTTCGCGTTGATGATCATAGCGACCTGGAAGTGGGCCAAACCATCGATGTCAGCGTCTTTGAGGTTGGCGACAAGGTGGACGTGACCGGGGTCAGCAAGGGCAAAGGGACGGCCGGCGTTGTCAAGCGGCACGGCTTCAAGGGCGGCCCGAAGACCCACGGCCAATCGGACCGCTGGCGAGCGCCCGGTTCGATCGGGGCCACCTCCACGCCAGGGCGCGTCTTCAAAGGGATGCGCATGGCAGGCCGGATGGGCCACGAGCGGGTAACCGTCCAGAACTTGCGGGTCAAACTGGTCGATCCGGAACGAAACTTGCTGGCCGTGAAGGGAGCCGTGCCAGGTGCTCGCAATGGCCTGGTCATCGTTCGCCAATCGCGTAAGAGCTAGGATTTGGGTGAGATTATGCAAGTTGTTGTGCGCAATATGACGGGAGAAAAAGTCGAAGATTTTGATTTGCGCGACGATATTTTTGGTATCGAGCCAAACACCAGCGTAATGCATCAGGCCCTGGTTCGCCAACTGGCCAACGCCCGGCAGGGGACTCACAAGACCAAAACCCGGGCCGAGGTCAAAAGAACGGGCGCGAAGTGGTACCGGCAGAAGGGCACGGGCCGCGCCCGGCACGGCAGCCGCCGTGCCCCCATTTTCGTCGGTGGCGGGCGAGCGCACGGCCCACAGCCGCGCGACTACAGCCAAAAGATGCCGCGCAAGATGCGCCGGCTGGCCTTGAAATCGGCCCTGTCGGTCAAGGCTGCCGCCGAGCAGGTGGTATTGCTGGACAACATCGAATTCGAAACGCCCAAGACCAGGAACATGGTCGATGTTCTGGAAAACCTGAACCTGGATGGCCGCGTCGTCGTTTTGCTGCCGGACAGCAACGAGAACGTGGAACACAGCGCCCGGAATCTGCCGAATGTGAAAACGCTGCGGGCCAATTACCTGAACGTGCGCGATTTGCTCAACTGCGATTACCTGATGATGCCCAAAGCATCGGTGGATATTATCGAGGGTATCCTGGGGTAGCGTTGTGCCAGATTGGTTCAATCTCGGAGATTGAACCAATCTAATCCCGATGGGGCAACGAGGTAATAGAACGATGAATCCATACGAGATAATCAAACGGCCTATCAACACCGAAAAGAGCGACCGGGCAGTGGATTACAACCAGTATACCTTTGAGGTTGATCGCAGGGCCAACAAGGTTCAAATTGCCGAAGCGGTGGCCGAGATCTTCGGCGTGGATGTCATCAAAGTCAATGTCATCAACCGCGCGGCTAAATTTGGGCGTTGGGGACGGAAGACGGTCAAACGCAAGCCAGCAATGAAAAAGGCCATTGTCACCATCGCTCCTGGGCAACGCATCGATTTCTTTGAAGGGGTCTAGGCGGAGAAAAGTTTATGCCTGTCAAAGTTTATAAACCCACCTCGCCCGGCCGGCGGGGGATGACGGTTTCAACATTTGAAGAGATAACCAGAACCACCCCGGAGAAAAGCCTGTTGAGGCCCTTGAAGAAAAAAGCGGGCCGCAACAGCCGGGGGGCTATTACCGTCCGGCATCGGGGTGGGGGGCACAAGCGCCGCTACCGCCTGATCGACTTCAAGCGGGACAAATATGACGTGCCCGGCAAAGTTGCCTCGGTTGAGTACGATCCCAATCGTTCGGCGCGTATCGCCCTGATTGTGTACGCCGACGGCGAGAAGCGCTACATCCTGGCCCCGGTCGGTTTGCGCGTCGGCGACCGGGTGATGTCTGGCCCAAACGCGGACATCCGGGTAGGGAACGCCCTGCCCATCAGCCGTATTCCGCTGGGGACCCAACTGCACAACATCGAGTTGTATCCCGGACGAGGAGGGCAACTGGTCCGCTCGGCGGGTACGTCGGCGCAGCTATTGGCCAAAGAAGGGGTCTACGCCCAACTCCGTCTCCCCAGCGGCGAGGTCCGCCTGATCCGCCAGGATTGCCTGGCAACGATCGGGCAGGTTGGCAACGAGGATCACGGCAACATCAAGCTGGGCAAGGCCGGCCGCAAACGTTGGCTGGGGGTCCGCCCGACTACACGGGGTTCGGCGATGGACCCCAAGAGCCATCCGCACGGCGGCGGCGAGGGCAAATCGCCTATTGGTATGCCCGGTCCGAAGACTCCCTGGGGCAAGCCAACGTTAGGGGCAAAAACGCGGCGCAATAAGCAGACCAATAAATATATTGTCCGTCGCCGCCGCAAGAAGCGACGCTAGGACCAGGAGGGTATTGATGGCTCGTTCATTGAAAAAAGGGCCGTTTGTGGACGCAAAACTTCTAAGGAAAATCGAGGCGATGAATGCCAGCGGCGAGAAGCGGGTTATTCGTACCTGGTCTCGGGCCAGCACTATTTTTCCGCAAATGGTCGGGCACACCATCGCCATCCACGATGGCCGGCGGCATGTGCCCATCTACATCACCGAGAATATGGTGGGACACAAATTGGGAGAGTTCGCCCCGACCCGCTTTTTCCGTGGTCACATAGCTAAGGAGAGGGGCCTCAGGGGGCGATAAGCATGGCAGATTTTCAGGTTCGAGCGGTTAGCAAGTACATCAAGGGGTCGCCCCTCAAGATGCGCCGCGTGGTCAACGTGGTGCGCGGGATGAAGGCCCAGGCCGCCCTGGAGCTTCTGGCCTTGATGCCCCAGGCTGCCGCTGATCCCATCGCCAAAACCATCAAGAGCGCGATGGCCAACGCAGATGAGAATTACGGCCTGGACCCGGACGAGATGGTCATTGCCGAGATTACCGCCAATGACGGGCCGCGTTTACGGCGGGCTCGCTTTGGGGCTCGCGGGCGTTACAAGCCGATTGTGAAACGAACTTCTCACATTACGGTTGTCCTCGAAGAGGGCGAAGAGGACGAGTATTTCGACGATTACGATCAGGACGAATGATCGTCAACTGATTTTTGAGGCCGCTCAAGATTGTGGCTGATAGCTCAACGATTGTGGAGGTAATGTCTTGGGACGAAAAGTACATCCACTGGGGTTTCGACTGGGAGTGGTCAAAGAGCACCAGGCGCGCTGGTTTGCCGAAGGGCGCGAGTACGCCGAGCTGCTCACCGAAGATCTGGCGGTTCGCAAGATGATTCGCAAGGAAAGTCCACGGGCCGGCATTTCCTCGATTGAGATCGAGCGCCTGCCGGCCGCCCGGCAAATATCCCTGGTCATCAACACCGCCAAACCGGGGATTCTGATCGGGCGCAAGGGTGCGAATGTCAATGCGCTCCGTCGCAAGTTAGAGGAGTTAACGCATAAGAAAGTGCACATTGATGTTCACGAAGTCGAGAACCCCGATATCGATGCTCACCTGATCGCCGAAAGCGTTGCCCAGCAGCTTGAACGCCGCATATCGCACAAGCGGGCTATGAAGCAGGCTATTCGCCGGGCGATGCGCGCCGGCGCTCAGGGGATTATGATTATGGCCTCCGGCCGGCTGGGCGGGTCCGATATGGCCCGCCGTGAGCTGCAACGCGAGGGGCGCGTGCCGCGCCATACGTTGCGGGCCGACATTGACTACGCGGCGGTGGAGGGTTTAACCACTTTCAGCAAGGTTGGTGTCAAGGTTTGGGTGTACAAAGGCGATATTCTGCCGGAAGCCAAGGAAGATTATCAAGGCGCATACACCACCGCCTGAGCGCAGCCCTGGTCCCAAGATGCAATCGGCTTTGGGCGAGCCATCCCAGGAGACGTAATTATGTTGATGCCAAAACGGGTAAAATATCGAAAGCAAATGCGCGGGCGACTGAGAGGTAAAGCGGGCCGGGGCGCGGAGGTTGCCTTCGGCGAGTTCGGCCTGCAGGCGTTGGAGCCTTGCTGGATGACCAGCCGCCAGATTGAAGCCGCCCGGCGGGCCATTGTTCGCTACGTGCGCCGGGGTGGCAAGTTGTGGATTCGCGTCTTCCCCGATAAGCCGGTCACGGCCAAACCGGCTGAAACCCGCATGGGAAGCGGTAAAGGCAACGTCGATCATTGGGTGGCGGTGGTCAAACCGGGCCGTATTCTTTTTGAAATGGCCGGCGTGCCGGAAGAGGCCGCACGTGAGGCCATGCGCCTGGCCTCGCACAAATTGCCCATCAAAACCCAGTTCGTCGTCCGGGCGGGGTATGGAGACTGAGCGATGAACACCGATGAAATCCGCAACCTGAGCGACGGTGAAATCTCGGCCAAGCTAAATGAGGCTTATCAAGAACTGTTTAATCTGCGTTTCCAGATGACCGTTGAGCAGATGAAAAATCCGAACCGGCTGACTGCGGTCAAACGTGACATCGCCCGGATGAAGACAATTTTGCGCGAGCGCCAACTTGGCATCGAGCGGGCGTACGAGTGAAGAGGTGAGGAATGGCAAGAGAGCGACAGAGAACGCTGGTTGGCCGCGTGACCAGCGATAAAATGAACAAGACGATTGTTGTGCAGGTCACCCGTACTAAGCGGCACCCGTTGTATGGAAAAGTGGTGCGCTTAAACAAACGCTACAAGGCCCACGATGAACATAACCAGGCCAAAATTGGCGATGTCGTGCGCATTATGGAATCGCGACCCATCAGCAAGGAAAAACGGTGGGTGATGACCGATGTTTTGGAATCCTCGGCTTCATAACCCTCCCAAACCAAGGCGGAGCATTAGCTATGATTCAACGTGAAAGTCGAGTAAAGATTGCAGACAATACCGGGGCCAGGGAGGTCCTGTGCATTAACGTGGTTGGCGGGTCCGGCCGTCGTTACGCCCGCCTGGGCGATGAGATTGTAGCCACCGTCAAGCAGGCAACGCCCCACGGGTCCGTCAAGAAAGGCGATATTGTCAAGGCGGTCATCGTGCGCACGGCCAAGGAAACGGTGCGCGCGGACGGGTCATACATCAAATTTGATGAGAACGCTGCCGTGATTTTGGACGCGGATAACAGAAACCCCAAAGGGACGCGCATTTTCGGGCCGGTGGCGCGCGAGTTGCGAGAACGTGGATACATGCGAATTGTTTCGCTGGCCCCCGAAGTTCTCTGATGCTAAATTGTAGAAACTGGCGAAGTCCGTCGTTTTATCCCGCTGACGAAGGACCAGGGACCAAAGACGAAGGCACGGCTCACCAACGGGGCTTTAGTCCTCCGCCCTTCGTCCTTGGTCAGCGTCAAAGGTTCAGGTCCTTGCCGAATAGTGCACAGTTTCATGGGTTTCTCTGTAAGGAGTTCTGGGATGCAACGGATTAAAGAGGGAGACACCGTCCAGGTCATTTCCGGCAATGACAAAGGCGCTCGCGGGACGGTGCGAGAATATCAACGTGGGAAGCGGTTCGGCCGCCACCGGCAATTTGCCGGCCGGGACTTAAATAATGACCGCGTTATCGTCAGCAGCGTCAACATCGTCAAGAAACACCAGCGACCGATAAGCTACACCCGCACGCAGACCGGAATCATCGAGTACGAAGCCCCGATTCACATCTCGAACGTTATGCTGGTTTGCCCCAGTTGCGACGAGGCGGTTCGGATCGGTTTCCGTTACGAAGATGACCGGAAGGTGCGTTACTGCAAGCGTTGTGACGCTACCGTCGATAGCTAAGCGATTGTCCAGAAATAATCTGGCATTTTTGCAGGGTGCTTCTTGGGAAAAAGTGGAAAGTTGTTTACGGACAGTTACTAAGGGTGTAAACAATGGCCAGACTACTTGATCGATATAGAAATGAAGTGGTGCCGGCGATGATGAAGGAGTTTAGCTACAAATCCATCATGCAGGTGCCGCGTGTTAACAAGATTGTGGTTAATGTTGGCGTCGGCGAGGCGTTACAAACGGCCAGAGCGTTGGATCATACGGTGGATGATATTGCGGTGATCACCGGCCAGAAGCCAGTGATCACCCGCGCCAGGAAATCTATTGCCTCGTTCAAGCTACGCGAAGGCAATCCCATTGGGGTCAAAGTTACCCTGCGCGGCCAGCGCATGTGGGACTTTCTTGACCGGCTGGTGAACATTGCGATGCCGCGCCAGCGCGACTTTCGGGGCATTTCGCCCGATAGCTTTGACGGGCGCGGCAATTATACGGTGGGGTTGAACGAGCAACTGGTCTGGCCGGAGATTAACTACGACAAGATTGACAAAATCCGTGGTATGGAAATCAGCATTGTTACCTCAGCCGATACGGATGATGAGGGCCGCCGGTTGCTGACTCTACTGGGGATGCCCTTCAAAAGGAGTTAACACTGTATGGCTAAAAAGTGTATGCCTTACCGGGAACAACGCCGTAAATATGCGGTTCGGGTGCGCAATCGTTGCAGCCAGTGTGGCCGCCCGCGGGCTTATATGCGCCGGTTCGGCCTGTGCCGCATCTGTTTCCGCGAGTTGGCCAACAAGGGCCAGATTCCCGGCGTGGTTAAATCGAGCTGGTAGGCCATCTTTGTTGAGGAGATGATCAATGAGCGTCAGTGATCCCATCGCCGATATGTTAACGCGCATTCGGAATGCGTGCACGGCGAAACATTCTCAGGTTGCTATGCCCACGTCCAGGATGAAAGAAGCGGTTGCCAAAATCTTCAAGGACGAGGGCTTCATTCAGGATTATGAGGTGTTGCCGACCGCACCCCAGGGAACTTTGCGCATTGTCCTGAAATACACCCAGGAGCGGCGACCACGCCCCGTCATTACCGGCCTGGAGCGCGTCAGCAAGCCCGGCCGCCGGGTTTACGCCGGGCGACAGGAATTACCCTGGGTACGCAGCGGCTTGGGAGTTGCCGTGGTGTCCACCTCTAAAGGCGTGATGACCGGCCAGCAAGCGCGCCGCCTGAATGTCGGCGGTGAAGTTATCTGTTACGTCTGGTAGTTGGGAGGATAAACCGTGTCCCGCGTAGGTAAATTGCCGGTTCCCATCCCCCAGGGAGTCACGGCTGATATTAAACAAAATGTGGTTACGGTCAAAGGCCCCAAAGGGCAGTTAAGCCGCGAATTTTCACCGGAAATGACCATCAAGTTGGACGACGGGCAGGTGGTCGTCACGCGCCCGTCTGATCACCGGCGTCATCGCTCTCTGCACGGCCTGACCCGGGTGTTGATCAACAATATGGTCGTTGGCGTCAGCGAGGGCTTTACCCGCAATCTGGAAATCGTTGGGGTGGGGTATCGAGCCGAAATGCAGGGCTCGAAGCTGGTCTTAAACGTTGGCTACTCGCATTCGGTTGAGTTTGAACCTCCGCACGGCATTGCTTTTGCCGTCGAAAAGGGGGGCCGCAAGCTGTCGGTCTCCGGCATCGACAAGGAGTTGGTGGGCGAGATGGCCGCCCGGATACGCCGGGTTCGCCCTC
Organism: Anaerolineae bacterium; assembly: GCA_046757065.1. Classification (GTDB taxonomy): domain Bacteria; phylum Chloroflexota; class Anaerolineae; order 4572-78; family JBHHXL01; genus JBHHXL01. The sequence goes on from JBHHXL010000015.1 coordinate 8,183, forward strand.
CTGAGCCTTACAAGGGCAAGGGGATTCGGTACGAGGATGAAGTGGTACGGCGCAAAGCCGGCAAGGCCGGCAAGTGAGCGGTTGTCCAGATATAACTTGTCATTTTTGCAGGGTGTTTCTTGGAATTAAAATGAAATGTTATTTACGGACAGTTGCCAAGCCTGGAGGATTAACGAATGGGCAAGAAGAATAAGGTTCGCGAGGCGCGATTGCGCCGACACGCCCGCGTGCGGAAACACATAACCGGAACGTCCGACCGCCCTCGCTTGAACGTCTACCGCAGCCTGAACCATATTTACGCCCAGGTTATCGATGATACCCGGGGAACAACGCTGGCGTCGGCCTCTACCCTTGACATTCGCGAGGACACTCAGGGCAAAACAAAAACCGAGCAGGCGGAATTGGTCGGCGCGCTGCTGGCCGAGCGCGCCAGGCAGGTGGGGGTTGAAGAAGTGGTTTTTGATCGAGGCGGTTATAAATATCACGGCCGGGTCAAAGCCCTGGCCGATGCCACGCGCAAAGCAGGCTTGAAGTTTTGACGGACATCAGACGGCAGATGGTAGATGGCGGGTAGCAGATGGCCGGCAATGAACGCCAGATATTGGCCCGTAAGAACCGGCTTTAGAATTCTGTAATCTGTAATCTGAACCCTGAACCCTGAACCCTGGAGGAGTTAATGGCGAAACGCGAATTTGATGACGCAGTTGAAGAACTCGATGAGCGGGTAGTTCACATCGCTCGTACCGCCAAGGTCGTCAAAGGAGGGCGGCGCTTCAGCTTCCGCGCCGTCGTCGTTGTCGGCGATAACAAGGGCCGGGTCGGCATCGGTGTGGGCAAAGCTCGCGAGGTGCCAGATGCGGTGCGCAAAGGCTCCGAGCGCGCCCGGCGCAATATGCAGCGCATTCCGCTGGTGGGGACGACGATTCCCCACGAGATCACCTCTCGTTACAGCGCGGCCAAGGTGTTCTTGAAACCGGCCTCGCCCGGCACGGGGGTCATCGCCGGTGGCGGCGTGCGCGCCGTCGTGGAGTGCGCCGGTATCCACGATATTTTAACGAAGAGCATGGGTAGCGCCAACATTCTCAACGTGGTCAAGGCAACCTTTCAGGCTTTGACCGAATTGCAAGACCCGGTGGAAATAGCCCATAATCGTGGCTTGCCGCTCAACCGCATCCAACCGTTCTGGAGCAGAGGTGATGGCTACCAAAAAGAGCAAAGTTATACAGGTCACTTTAGTTAAAAGCCCTATCGGCTACTCTCAACGCCAGAAGGACACGGTCCGGGCCCTGGGGTTGCGTAAACTGGGACAGTCGGCGCAACATAAAGATACCCCGGCCATTCGGGGTATGATCAACAAGGTCCAGCACCTGGTTCGCGTGGAAGAGGGCAAATGAACGTGAAATTTCAACCTTTACAGGTATATAGCTAGTTTCTGGTGCGAAACTAGCGGGCTGGGCTCCCACGCCCGGCTTCGGCGGCGTGGGAGCCGCCTCTGCTGGGTTTCGCACCGAGTACTAGCTAGCGGAGGCAAGTCAGCGATGAAGTTGCACGAACTACGCCCGGCCCCCGGTAGCAAACGGTCCCGCAAACGCGTTGGACGCGGCATCGCCGCCGGCCAGGGCAAAACCGCCGGGCGCGGGATGAAAGGCCAGGGGGCGCGCTCCGGCGGAGGAAAAGGCCCGTATTTTGAAGGCGGACAGTTGCCTTTGGTGCGACGGTTGCCTTTCAAGCGCGGTTTTACCAATATCTGGAAGATACATTACACGCCGATCAACCTGGACACCCTGGCCGAACGCTTCAAGAACAAGGCCGAGGTTACCCCGAAAACGCTCGTCGAAGCCAGGTTGATCAAGAAGACTTCGGAACCGGTGGTTGTGTTAGGCCGGGGCGATCTGAAAAAGGCGCTGACCGTAAAGGTTCATCGGGTGTCAGCCAGCGCCCAACAGAAAATTGAGGCCGCCGGCGGCAGCGTGGAACTCATCCCGCTACCCTGACGGTTAGAAAGTGGGGGCGATTTATGATTGGAGCCGTAAGAAACGCGCTAACCCTGCCCGATTTGCGGCGTAAGATTGTTTTTACCCTGATGATCCTGGTCGTCTACCAGGCAGCGGCCCACATTCCGGTGCCCGGCGTAGACCGGGATGCAATGCGGGCCTTTCTTGAGCAAGGTCAAGGGGGGGCCCAGTTGCTCCAGATTTTGAGCCTCCTGTCGGGCGGAGCACTGGCCAACCTGTCTGTCTTGTTGATGGGGGTCTACCCTTACATTACCGCTTCGATTGTGATTCAATTGCTGACACCCCTGGTGCCTCAATTGGAAGAGCTGTCCAAAGAGGGTGAACAGGGCCGAAACAGACTCAACCAGTATACGCACTGGCTGACGGTCCCGCTGGCAGCTCTGCAAGCCTACGGCCAGATGCTTTTTATCCGCAACAGCGCCCAGGGCGTTCTGCTCGGCTTCGGCTTCGATGTGGACCCGTTGGGAACGGTGACGACTATCATCGCTATGACCGCCGGAACGATCTTTGCCGTCTGGTTGGGCGAGTTGATCACCGAGCAGGGCATCGGCAATGGCGTTTCCATTATCATCTTCGGCGGCATTGTGTCGGCCCTGCCCCGAAACCTGCTGGTCATTATCCAGCGCCCCAGCACGAGCGAGGCTGTCATCACGCTGATAACCTTTGTTATCATCACGATTGTGACCGTGGCTGTCATTGTTGTGGTTCAGGAAGGCCAACGGCGTATTCCGGTGCAATATGGCAAGCGCGTTCGAGGGACGAAGGTTTACGGCGGGCAAAGTTCGCACATTCCGCTGCGGGTAAACAGCGCCGGCATGATCCCGATCATCTTCGCCCAGTCGATCCTGATCTTTCCCAGCACGGTTGCCAGTTACTTTGCCCGGCCCGGAGCAACCGAGGGCCTGTCTTTCGGCCAGAGCATCGCCAACTGGTTCGTGAATCGCCTGGTGCCAAACCCAAGTTTTGGGGCCTGGCCCTATTGGTTGATGTACTTCCTGATGGTCATGGCCTTTACCTATTTCTATACCGACATCATTTTCCGGCAGCAAAACCTGGCCGATAACTTGCAGCGACAGGGCGGCTTTATCCCCGGAATGCGGCCCGGCAAACGCACCGAGACCTATCTCACCGCCGTTTTGCGGCGTATCACGCTGGTTGGGGCGATCTTCCTGGGCGCAATCGCGATCCTGCCCTGGCCGTCGCAGTTGTTGCTGCAAGGATTGGGCGTCAGTACCCTGGGCGTTGGTACGCAAACGCTGCTCATCACCAGCACGGGCTTGCTGATCGTCGTTGGCGTGGTCCTGGACACGATGAAGCAATTGGAAGCGCAATTGCTGATGCGCCACTACGAGGGCTTTATTCGCTGATCTGCCGGCGGCGGCGTCCGGGTGTGCTGTAGATGATTGTTTTGAAGTCAAGTAACGAGCTTAAGTTGATGCGCGAGGCGGGGCGCATTGTGGCGGTGGTGCTGAACGAACTTAAGGAGCAGGTGAAGCCCGGCGTCTCGACCGCGCAGTTAGATGCGATAGCTGAAGAGATGATCCGGCATCAGGGTGCAATCTCCGCTTTCAAAGGGTTTCGCGGGTTCCCGGCCACGATCACGACCTGCATTAACGAAGAGCTGGTGCACGGCATTCCCAGCCGAAAGCGCATTCTGCGGGAAGGCGATATTTTTAGCGTCGATTGCGGGGTTATTTACAAAGGTTGGGTTGGCGATGCAGCCATCACCCTACCGGTCGGCCAGATTAGCCCGGAAGCGCGCCGGCTGCTGGAAGTCACCGAAGCCTCGCTGCTGGAAGGCATCAAGTACGCCTGCGAGGGAAATCGCTCCGGCGACATTTCCGCCGCCGTCCAGGCCTATGTCGAAAAGCACGGCTACAACGTTGCCCGCGAGTACACCGGTCACGGCGTTGGTCGATCTATGCACGAAGAGCCTCAAGTTCCGAACTACGGCAAGAAGGGGCGGGGCGTGCGCCTCAGACGCGGTATGACCATTGCCCTGGAGCCAATGGTCAATGCCGGAACCTGGAAAACCAGGGCTTTGGCCGATCAGTGGACCATCGTCACCGACGATGGCAAATTGTCGGCCCATTTTGAACATTCCATTGCCGTTACCGAAGGCGATCCGTTGATACTGACGTCATTGTAGGGTTAATGAAGCGAGGTTGGTTAAAATGAAGGTAAAACCGTCTGTGAAGCGTCGCTGTGAAAAGTGTAAGATCATCAAGCGACGAGGAGTGGTGCGGGTGATCTGCACCAACCCTCGCCACAAGCAGCGGCAAGGATAAACGTTTACGGGAGGCTCAGAATGGCACGCATTGCCGGAGTAGACCTGCCGCGTAACAAGCGGCTAGAAGTTGCGTTGACCTACATCTACGGGATCGGTTCTTACAGCAGCCGCCGGATTTTGTCGGAAACAGGTGTTGATCCCGACACGCGCGTCAAGGACCTGGCTGAGGAAGAAGTGGCCCGCCTGCGGGAAGTGATCGACAAGAATTATATCGTCGAAGGCGATCTGCGGCGTGAGGTCAACATGAACATCAAGCGGTTGCAAGAGATTGGCTGTTATCGGGGCTTGCGACATCGGCGCAATCTGCCCGTACACGGTCAACGGACACGGACAAACGCCCGGACCAAGCGCGGCGCCCGCCGGACGGTGCCCGGCAAGAAACGGGCCCGCAAGTAGGTTCCTGGGCAGCAGGAGTAGATTATGGCGAAACAGAGAAGACAATCGCAGCGACAGGGGCGGCGTGAGCGCAAAAACATTCCGGCCGGAAGGGCCTACATTCGCGCCACCTTCAACAACACCATCATCACCATTACCGACCTGCAGGGAAATGCCATCAGTTGGGCCAGCGGAGGCACGTCTGGCTTTAAGGGCTCGCGCAAGAGCACGCCCTATGCGGCCCAACTGGCCGCGCAGAACGCGGCCAAGGCCGCCCAGGTGCACGGGGTTCAGGAAGTGGAGGTCTTTGTTAAGGGACCCGGCCCCGGACGCGAGGCGGCTATCCGCGCCCTGCTGGCTGCCGATATGAAAGTCCGTTCAATTACGGACGTGACCCCCATCCCGCATAACGGCTGCCGTCCGCCGAAAAAACGGCGAGTGTGATACGGTTATCGGCTGCCGGTTATTGGTGCCCTTCATGTTGGCAACAGTTGGGTGGCCGGACCGCCGATAACTGCCGGACGAAAGGGATGAAGGGCAGGCCAAGCCCGTAAACCTTTCGGTTAACCCTTTGTATCAAGCAGGAGGAATTCAACTTGGCACGCTATACCGGTTCAGTTTGTAAATTATGTCGGCGCGAGGGGGAGAAGTTGTTCCTTAAGGGAGAAAGATGCTTCTCGCCCAAGTGCGCCTTTGAGCGACGTTCCTATGCTCCGGGCTTGCACGGGCGGCAATCCCAGTTTCGACGCAAGGAATCTGACTTTGGGCTACAGCTACGCGAAAAGCAAAAGGCCCGTCGCATTTATGGCGTCTACGAGCGCCAGTTTCGCCGCTACTTCCGAATGGCTCAACGTCAAAAGGGAATGACGGGTGTGACGTTATTGCTCATTCTTGAGTCTCGGCTTGACAACGTTGTTTACCGGCTGGGGTTGGCCGACTCGCGAGCTCAGGCCAGGCAACTGATCCTGCACGGTCATCTGGACGTGAACGGGCGCAAAACGAATGTCCCATCTTATTTGGTGCGGCCGAACGATGTCATTCGCGTCCGTGACCGCAGCCGCAGCAAGGCATATTTCAAGGAACTGGCAAATGTGCTGGATGATAGCCGGGTGCCTCACTGGTTGAGCCTGGATGTTGGGAATCTTACGGGGACAGTTGTTGACGCGCCAACGCGCGAAGATATTGATGTCACCCTCAACGAACAACTAATTGTTGAGTTCTATAGCCGCTAGCACGCTGTTAATATCCATCCAGAGGGCGTTTGCATCAGGCAACGCGTTGAAAGGGCACCAGGCCCGATGTCAATCGACGTTGGCCTGCCAGACGGAAGGGGCGATATCAGAATTGCTGGTGTTGCCTTTATCTGGCAATGCAGGTTAAACAATGTTCGCAAAAGCGGTATCGTTAATCATTGGAGGGTGTTCCATTGTCGGACCTAAATATGGTTTTGCCAAAAGTTGAAGTAGAGGCCAGCTCCCAGAACCTGGGGCGTTTCAGCATTGGCCCGTTGGAAAGTGGCTATGGTATCACCCTGGGTAATGCCTTACGCCGCGTTCTGCTTGCTTCATTGCCGGGCGCTGCCGTCACCTCGATCCGGGTGAGTGGGGTTCATCATGAGTTTTCTGACATCCCCCACGTTACCGAGGATATGACCGCTTTAATTTTGAATGTAAAGCGACTTCGACTTAGATTACATCACGACGAGTCGGCTCGTTTGCGAGTGGAGGTCAAGGGAGAAGGGCCTGTCACCGCCGGTGATCTGGAACTCCCGCCGCACGTCGAGGTCGTGAACCCAGATTTGCATCTACTGACCGGCGACTCGGACAAAACCGACCTGGATATGGAACTGGTCGTGGAAAAAGGGCGGGGCTATTCCCCCAGCGAGGAGCGGGGCAAGTTGCCCATCGGCGAGATCCCGGTCGATGCCATCTTTAGCCCGGTCCGCAAAGTCAATTTCACGGTCGAGCGGGCGCGTATCGGCCAGGCGACGGACTACGACCGGCTGGTTATGGAAATAACCACCGACGGTACGATTAAGCCTCACGACTCGCTGAGTGAAGCCGCTCATATGTTGGTGAAACACTTCTCGCTCATTTCAGGCGTCACCGAGGAAGAGCCGGTTGAGGAAGAGCCGGAGGAGGGCGGCATCCCCGCCCGCATCTACGAAACTCCTATCGAGGAGCTGGAGCTAACGGTTCGGGCTTATAACTGCCTGAAGCGGGCCGGCATTACCCAGGTTGGTGAGATTCTGGAGAAACTCAAAAAAGGCTACGAGGAGATACTGGCTATCCGAAACTTCGGCCAAAAATCGTTGGATGAACTGTTGGAACGGCTAGAGGCCAAGGGCTTCCTCGAGGTTCTGGAGGAAAACGGCGGTGAAATCGCTATGGAAACAGAAGTTGTAAATTGAGAGGCTAAGTAGAAAATGCGACACAATGTAAAGGGCCGCCGCCTGGGTCGAGATAAAGACCATCGCCAGGCTTTGTTTAGAAATCTGGCAACAGAATTGTTCCGCCACGAGCGCATCACCACCACCGAGGCCAAAGCAAAAACGCTGCGCCCTATTGCCGAGAAGTTGATGACCTTAGCCAAGCGCGGGGACCTGCACGCCCGCCGGCAGGCGGCCCGCCAGTTGCACGATCCGGCAGTCCTGCAAAAACTGTTCGATGAATTAGCGCCGCGTTTTGAAGACCGCAACGGCGGGTATACCCGCATTTACAAACTAGGGCCTCGCAAGGGCGACGCGGCCCCAATGGCCCTGATTGAGCTTGTGGAGTAGACACGCCGATGCCTCCCCCGGCGCTGGCTTGTGCGCTGAGAATCGATGGTTGATCCGGCCGTAGAACGGCGTTACGGCGCGGTTCTGGAATATGATGGCACAGACTTTTCAGGTTTCCAGATTCAGGCCGAGGGCCGCACCGTCCAGGGAGAGCTGGAAACGGCGCTCCGGCGGGTAACGCAGGTGGAAACACGGGTGATCGGCGCGGGCCGAACTGACGCCGGGGTTCACGCCAGCGGGCAGGTGATCGCCTTTACCGTCCCCTGGCGGCATACAACCCAAGACTTGCAACGGGCCTTAAACGCCGTGCTTCCGGCCGATGTTGCGCTCAGAACCTTGAGGCCGGTGCCTGGCGCCTTTCACCCGCGCTTTGATGCTATCAGGCGCACTTATCATTATACGGTCTTGAACCAGCCCGAGCGAAGCCCTCTGGGGCGGCGTTATGCCTGCCACACTCCTCAACCGCTCGATGTGGAGGCGATGCGCCAGGCCGGCCAATGCCTGATCGGCAGGCACGATTTTGCCTCGTTTGGCAGACCGCCGCAGGGAAACAAGACGGTGCGCCACGTCACCCAGGCTGAGTGGGTGGCAGAGGGACCCCGGCTGACCTTTGTCATTAGCGCCAACGCCTTCCTCTATCGGATGGTGCGGGCCATCGTCGGCACCCTGCTTCAAGTGGGCAAGGGCGAGCGGGCGCCCGCCGAGATGCTGGCTATCCTGGAAGCGCGAGAGCGTTCGCTGGCCGGGCCACTGGCCCCGGCTTGCGGCTTATGTCTAGTAGAGGTGGGCTATCCCGAAGCCGATTTTATGTCCGGATCGGCCTCGCCTGAAAATAGCCTTAGAAACTGAGGAGTCAATCGAACCGTGAAAACTGTCAGCGCCAAACCGCACGAGATTGAGCGCAACTGGTATGTCATCGACGCCCGGGGTCAAACGCTGGGTCGTCTGGCGACGCAGATTGCGACTTTGCTGCGCGGCAAGCACAAACCGGTTTATACGCCTCACGTGGATTGCGGGGATTTCATCATTGTAGTCAACGCCGAAAAAATTCACGTGACCGGCCGGAAATTAGACCAGAAGGTCTATTATCGCCACTCGGGGTATCCGGGCGGTTTAAAAGAAGTCACCTTACGCAATCAATTAGAGAAGTTCCCGGAGCGCGTCATTGAAGCCGCCGTGCGAGGGATGCTGCCCAAAAACAGGCTGGGCCGGAAGATGTTCAAGAAGCTCAAAGTGTATGCCGGGCCCGATCATCCGCACGCGGCTCAAAAGCCCCAGGCGCTCGAGCTGTAAAGGAAGAGGTGGTTATATGGCAATCGAAGGTCAATATTACGAGGGAATAGGCCGGCGCAAGGCAGCGACGGCGCGAGTGCGGGTTTATCCTGGTGGAACGGGCGTGATCGTCGTTAATGATAAACCTGCCAACGAGTATTTTGGTCGATTGATAGACTGGAACATGGTCGCTGCGCCATTGCAGGCCACGGGCAACGAAGGCAGCTTTGATGTTAGCGTTAAGGTGAATGGGGGGGGCATCAGCGGCCAGGCCGGGGCCATCAGCCTGGGGTTGGCGCGGGCGATGCTTAAGGTAGACCCGGATTACCGGAAGGTTTTGCGCCAGCGCGGCCTGCTTACCCGTGATGCCCGGGCCAAAGAACGTAAGAAGCCGGGCCTCAAGCGGGCCAGGAAAGCGCCTCAGTATACCAAACGGTAGCGATTCAGGCTATAGGTGACCGGCACTTGGAAATGAGATTTGAATAACTTGCCCAATTCATCTGGAGATTGGGTAGCTGGTTACCAGTTAACCGGCTACCCGGTTGACCGGTTAACCAACTTTACAAGCGGTCTTGGCAGGCCGCTTCATTTTGCTTCCGCATCCGCTAACCAGGTCCCGACGAACGCCACGGCCTCACCGGCCAGATCGACCGCGTCAGCGGCGGCCTTCCTCATAAGATCGCCCGCCGGACCTCGGGCATCTGGGCCAGGGCCGTTACAATCTTTTTTCTGATTCTATCAGATTCTGTGGTTGTGCTGTTTTTGGCTACCTTATATAGCCCGGATTAGCAGAATTTTCGGATTTATAGGGCGAGATTATCCGCTCACGCTCTGCGCGGGGAATCCGGGCTATGATTTATCCGATAATTAGAGCAACCACAGAAAATGTGAGAACTAGTCTTTTTTAAGGCCGCAGCCAAGGCTCGCTGGTATGTTCGCCGGTTGGCGGCCACCTTCTCCGGGTCCATCATAGCGATCACCTTTGCAGCCCTTATAACTTAGATAGCCGGCTCAAAGCCAGGCGCACTTTCTCCTCGATTGGCTCATCCTTCGCCTCTTTGGGCAATTGCTGCAACGCCGCCTGCGCCTCGACGACGCTGTAGCCAAGCGTCGTCAGCGCGGCCACCACCTCGCTATCGTCGCCGTCGATGGGCACCGTTGTGGCAAACACATCTTCGAAGCCCACCTTGCTTTTCAACTGAAAAACAATTTGCCTGGCCTTTTTCGGCCCGATCCCCGGCACGCGGGCCAGTAAGGCCGCCTCGTCCCGGGCGATGGCCTGGCGCAGCGTTTCGGGAGGTATGTGGGACAGGATGGCCAGCGCAACCTTGGGGCCGATGCCCTGCACGCCCAGCAGCGTTTGGAACAGGCTTAACTCTTCTTGCCCGGCGAAGCCATACAACGTCAGTTCGGTTTCTCGAACGTGAAGGTGGGTGAAGACTTGAACCCGGCTGCCCGGATACAATTCGTCCAACAGCGACGTGGGGGCCAGGAGGCGATAGCCAACGCCGTTCACATCCAACAAGAACGAAGTCTCGTCTTTATCGATGATCTCACCGCGTAGAAAACCGATCATAGGTCGCCTGGTTGAATGGTCAATTGGTTGACTGGTTAACCGGTTAACCGATCAAGCCAGCGCGCCGAATGCAGATGGCAAATAGCCACGGCCAGCGCATCGGCTGCATCGTCAGGATGGGGAATATCGTCCAGGTCGAGGAGCATCTGAACCATCGACTGCATCTGGCGTTTGTCGGCTCCTCCGTAGCCGGTGATGGCCTGTTTCACTTCGAGGGGTTTATATTCGGCGACGGACAGCCCCGCGTTCGCCAGCGCGAGTAAGACAACCCCTCGCCCGTGACCGACCGCCAGGGCGGTTTTGGCGTTCTTACTGAAAAACAATTCCTCCACCGCCGCTGCGTCGGGCTGCCACTTGGCCACAAGATCGCTCAACCCGGCGTAGATTTTCTGCAATCGCTGGGGCAAAGGGGTATTGGCCCGGGTCGTGATCGCGCCGTAGGCGACCAGGCTTAGCTGGTGCCCACTGGCAATGGTTTCTACCAGGCCCCAACCAGTGGTGGCCGTACCGGGGTCAACGCCGATGACGCGAGACAATCAAACAACCCTTTCCAGGGCCAACAGCGCCTCGTCACTGATATGCAGGTTTGAATAGACGCGCTGCACGTCGTCAAGCTCTTCCAGGGCCTCAATCATATTCATAATTTGCAGAGTTTCCTTTTCGCCCAGGGCAATTTCGTTTTTGGGAACCTGCGATAATTCCGTCTCGTCGGGCCTTAAGCCGCCAGCCTCCAGCGCCTGGGAGACGGTATGCAAGGCATCGGGAGGGGTATAAATCTCGATCATCTCGGCGTCAATTTCAATATCCTCAGCGCCGGCGTCGACGGCGGTCATAAAAACCTCGTCGGGGTCCAGGTCATTGTGGGGGATGGTGATGTAGCCCTTGGTATCGAACATCCAGGTTACGGCCCCCGCCTCCGCCAGACTGCCGCCCTGCCGGTTAAAGATGCGCCGGATGTCGCTCAAGGCGCGATTGCGGTTATCGGTTAAACATTGCACCAGCATGGCCACCCCGTGCGGGGCGTAGCCCTCATAGGTGATCTCTTCCATAGTGCCGCCGGCCAGCTCGCCGGTGCCCTTTTTAATCGCTCGCTCGATGTTATCTTTGGGCATGTTGGCGGCTTTGGCCTTATCGACGGCCATACGCAACGTTGCGTTTGTGCCGGGGTCGCCGCCGCCATTACGGGCCGCGACTATAATGTCGCGCGCCAGACGGGTGAATAACTTGCCTCGCTTGGCGTCTTCAGCCCCTTTCTTGCGCTTAATCGTGCTCCATTTGCTGTGTCCAGACATCACAACACCCCCTCGTGCTGGGTTTTTGCCTTAGCGATAATTTGGGATTGTTTTCTGATTATACCATTTGGCCGTAAATTATGCCAGAGTTTGGGGGAAGTGGGGGGGTGCTACGGGTGGTTAAATCTCCACCACAAAGACCGCGCCTTTGCCGTTCGACCCATTACCGTCCACAAAGATATGCCCGCCGTGGGCCTCGACGGCCATCTTGCAAAAGGCCAGCCCCAGCCCAACCTGGGAAGCGCCTCGCCGTTGCAGGGCAACGGTTTCAAACTTGCCGAAAATCCGTTCCCGATCTCCGGGGGGAATGCCCGGCCCTTCATCCTGAACCTTGAGCCGAACCTGCGCTGGGGCCGGTTCCGGCCCCGGGTACTCAACCTTGATGGTAACTTCGCTATCGGTTGGAGAAAATTTGACCGCATTTGAAACCAGATTGTCCAACACCCGCTGGAACAGATTCACGTCAAGGAAAACTTGTGGGGGCTCTGGCGGAAGATCGAGGTTCAGGTTGATCCGCTTGGGCCTGGCAATAGCCTGGTAGCCAGTCTGAGCCTTTTGCACCAGTTGGTTCAAGTCGACCAGCGAACGGTTCAAAATTAACTCGCACGATTTCATTTTGGCCAGCATCAGCATATCATCGATCAGCGAGTTCAAACGGCGGGCTTCAGTGTGGATCGTTTGCAGGCAGACTACGTCGTCCGGGTTGGTGGCAGTTTCTGCCAGCAGTTGGCTGAAGCCCAGAATGGAGGCCAGGGGGACCCTCAAATCGTGCACAATCATATCGGAGAGTTCTTCTCTCAAGCGCAACGCTGCCTGGAGTTCATCGAATTGCTTCTTGATGCGCAGCATCGAGCGCACCCGCGCCCGCAGTTCGAGGCCGCTGACCGGTTTGTGCAGGAACTCGTCAGCGCCGGCGTCGAGGCCACGCACCAGGTCCTCTTTGCTATCCAGGGCGGTGATCAAAATGACCGGGATGTGCTGCCACCGCTCATCCTCTTTCAGTCGTTGGCAAACTTCAAAGCCGTTCAGGCCGGGCATCATCACATCGAGCAGGATGGTATCTGCCTCAAACCGGTCGAGTTGATCGAGCGCCTCCTGCCCGCTCGTGGCGAAAGTCAGGGCATAGCCTTCCCGGTGTAAGAACGCCTCCAGGGTTCGATGGGCGCTGGGTTCGTCGTCAACGATCAGGATTTCGGCTGGCTCATTCATTGGGTCCTCCATGATCTTCTGCCAGAGGCAGTACGAGTTCGATATTGAGTCCCGGCTGACCCTGCCGGTTGTGCGCATGGCATTTTCCGCCGACATTCCAGACTACCGCGGCCACGGTGGACAGGCCCAGGCCCATGCCATTGACCTCGCCGGTGAAATGCTTCTCGCCCTGGTAGTACGGATGCCACATTTGGGCCAGTTGCGCCGGTGAGAGCGACACCCCATCGTCGCAAATCTGGATGTTGACCTCGTTTTCAGGGGAGAGCAGGGCGATGATTTCCACGTTTGGAGCCAGGTTCGGATGGAATTTCTTGGAGTTTTCCAGAATTTCCAGAAAGATCAATTTAACCGAGCGCGGCGGGAGTAAGAGCCGCAGGTCTTGGATGCTTTGCGGGCAGACCACCCTCACCGCCTCCAGGCAGAGCATCGTTCTGATCTCGTCAACGACCGGCTGGAGTTGGGCCAGCTTGAAGCACGCGCCGGATTGAGCCAGATTGGGCGCGTTCAGGTAGTCAAGAATATCCTCAATTTCGGTGTGAAGCCGGTTGACGCTTTGAAAGGCCCTCTCAGAGATGCGGGCGATCTCGGCCTCAGACAGGGTTGGGGCGCATCTGGCCAATAGCTCCAGGCTACTGAAGGCGTTTTGCAACGGCGTGCGCAGCTTGTGGCGGATCATTTCGTGAAAGGCGCGGGTGTCGCGCTGCAAGGCCATCTGGGTCGTCACGTCGCGCAGGCGGATGATCCAGGACGTGTCCGGCCCGGCCGGCAGGCCCAGATAGTCCACCTGCAACCAAAAGGCTTTGGCCGTCGGCGTTTCAGGTTGGACCAGGTAGCGCGGCGCTTGACCGGGCGATGGCTCCAGAGGGGGCAGCCACATCTCCTGCGGCTCGCAGCGAAACTGTTTTTTCGCCAGCTCCGGGAATGTTTCGAGCGTCGCTTCGGGCCTGCCAGCCAGCAGGCCCAGGTAAAGCCTCGCTTGCGGATTGGCGTAAAGGATGTGACCGCCGCTATCCACGATCAGATAGCCATCTTCGGCCTGCTCGACAACCCATTTGAACCGGGTGCGCTCTGCCAGCAAACGGCGGTAGCGGTTCAAGTCGATGATAGCCCGCACCCGCGCCCGCAGCTCCATGCGGTCGAACGGCTTGGAGATGAAGTCGTCGGCCCCGACCCTGATGCCTTGCATCCGAGATTCGCGATCCTCCAGCGCGGTGACCAGGATGACGGGGACTTCGGCCAGAGTCGGATCGGCCCGCACCTGGCGGCAAACCTCAAAGCCGTCCATATCCGGCATCACCACATCCAGCAGGATAACATCCGGGGCAACCCTGGTGGCTTTTGCCAGGGCCTCGGGGCCGCTGCTGGCCAGCGTCAACTGATAGCCTGGGTCGATCAGCAACGATTCCAGGGTCTTGCGCCCTGCCGGTTCATCATCGACGATGAGGATGTTGCTTTTGTACTTCAGATCCGGTTCCATCGAACTGGTATTCATCAATTTATAGCTTTTCAAAAAAGGATTTTGACTCCTGGATCATAAGTGTCAGGGTGTCAGGGGAAAAACCGTGACACCTGACACTTGACACCTGTTTTAGCGCTATTCAAAAACATTTTCTGAACGTCTATAGTTGGGTCTCGATTGTTCTGAGTAATCCTTTCAAACTGACAGGCTTGCTGAGGTATTCATTCGCGCCTGCGGTCAAACATCGCTCCCGGTCGCCAGGCATAGCCAGCGCCGTCAGGGCGATGATGGGCGTCCCGGCCACACGCGGCGAAGAGTCGGCCCGGATGAGGCGGGTTGCTTCCAGCCCATCCATACCGGGCATCTGGATATCCATCAGGATGAGTTCGGGGTTCTCCTCCCTGGCCCGCTCAATGACCTCTTCCCCATTGCGGGCGACGACAACCTGGTAGCCGTTGACCAGCAAGTAATCGGAGACCGTGCTGATATTAGACTCATTATCCTCCGCCAGCAGGATCAAGGGGCGGTCCGATTTTGGCGACCTATCCGGCACGACGACCAGCGCCTTTTGCCCGGCGGAGGTTCCATTCCGGGGCAAAATCTTATGCAAAGCCTGTTGAAGATCGTGATGCGAGATCGGCTTGACCAGGTACTCGGCGGCGCCCATCGCCAACCCGTGCGGGCGGTCGTCAACGACCGAGACGATGAGGACCGGGATGTCTTTGGTAAGTGGGTTGGCCTTGAGCCGGGCCAACACGTTCCAACCGGACAGGTCCGGCAGGCGGATGTCCAGGATGATGACGTTGGGTTTGGTCTCCAACGCCTTTTTGACAGCGCCGTCCCCCCGGCGGTGGATAATCGTATCGGCCCCCAGCCTGTTCAGGTAGCGGTTGAACTGGCTGGCCGTGGTCGGCGAATCTTCTATGATCAGTGCCTGCCGGATGGCCGGCATCTCTGGCGGAACCAGTCCGGTCAGCGCCGACGCCGGTTCGTAAATCGCGCCGTTTGCCCGGCCTGGCCCCTCCCAGGGGAGGGAGACGATGAACCG
The DNA here is from genome assembly GCA_046757065.1 of Anaerolineae bacterium. Lineage (GTDB taxonomy): Bacteria > Chloroflexota > Anaerolineae > 4572-78 > JBHHXL01 > JBHHXL01. Next base: position 23,498 of record JBHHXL010000015.1, read on the forward strand.
GCTGCCCCGGCCCGGCTCGCTCTCGACGGAGAGGCTGCCGCCGTGCAACTCAACCATGCCGTAAACGAGCGACAGGCCCAGGCCCGAGCCTTCGTATGACCGCGACAGGCTGCTATCCACCTGGACAAAAGGTTGAAACAACGTTGCCACCTGGTCCTGGGCCACGCCGATACCGGTGTCCCAAACGGTGAAATTGACCAGTTGCTGCTCGACGTTGCCCACGACCTCCAAACCGATCTTGCCGCCCTCCGGGGTAAACTTGACCGCATTGCTCATCAAGTTGACCAGAATCTGTTTCAAGCGACGCCCATCGGCCTGGATGGTGGTTACCTGGCTGTCGAAGCTAGAGGAGACCTTCAGCCGTTTCTTATGGGCCAGTTGCTTGATCAGGCGCAGGCTGGCCTGGCACACCGATTTCACCGAAACGGGGCCAAGCTCCAGCTCCAATTTACCGGCGCCGATCTTCGACAGATCGAGGATGTCATTGATCAACGACAGCAAGTGGCGGCCGCTTTCCTCGATGCTACGCAAGATCGACTCCTGGTCCTCATTGAGGGGGCCGTAGACCTGCTCCTGGAGGGCTTCCGACAGGCCCAGGACGGCGTTTAGCGGCGTTCGCAGCTCGTGGCTCATACTGGCCAGAAATTCGTCTTTGAGGCGGGCAGCCTCGGCCAGTTTGGCGTTGGCCGCGCTCAAATCCGCCGTCCGCTCTTGAACCCGGCGGGCCAGCGTAGCTCGTTCTTCTTCCAGGGCCGCTTCGGCGCGTTTGCGTTCGGCGATTTCCTGCTGGGCCTGCTCGTACAGCCGGGCGTTTTCGAGGGCCGTGGCTGCCGGCGCGGCCAGCAAACCCAACAGGCGCAAGTCCGCCTGATCGAAGTTGCCGTTCTGTTTGTTGATCGCTTCGATGGCCCCGATGGTCTGGTGCTTGGTCTGCAAAGGCACGCATAGGACCGATTTGGTGGTAAACCCGCTCCTGCGGTCGAAATCGCGGCAGAAGTGCGGGTCCTCCTGAACGTCCCGAACCAACAACGGTTTGCCGTGCTTGACAACCCAGCCAGCAATGCCCTGGCCTATAGCCAGCCGCATCTCTCGCACAATGTCCGCCCCTTTGCCGGCGGTGACGGCGAACTGGAGGTCGTCGGTCGTTTCATCGTGAAGGACGAGCGAAGTGGCCTCCACGTCCAGCAGGCGGGTGGTGTGCTCGGTGATGATGGTCAGCGCCTTTTTCCAGTCCAGCGTGGAGGTGATGACCTGGCTGATCATATTCAGCGTGGTTAGCTCGTCAACCCGCTGTCGAATCTGGTCGTAGAGGCGGGCGTTCTCGATGGCAATGGCCGCCTGCCCGGCGAAGGCCGCCAGCCGGTCGGCGTGCTTGGGCTGGTAGAAATCGGGCTCCACCTTGTCCAGCGAGAAAAAAGCGACGATCTGGCCCTGAACCATAATCGGCGCGCCGGCCCACGACCGGACGTGCGCCCAGGCCCTGACCTGCTCCCAATCCGGGTAATCCGCCGTATCGGGGATGACCAGCGGTTGGCCCGTTTCCGCCATCCAGCGCAGATTGGCCGTGTTGGCGACCTCGAAGGATAGCCCGGCGATATCCTGGGCCACCTGTTCTCCAAATTGCTCGTAGCCGCGCATGCGGGCCGTAGACACGCGCCCGTCTTTGACCAGCATGATGTTGGCTGCGTCGTAGGCCACGACGCGGGCGATCTGGTCGAGCATCCGGTCCAGCACGGCCTCAAAGTCCAGGGCGCTGCTCAGGGCCACCCCGACCTCGCGCAGCGCCTCGGCCAGCTCGCGTTGCTCGCGCTCGGATTCCTCGACCTGGCGCCGTTCGGTAATATCGCGCAGCGAGATGAGGTAGGACGTCTGGCCTTCCCACTCGATTTCGGTCACGCGCATTTCGGCGATGATCTTCTGGCCCTGTCTGGAAACGAGGTTCATCTCCGCCGGGTTGTCCGATGTAAGTGGAAAGCCGAGCAGCTCCCCCGTTAACTCCTGGGCCTTGAGACCGAAAAGCTCCTCCGCCGCTGAGTTGATAAAACGTATGCTGCCATCTCCGTCCAGGATGACGATGCCATCGGCGTTGTTTTCAATAATGGTATGGCTTTTGTGCAATGCCTCGGCGGTTCGCTGGCGCTCGATGGCGTAGCGCAGGGTACGCCCCACCAGATTACTGTCGATCTGCCCCTTCACCAGGTAATCTTGAGCGCCGGCCTGAATGGCCTTGATGGCCAGGGCGTCATCGTCCGTGCCGGTCAACACGACCACCGGCACGCCGGGTACATGATGATGAAGGCGCAGCAGCGTCTCCAACCCCCCGCTATCGGGGAGGGAGAGGTCCAGTAGAACAACATCGATGTTCTGCCTGTCCAGTTGGGTCGATGCTTCGTCAAGGCGCTTGACGCGGGTCACCTCGAATGGAGTCGTGGTGATGTTCGACAGGACCTTACGTATCAAGTGAGCACCGCTGGCATCGTCCTCGACCAGCAGAACTCTGATAGGGCCAGATGTCATGAGGATTATTCCCTCCCAGAGACTCAACGACGACGAGGTTTTGGTAAAGGCACAGGACGTCTCAAGTTGTATCCCGCTGCTCCCCGGCTGACAGCGGCCAGTGCCAGTTGATGGAGGGTTTCTCAAACCAACTGTTCTGCTTCGCTTTGATAACCAGGGCCGCACACTGATCCACCGAGCGGACGAAGAAGAGACAGTTGTCGTACAAACCCCGGTAGTATTCTTCTTCCGCGTCAACCGGCTCCGATGCTCCGGCAGCCATCAGCGGCTGGTCTGCCGCCATCACCGCCGCTTCGGAGGTGGTGAGATAGACAGCCACGCCCCCCGCCAGCGCTCCAAATCCCCAGGTAAAGGCCAATAAGATCATAGCTATCAAGCCAAGAAGCAATAAATAAAACGGCTTCATTTTATACTCCACTTCATAAATTGTGACGGGGGCGTAGCCAGTGCGGATAGGGGTATCGTGTTTGATTTCGTTGGGAGCGCGTTCAGGATAACCAGAACACAAAAGAGGTCAGGTGTCCAAAAGCATAAGTCGCCGCCCTTTAATATAGTTTACAGTTGTATCCTAGCATATCCGGGCGGCAAAGTCTCTACAGAGTTTTCCTGATTTTGGGGGAGATGGTCAGCGTCGCCAGGCCAACTGGGGCATCAATTGAAATTCCTCGATGCGCAGTAGAAGCCCGGCGGCGATGTAGGCGGCCAGGCCGATCAGGCCCCCGCCGAAGCCGTACAACAGGGGGCCGGCCTGGGGCAGAACCAGGCGGAAGGCGAAGATGGCTGCGCTCATAACGGCGGCGGCCAGGATGGCCCGGCCTAAGGTGGCGGCCATCCGCCCGGCCTCCACGCCGGCCAGCCGGCGATGGGCGATCAGCAGCAGCAATAACACTTCGCCGGAGACGGCGACCGCGTTCGACAGGGCCAGGCCGCCCGCGTCCAGAGGGCGATACAGCAGCAGGGCCAGAGCCAGATTGATGACCATAGCCACGGCCGCCGCGTAGAGAGGGGTAACCGTATCTTTCTGGGCGTAGAAAGTGCGGTTGACCACCTCCAGGGCGGCGTGCCCCAGCAGGGCCAGCGCCCAAAAACGCAGGGCCCCGTAAACGGCCAGGGTGGCCGCCTGGTCGAACTCGCCGCGCTGGAAGAGAATCTGGATCAGCGGCACCCCCAGGGCGATCAGGCCCACCGTAGCCGGCAGGGAGAGGGCAACCATAATCCGCAACGCTTGCGAGAGCGTGGTCCGCAGGCCGTCGATGTTGCCCCGGGCGGCCAGCTCGGACAGGGTGGGGAAAAGGACGATGCCCAGGGCCGTGCCGATGATCGTTTGGGGCAACTGCATCAGCAGCCAGCCGAAGTTCAGGGCCGAGACGCTGCCTTCGCCCAGGCGCGAGGCCAGGTTGAAAAGGACCAGAAAGTTGATCTTGATGATAACCAGGGCCACCACGCGGGGGCCCATCAGGCGCAACACCTGCCACAGGTGGGCGTTTCGCAAGCCAAGCGTTGGGCTGTAGCGCGCGCCATAGCGGATCAGCCCCGGCACCTGGATCAGCAGGTGCGCCGCCGCGCCAATGATGGCCCCGAAGACCAGGCCGAATGTGCCCCAGCGCGAGGTCAAAGCCAGCGCGCCGAAGATCAGGCCCAGATTGTAAAAAATGGGGGCCACTGCCGGCAATAGGAAGTGCTGGTGGGCGTTCAAAACGCCCATCACGATGCCGCTGACGCTGAAAATGATGGTGGATAGCAGCACCAGCCGCATCAAATTGGCGGTCAGTTGCTGCTCTGCCGGAGAAAAGCCGGGGGCAATGACCGCCCGGACCAGCAGCGGGGCCAGCAACGCGGCCAGGAGCGACAGCAGGCTCACCACCACAAAGACAACGTTGATCACGGCGCTGGTCAGCCGCCAGCCGCCGGCGGGGTCATCGTGCGCCAGCCGCTCGCTGAGGATGGGGATGAAAGCCGTGGCCAGCGCCCCACCGGAAATGAGGGTAAAGATCAAATCGGGGAGTTGAAAAGCGGCGAAGTAGGCATCCAGATCCGCGCCAACGCCGAAGGCCCGGGCGATCACCGCCTGGCGCACAAAACCGACGACTTTGTCGACCGCGAAGGCGGCCATCACGATGCTGGCGGATCGGACCAGATGCCCGGCCCGGCCTGAGGTCACGAGGAGCCACCCAGCGCCAGCAGAGCCTCGGCGGCCGGGACGAAGTTGGGGTTATAGTCCAGCGCGGCCCGGAAATCGGCGGCGGCCGCCTCAGGCTGGTCCACTGCCAGGCGGGCCAGGCCACGGTAGTAGTAAATCTCTTCCAGGCCACCGGTGGCTTTCAAGGTAGCCGTGCCTAAATCGATCACGTCCTGGTAGCGACCTACGGCCAGATAGACCTCAAAGATGTCGAACTGGTACCACAACATGCGGTAGGGCAGGCCGATGCGGCGCGCCTCGTCGAAGGCGCTGGCCGCCAGCTCCGGCTCGCCCAACTGGGCGTAGGTCGAGCCGATGTTGAACCAGGCGAACGGGTCGGCGGGGTTGACCCTGGCTTCGCTTTGGGCGGCGGTGAGCGCCCGTTCGAGCATAGCCCAATCCATCGCATCCGGGCCGAGGATGGCCTGGACCAACTGCGCCTGCTCGGGGCGGTAAACGACCACGTACTTGCGATTGAAGACGCGCCAGAATTGGTCAAACTCATCCATATCTACCTGGATCTCCGGCCCGCGCAGCGAGTCCTGGGCCAGGAAATAGCGCCCGGCCTCATCGTAGCCAGAAAAGAGGCGATAGTGCCCCAGGCCGCCGTTGTCCTCCGGGTCGAGCCAGGTCTCGACGATGACCGGCAGGCCGTTGCTCAACAGGCGCTTGAGCAATTCCAGATTGCCGCCGACGCGGGTTGTGGCCTCAAAGCCGAGCGTGCGGGCGTAGGCGGCCAGTTCCTCCGGATTGACGTTTTTGTCATCCTGGTTGGGCTTGAGAAACTGGGCCGACTCCACCTGGGTTTCCGCGCGCCCGTAGAAGCTCAGATTCATAGCGATGGTGGTCGGGCCGCAATTGTTCCAGGTTTGCCAATCGTGGCTGAAGCCGGTCAGGCTGACCTGTGGCGCGATGGCAGCTACCGGCACGGCTGGCGACTGCTCAACCGCCGTTCCGGCAGTTGTGTTTAAGCTTTCTTCATTGAAGAGGGCCGGGGTGTCGCTGGCTGGCTCCGATTCCCCGCCTGGGGAGGAGCGAGCTTGCAGCAACATCTCCGGAGCAATTGTTGACACCTGCGGCGGGGGCGGGGCCGAGGGCTTTGGACGAAACTTATTGAGATAGGTGCGGGCGTAGTAGGGAACCGCCTCGAGGCGGCGGTTAATGGCTTCCGTATCAGCGGCGAAGTACACGAAGGCGCTGGCTAACATAGTGCTCATCATAAAGACCGTGCCCCAACGCAGGATAAACCGTCGAGAGATATACATCGCTCTTCGTCCTTTGCTCACGCGCTATACGCCAGATGCGTTAATTATATCCAATGATGGCTGGTTGTCCAACAAACCTCCAAATTCACTCCTTCAAAGTTCCGGCACTCTGGCCCGGGCCATATTCTCCTTGACGATGGGTGTCAGGCCAATAACCTCGCCCTTCTCCGCCAGCGTCTTCCAGCGCGGGTTGCGGATGGGCGGGCACTCCCAGGCAGGAGGCGGGGTGTTGGCCCGCAGCCCCTTGAAGGCGGTCAGGATGCCGCAGTGGTAGCAGTGCTCGCGGCAGTCCACCTTGGTTTCGCCCTTCTGAGCCGAGTACCAATCCAGCAGCAGCCAGCGCTTTTGCACCCCGGCGTCGATGTGGTCCCAGGGGAAAACCTCGTCGGCCAGCCGGGGCCGGTGGGCGTACCAGGCCGGTTCCAGGCCGTGCGCGGCAAAGGCATCGAACCAGGCCTCTGGCTTGAAGTGATCCCCCCAGGCGTCGAACCTGGCCCCGTTTTCCCAGGCGGTTTTGATCACCGCCCCCAGGCGGCGGTCGCCCCGCGACAGAAAGGCTTCCAGTAAACTTTCCAAGGGATCGTTCCAGTTGAAGATAACCCCCCGCGCGCCCCGTAACTCACGGCGCAATAGCTCTTGCTTGCGCCGGATGTCGTCGATTTGGGCCAGCGGGGCCCACTGGAAAGGCGTGTGCGGCTTGGGCACAAAGGTGGACACGCCCAGACGCACCTGGGCCTTGCGGCCGTGATACTTGCGGCCAATATCCAGCACCCGTTTGCCCAGGCGGGCGATGGCGGCCACATCCTCGTTCGTTTCGGTCGGCTGGCCGATCATGAAATAGAGCTTGATCAGCCGCCAGCCGCGCTGGTAGACCTCGTCGGCCACGGTGAGCAGGTCTTCAGTGGCGATGTACTTGTTGATGACGTCGCGCATGCGGTCGGTGGCGGCTTCGGGGGCGAAGGTGAAGC